>JAKSDJ010000833.1 GCA_022360155.1 Chloroflexales bacterium | reverse complement strand
GTGGAAGATGCTGCCCGCATGTTGGCTCGGCATCGGATCAGCGGCTTGCCTGTAGTCAATGATGGCGGAACGCTGATCGGGCTGGTCACTGAACACGACTTGATTGCTAAATCCGGCCACAATGTGGCTGATATTATGAGTCGAAGCGTGATTAGTGTTAGCCCGGACACCGAGGTTGAAGAAGTATCACATTTGCTTACCAACCAGCGGATCCGTCGTGTCCCGGTGTTACAGGATGGGAAGGTTGTCGGGATTGTGAGTCGCTCGGATCTGGTGCGTCAGATTGCGATGCGCTGGGTTTGTGACGTCTGTGGCAATGTTGAGCGCGGCGCCGATCCGCCGGCGCACTGTACGGCCTGTGGTGCGCCGCAGAGCGCATTTACCCAAAGCGTTGTGCCGCCAGGGATGTAATCGCATATTGCCCCCTGGGAGAGAGCTCAATAGTTCAGTCCAGCAGTGTTCCGTTGCGGCTGCCGCAGAGCGTATCGCAAGCAAACGATGGCTCTGGCTTTACGACTGAAATAGTTGCTGTGATATCGCGACCGGGAAATGGGCGGTGTCGTTCAACCTAGCCCATTGTGTATGGCCCAGAGAGAGGATGACAGGAGACAGGTAGTTCTTTTGCATAACGCGCAACCCTGCGCGTGTAGAGGAGTAGCAACGCATGACTAAAGTCTCAAATCAAAAAGAGACTGCCGCAACCGCTAATCATCAGTTTGACTTTGCCCACGAAGACGAAGACCAGTTGCGCCATTACTATTACCAGATGCTCTTGCTGCGGCGCTTCGAGGAACGCACCAGCGAGATGTATGTCAAAGCAAAGATTGGCGGCTACTGTCACCTCAATCTAGGCGAAGAAGCGACGATTGTCGGTTTGATGGCGGCGCTAAAGCCAGAAGACTACATTTACACCAACTATCGCGAACACGGCTATATTATCGCGCGGGGCGTACCGCCCGGCCCGGTGATGGCCGAACTGTTTGGGAAAGAGACCGGTGTTGCCCGCGGGCGCGGCGGCTCGATGCACTTGTTCGACAGCGAGAAACACTTTATGGGCGGCTATGCCATCGTTGGCGGGCAGATCCCGCTGGCGGTCGGGGCAGCCTATGCCCTCAAGTATCAGGGCAGACCGGGTGTGGTCGTGTCCCAGCTTGGTGATGGCACAACCAATATTGGCGCCTGGTATGAGTCGCTGAATCTCGCCAAGCTCTATCAGTTGCCGGTGCTCTTCTTTATTGTCAACAACGGCTATGGCATGGGTACAACGGTCGAAGCTGGCTCGTCTGAGCCAGATCTCTGGAAGAAGGGCTGCGCCTTTCGCATCCACGGCGAGCAGGTCGACGGCTCCGATATTCTAGCTGTGCGCGACGCGGTGCAGCGGTTGCGTCAGCGCGCCGAAGCCGAGCACGAACCGGCGATTCTAGATGTGGTAAGTTTCCGCTTCCGCGGTCACTCCGTGATCGACGCCGACCGCTACCGTGATCCCGAGTTCGTCAAGCAGGGCCGCGAGCGTGATCCGGTGCAGCTCTTCGCAACCAAACTGCTCGATGCCAGCTTGATCGACACCGCCTGGCTCAAAGAGATCGCCAACCAGGTCGACCGTGAGGTACAAGAGGCGATTGATTTTGCCAACAACAGCCCCGATCCAAAATATGAAGATCTGTTTGATTTTATGTATGCAACACCAGTAGCCAACGCACCCGGCAAGGAGGAAGCGCTTTACGAGACGCGGTTCGCAAGGGGAGACAAGTAACATGCCAGTGATTACCTACCGCCAAGCGCTCAATGACACATTGGGTGAAGAATTGGCCCGCGATCCAAATGTCTTGCTTATGGGTGAAGAAATTGGCGTGTTCCAGGGCTCCTATCGCGTGACCGAGGGCTTGCTCCAGGAATTTGGCCCCAAGCGCGTCGTCGACGCCCCCATTGCCGAAGAGGGGTTTGTTGGTCTGGCTACCGGCGCGGCGATGCTTGGGCTGCGCCCGGTCGTCGAAATTATGACCATCAATTTCATCCTGGTCGCCGTTGACCAGATTGTGAACCACGCCTCGAAGATCCACTACATGTTCGGCGGTCAGGTGCGCGTGCCCCTTGTCGTTCGTACGCCGAGCGGCGGCATCGGCCAACTTGCCGCGACGCACTCGCAGAGTTTCGAGAACTGGTTTGCCTATTGTCCCGGGCTGAAAGTCGTTGCGCCTTCGACGCCCTACGATGCGAAGGGGTTGCTGCGCAGCGCTATTCGTGACGACGATCCCGTGATCTTCATCGAGAGCCTGGCGCTCTATGACACCAAGGGCGACGTGCCTGACGGTGAAGACTACACTGTGCCCATCGGGGTCGCCGAAGTAAAGCGGGAAGGCACGGATGTAACCGTCGTTTCCTACTCTCGGATGACAGTGATTACGATGCAGGTCGCCCAGCGCCTCGAAGGAGAGGGGATCAGCGTTGAAGTTGTCGACCTGCGCACCCTGCGCCCATTGGATCGTTCAACCATTGTTAACTCGATCAAAAAGACCAACCGGGCCGTGGTCATTTCGGAAGACTGGCGCTCCTATGGCATTGGGGCCGAAGTTGCGGCAACCATTCAAGAGGAGGCCTTTGATTATCTTGATGCACCGGTCCAGCGTGTCGCCGGGGTGGAGGCGCCGCTGCCTTATGCTGCTCGGCTTTCCCAAGCCTCGAAGCCTGGCGCTCCCCATCTGATCGAAGCGATACACAACGTGCTGGAAGGAACCCGCAAACAGTAATCAGTCAACAGAAGGCAATTGGCGGTAGGCCAGAGTCGTTGATGGCTGCTCTGCCTCAACCTTCTGTCTTCTGATCTCAAGGAGTTCGAGACTATGGCCGAAGTAACAATGCCCCGGTTGAGCGATACCATGTCTGAGGGAGCCGTTGGGCGCTGGTTGAAGCAGCCAGGGGACGCAATCGAGGTTGGGGAGATCATTGCTGAGATCGAGACCGATAAGGCCACGATGGAGTTGGAATCTTTCGAGAGCGGCACACTCCAGAAGATTGTGATCCCCGAGGGCCAAACGGTTCCAATTGGTGAAATTATTGCTTTTATTGGCGATGGTTCAGTGGCGCCGGAACCGATCGCAGCGCCTGCTCCGGCAGCGGCGTCTGCCGCACCCGCTAGCGGCGCGACGGCAACGGTTGCTGCTGTGCAAACAACGCCATTGCCGCCAATTCAAGCCAACGGCCACGCCGAGCGCGTCAAGGCCTCGCCTGTGGCCCGGCGCATCGCCGCCGAAGCGGGAATTGATTTGCGCCTGATCCAGGGTACTGGCCCTGGCGGACGAATCATCAAGGAGAATGTCGAAGCCTATCTGCAGACACAAGGGAAAGAGGGTGTAGCGCCCGCGCCCGCGGTGAGCGCTCCTGCGCCAAGCCCTACTGCCGCACCGGCGCCCGTGGAGCCCGTTCCCGCGCCGGCGGGCGAGGTCGTTGCAATGAGCCGGATGCGGCGCGCCATTGCTCGTACGATGAACGCCTCTAAGCCGGGAACGCCGCATATCTATATCACTCTCGAGGTTGATATGGCTGCGGCAATGCAGCTACGCCAGCAAATCAATGAGAGCGGCGCGGCCCCAGTCAAAGTGTCGGTGAACGATCTGGTGGTCAAGGCTGCGGCGAAGGCGCTGCACAAGTTCCCCATTATCAATAGCAGCTACGCCACAACCCCGGATGGGCAGCCTGGCGTCGTGCAGCACCAGCAGATCAACATCGGAGTGGCGGTCGCGCTCGACGAAGGATTAGTTGCTCCGGTTGTAACTGATGCCGACAAGAAGAGCGTCGGCGCAATCGCCGCTGAGATCAAAGATATGGCCAGCCGTGCCAGGGCTGGTAAGATCAAGCCCAACGAACTGGATGGGGGGACATTCCAGGTCTCGAATATGGGTATGTTCGAGGTGGTCGAGTTCGTCTCGATCATTACTCCGCCACAGGCTGCATCACTGGCGGTTGGGGCGGTACGTCAGACGCCGGTGGTGCGCGATGGCGCAATCGAGATCGGCGAGATGATGTTCGTCACCATCAGCGCTGACCACCGCGTGATCGATGGGGCGACGGCGGCCCAGTATCTTCAAGAGCTAAAGCGGCTGCTTCAGTCGCCAATGAGTCTCCTGGTCTGATGCTGGATGTGCATGCGCCCAAGTCAATAGGGCTACACGTCAGCCCTATTGAAGCCGAAGGGGTGCAGCGGTTACACCGCTGCACCCCTACTGTGTCTTTTATCAAGATTAACGTTGGCGTTTTCTTCCGGCGCCGCCCTCCGAATGGCTACATTTCTCCATACAATTCCAACAACTCGCGCCATTCGCCGGTCAGTTCTTCGCGCCGGGCTGCATAGTAGAAATGGTCAACCCCGTTTTCGTCGCGATACACCAGGTCGACCTGGCTGCGCATGGGTCGAAGATAACCAATATTGCCCCACCAGCGCACTGTAGTCTCATCGAGCGGTACATCCTGCTGATACATTCGCGCTGCGTACTCGCGCACGGTGCCCGCCTCGATGTCTTGCATATGCCAAGGTACACCGCTCACGTCGCCGGTGCGCAGGTTGCGGAACACATATTGCGACTCGCCATCGTCACTGAGTGAGGCATTTACGACTTCAATGCCGGTGCGCGGGCGCGAGACACGAATCAGGCTCAACCACGCATCAGTCAGCTTCTCACGGGGCACCTCAGGGAACTCTTGCTGGCCGTTGCCATCTTTGTCTTTCATTGCCAGATTAAAACGGGGCAAGCCTTCGTCGTCGCGGTAGATGCACCAAAGCCCGCCGCGCCCGCGCCAACGATAGCGTCGTTCGCCCCAGGGCATCGATGGATCAGGGAGCAGTATCGTATCTTCGGAGAGGTTGAAGGGACTCTCCTCATCACGCTCGAAGGCTTGCGGTTCCTGTTCGACCGTTTCATCAGCGCTCCGCTCGTTCAGCAACGCCAGCCAACCCTCGCTTAGCCCCCAGTCCGAGACGCCGTAGAAGATATGATCAATCACCCCGTTGGCATCGCGATGGACGAGATCATACTTGGTTCGATTCCCTTGGCGGTAGGCGCGCCACAAGCCCAATTGCCCGCGCCAGCGTACCTGACTATAGAGGTCGAGCCGACCCTCGCGCAGGTCTTCATGGCGACCAATTGCATAAGCCCACAAGCCTTGCGCCCGGTCGCGGGTGACTCCGGCAGTGGTGCGGAGATCGCGCACTTCGTAGAGCCACATGCCATTACGGCGCTGCCCATTGATGATTTCGACACCACTGCGGGGGAGATCAAGGTCGTGACTGCCTTCAGCGAGCAAGTCGCCGTTTTCGGCCAGCGCGCGGCGACAGAGTTGAATGATCTCGGTGCGGCTGGCCACCTCCGTCTCGCCTTCACGCCGAATATAGATGGCGCCTTCCGTACTGACATAGGGCGGCACTTCCTCAGCCTTGATTTCGACCCGTATGATATCCCTCCCTTCATAGCTCATCAGTTCGAGCGAGAGATACGGCTGCGGTTCCAAACAATCCTGTACGCCGCGGCGCAACGCTTCGCACACTTGATCGGGCCGGATCACGCCAATGACTTGCCCGCCTGGTTCGCAGCCAATCACCAACACACCGCCGCCGACGTTTGCCAGGGCTGCTACATCGCGCCAGAGTTCAGTAGCGACATCGGGGTCGTCGCCGATGCTCCGCAGCACCTGGCGCTCTGATGTCGCCCCAAAGCGCAGTGCGTCGACCGCCCACTGTTTCTGATCCCGCTTGGGCACTCGTACTCGGTCGAAGTCTTGGCTGGCAAAGAGCGACACAAGGGCTTCGAAGCTGTTATCTGGCAGTAATAACTCGACATAACGATCTCCAATGCCATGGCGATGCCAGACGTGACCCTCAGCGTCGGGCAGGCGACGCAGGCGGTGTGCATCGCTGCCTTGAATGCAGAACATACGCCGATCATAATGTTCTGTTTTGCCGTTATAAAAGCCTGGTGAGGTGAATTTCTCGTGGTCTGTGTAAAAGTTGATAAATTCAAGGGCATGCAGAAAAGAGCTTTGGGTTGCCGCGACTCGTGACTGACCACTCGTTCCCATGCGTAGAGTCTCAGTAATGACGCCATTTGGCGCATTAACATGCGCAGCGATGACTAAGCCGCCGGCGCGAGCAATAATCTCATAGGCTTCGGTGACGTGGCGCGTATTGGCAATGCCGCAGACCCCACGTTTCAGCATATCGGGTGGGATGCCGAGTTGGAGCAACGTCGCTTCGATTAAGCTAATAGGCCAATCAGCAGAGAAGATGCCCAAAATATGGGCGCCAAAGTGCGAGGTGAACTCGAACCCTGGCAGAACGGTTATTTTGTTCAACAAGCGACGAAACTCTACCAGCTTTTCCTCTTCCTCTGCGGTTAGTCGAACTGCTGCTTCCAGAGTCTGCAGGAATTCTATTTCTCGCTTGAATTGTTCATAGCCCTGGACGGTATTATGGTCAGTAAAGGCGATAATTTCTAACTCGCGACGTTCGGCTTCTTGTAGGATTTCTAGGTAGCTAACTTCTGATTCTGCGTAGTCCTCCGATGCAGGAGTGTGAATATGTAAATCGGCTCGTATCCACCGTAAACCACTGCGCACCTCTGACATATTGCTCATATTTCTTCAACTCCACAAATCTGGCTATTTGTTTTCTTTTATTCTCACTTGCTTTGCTGGGGTCGTTCTCTGTGCCTGAGAATGTGGAAAAGCGCTTTGAACAGACTCCTTTCTACTTCGTGTATGATCCGCAATGCTCTGTCCATCCCTTTATATTGTAAAGACTCTTAAATTAGGGACGGAGTAACGCCGTTCCAGATAGCCAGAATAGTTTATAAGGTTTCAACATTTCACACCCATATCATACCCGAAAGCAGCGCGAGTGACAATACAAATTATAAACAGGTTGTGCGCAAAATATGGCGGTTTCCGATCTGTCGCGTTCGTAGCAGTGCTGTAACAATGTGGCAGACAAAGCAAGTGCAAAAGCCGCTCGTATCGCTTCCGAGACGTGTTGGGGCAAGGCTGTATATTCCCTAGGTTAGCACGTTTACAGCACATGAACATAGTTAAAAATTATTTTATCGAGATAAGCTGCGAAACGAGGTTGAGAAGTTCCTCGACTGTGAAGGGCTTGCACAAGTAGGCGTTAAACCCGCTTTGCAAGAAGCGCTCGCGGTCATTGGGGAGTGCATAGGCGGTCAGCGCTGCAATGGGTACATTAGCATAGGCAAGTATGGTACGCAGGGTTAAGAGCAAATCCATGCCGTTCATCCCGCCGCCCAGGTTGATATCCAGGAGAACTGCATCAAAAGACCGCTCTATCGTATTGAGCTTTTGTCGAACAATTACAAGCGCCTCTTGCGCATTTGATGCTATGGTCAACTTACAATGATCAGCGAGTAACTCGGCTATAAGCGACTGAATATCGGTATCGTCTTCAACCAGCAATATGTGCTGTGTTGTGGGGTGCGGCACGGGCGCTGCTATTGGCGCCGCCTTTGGACGAACAGGTGCAAGCGCGGCAAGGGGAAAACTCACGGTGAAACAACTGCCCTGTCCCTGTTCACTCTGAACGGTAACATGGCCATTCATTTTCTCGGCTAGCTGTTTGACGATGGTCAAACCGAGGCCACTCCCGCCATACGAATAGCCTAATTCAGTGCTTTCTTGTCGAAATGCATCAAAGACATGTGGTAAAAACGCCGCTTCAATGCCGATCCCAGTGTCTTTCACACGCACATAGACTTGTCCGGCCCTTGGTGCAGCAGGATAGATATCGTAGTCTGCATCGGCATGGCCAACTTCTCGTGCGGCAGGATAGATATCATAGTCTACATCGACAGCCACTGTAATCTGGCCGTTTTCAGTGAACTTAATCGCGTTGATGATCAGATTTTGGACAATACTGCTAAATGCGCCCCGATCAAGATACGCATGCATATTGGCTACGCCCGGCGCCATCATAAACTGGAGACTCAGTCCTTTCTCCTCGGCCTGGGGCTGATAGATTTGCGTAATCGCCAGGGTTTCTTCAGCAACAGAAATCGCCTCCCATTTGAAGTCAATTTGGCCTCCCTCGAGTCTGGCCAGAGTCAACACTGCGTTCAAGGTTTCAAGCAGTCGCTTGCCGCTCTTTTCGATGCGTTGAGCTTGCGTGCGCTGTTTTCCCTCGAGCTGGAGTGCGAGGATCGAAGCAAACCCAATCATACTCGTCAGCGGCGTTCGGATTTCATGGCTCATATTGGCCAGGAATGAACTCTTCATCCGATCAGCAGCTTCGGCAGCCTCTTTGGCTTCGCGCAGCGCTTCTTCAGAGCGTTTGCGCTCTGAAATGTCGATGACCACGACGCCGACATAAATGAATGTGCTGCCATCTATCACCGGATACAAGCTGACCAACCAATATCGTTCGATATCCGACATTGCAAATGTTTTGCCCGCAACTTCTACATTGTATATGCCTGTGCCGGTGGTAAAAACTTGTTCAATAGCCGCGTCTATGAAATCGGCCAGATCCGGCACAATCTCGCTGGGTGTGCAATACAAATGATTTGCTGCGGGCAAGCCATTGATTGCCGCGAGGGTTTCGTTGACGCGAACATAGCGATGTTCACGGTCAAAAAAGGCGAAGCCAACCGGGGCATTGGCCAACAGCGCTTCGATCTGGGCCAGGAGTTCCGCTTGATCACGCCGGGCGGCGACCAGCGCTTGCTCGGCGCGCTTGCGTTCGGTAATATCTTCGATGACGGAAATACAGTATTGCGGTTCGCCGCGTACATCGCGTTGCAGACCTACGGTCAAGTTGATCCAGATGATGGCGCCATTCTTGTGAAAATAGCGTTTTTCTGTGCGGTAACTTGTGAGCACGCCGTGTGAAATTGCGTTCAAATGTTCCAGATCTTTCTTCAGATCTGCCGGGTGGGTCAAATCCTGGAATGTTTTCTGGAGTAATTCCTCGCGCGTGTAGCCGACAATGTCACACAAGCGCTGGTTGACGCGGAGCAATGTCCCATCGAGACCGACATGGGCGATGCCAACTGCTGCGTTATCAAAGGCGCCCCGGAAGCGCGCCTCGCTCTCTCGTAATTCTTGTTCGACCTGTTTACGTTGGGTAATATCCTGAACGACGGTGTTGACGCCCAGGATTGTCCCATCAGCATCTCGTACCGGGTAGTAACTTGCCAGCCAATCACGTTGAATACCCGGCACTGCTGCGGTTGTTCCATGAATATCGATATCGATGATGGATTCGCCTGTCTGAAGAACATGTACATAATAGGGCTCGATCGTATCGACGAGATCCGGCAGCACTTCGCGCAACGTTCGCCCTATGGTCCCTTCAGGCGGAACACCATTGATCTCGGCAAGAACCTGGTTGATATTGACAAAATGCAAGTCTGGCCCGACAAAACCCAACCCGATTGGGGCGGTGGCATAAACTGTCTGCAACTCTGCCAGGTTGCGCCGGGCTTGCTCTTCGCGTGACCGCAGTGTTTGCTCGATGTGATAACGCTGGAGCGCCGCACTAATCACATTAGCCGTCGCTTGCAGAAAGTTGACATCATCTTGGGTAAATGTGCGTAATGTGGCAGTATACACTCCCAATACGCCGAACGGCTGATCGGCCTGTCCAGCAATAATGCAACTCATTCCGCTGATAACACCATGCTGATAAAGAAGAGGCGAACCAGTGAAACGCTGTTCGGTGCGGAGATCAGTAAATGTAACAGGTTCGGTGCAAGTGAGGGTGTATCCGGCTTGTGTTTCAGGGTCAGCGCTGACCGTCGCATGTCCAAGCAAACCCTTCTGCCAGCCGACGCCCGCACGCAATAGCAAGGCGTCGGCGTCTGGTAACAATTCAAGGACTTTACAGTACTCGACCTGAAGAGTCTGCGCCGCCGTAGCGACCGCGTCATCTATAATTTGTTGTAGAAAGCTTAATCGTAACGCGCGTTGACCAAGCGCAGCTACAGCAGCTTGCTGCTGAACGCGGGCTGCAAGCATATCTGCTGTGTGTTGGTGCTCAGTAATATCATAGGCGATGCACATCGCCCCAATGAGCTCTCCTTGCGTATTGCGAGTCGGGCGATATGTCGTTTTGTAGGTGTGCTGTTCCTGTTCAGCAACGCCCAATGAGTGTGTGACGGTAAACTCCTCACCGCCCAGCGCGCGTCCCCAAAGCTCTTTTATGCGGGCTTGATCAACTGGAGATGCGGGAAAGGCATCGAAGAGACTCATCCCGATCTGAATCTTTACTCCGAAGATCCGTGCGAACTCCGCAGCATATACTGCGTTAAAAATAACGAAGTTGAACTGCGAGTCGATCACTGCAATCAAAGCGGTAGTTCCATCGAGAATGCTATGTAACAGATCGCTCGTTGTTGGGGAGCTGATCGGCATCCCTGGCGATGACTCTTCAGTTTGCATGGATGAAGCCATGCTCGTCACAGTAACGCCTTTCTAGTGGCGATATCAATAAAAAGCGTACATATTTATTTGCATATACGCTACAGGAATGAGCGTGGAGGTTATTTATCAAATTTACACTGTAGAGACGGATATAATTATAGCATAGTGTATGAACATATGCTTGATGTTTCGCTGCATTGAGACGTAGGCGCGCTGCGCAGAAGCTGCGCTAACTGTCACTGCGTCTTTCATGGTTGCGTACCATCGTTGTGCTGAAACGGTTCAATATGAGATCTTATTTTACAGGACTTACGCGGTCACCGGTCGGCAGGGAGGTTTGGAGGGCTTGCAGCCCTCCAAGAATCCTTTTCTCGCCGGAGCAGCGGCGGCGCTGCCGCCGCTGCTCCGGCGAGAAGGAGCTTTCGGGGAAGCTTCGCTTCCCCGACCCCCATCGCTGCGTAAGCCTTGTTATTTTAATCTTATTTTAACATCAAAAGGCAATAGCTGATTGGATGAGAATTTGGAGAAACGTACATGAAAGTCACCGATGCATACCGTACTTATGTGCTCGAACAGTTGGCCCCGCTTGTCCCGATCCGTGCGAAGAACATGTTTGGCGGAGTTGGCCTCTATGCCGATGACGTCTTTTTTGCGATCATTGCTGGCGATACCCTGTACTTCAAAGTAGACGATACAAACCGGACTGACTACGAGTCAGCGGGGATGGCGCCATTTGCCCCCTATGGCGATTCGTCGCGGACTATGCAGTACTACATGGTCCCCGCCGAGGTGCTAGAGGATCGCGAACTATTGCACCCATGGTTAGATAAAGCACTAACCGTCGCAACTAATGCCCAAGAGCGGAAACGCAAGCGGCGGACATCGTGATCTTTGGCATTGGGGGTCAAGCCAAATGTAGCGCTGGCGCGCGAGGCGGGAATTGCTCTAGGCCCAACCGGAGCGATTACTGTAGACAACCGCCAGCACACTAACCTGCCGAATATCTGGGCTGCCGGCGATGTTGCCGAAGCGCACCATCGTGTGACCGGGCGACCGGCTTATATACCGCTGGGCACGACGGCGAACAAGCAGGGGCGTGTTACCGGAACAAATGTCGCTGGCGGCGATGTCACATTTGCCGGGATCGTAGGTACTGCAGCGGCCAAGGTCTTCGATCGCCACGTTGCCAGTACCGGTCTTTCCGAGCAACGCGCGAGAAGAAGGCTTCGCGGTGGAAACGGTCAGTGCGACAGCGTCGGCGCGCGCTCACTATATGCCGAAACATCCGCCAATCCATGTCAAGCTGATATTCGAGCGGGGATCGCAACGCTTGCTCGGGGCGCAAATGGCCGGGCAGGAAGGTGTTGCCAAGCGGATTGATGTTATCGCTACAAATTTACATAATAAATGAGCGGCCTATGATCTGGCTGAACTCGATCTCAGCTATGCGCCGCCATTTGCACCAGTATGGGATCCTATCCTGGTCGCGGCAAACCTGGCGAATCGATAGCGATGAAAGCCAAACACGAAAAAGCCGTTAGCGTGTTGGCAGGTTCGCACGTTGACCCACTGGTAGGTTAGCAGGTTGGTATGTTCGCCATTTTAATGGAATTTAACAATCCACTTATCACCCGACGGCGGGCGGTGGTTCGACTATTACTTCAGCATGCGCTGGCTTTCGCTACTGGAGCGATGATTTATGTCGTCGTCGAAGAATTGATCCCGGAAGCGCAACAAGGCGGACGAACCGACCTTGCTACCTCGGCGACAGTGGTGGGTTTCACGGTGATGATGGTCCTGGACGTGGCGTTGGGCTAATGCTGTAACCGTACGCTCGGTCGACGCATCGAATCAGTGAAAGGAGGCAGGCGTGTCCGGGCCGAAGATTGATCTTTCTATCTATGCTGATGAGAAACACTTGCTAAACGGGCTGCGTGCGGGCGAACCAGATGCCTGTACGTGCCTGGTCAAACGGTTTGCCCCGCTGGTCTATGCCCAGGCGCTCCGCTTGGTCAATGATCCCGACGAGGCCGAGGGCGTGCTCCAGG
>JAKSDJ010000937.1 GCA_022360155.1 Chloroflexales bacterium | reverse complement strand
CGACCCGGCTTGACCGACGGCTCTACCTGCCCCCGGCCGGCTCGCTGCCCCGGCCTTTGCTGAGCGGCGGGCCACGTGTCGCATTCCTGCGGACGTGACCTTCCAGACCAAGAACGAGCTTGCCCTGGCGATGGTGCAGGCAGTGGGGGCAAGCCGCTCGCTGCGCTGTCGCTGGTTCCTGGCTGATGAAGCCTTCGGGCGCGATACTGGGTTGCTGGATGCGGTTGAGAGCTTGGTCCTGTGGTACATGGTCGAGGCGCCGCTGGAGACACCACTCTGGCTGGAGGGGGCGACGGCCGCCACCACCGCACAGAGCCTGTTCTGTACTCGGGAAGGTCATGCGCGGCAGAGGCATGGGATGAAGTGGTGCAGCAGCGGTCTAGGGAGCTTGACGGGCATACAGCGGCATTTGCGTTCTTTGATAGAGAGGGATGGAATACGTTTTGGCGCCTGGACCCCGAAGATATTGATAAGCCTTCGTCGTTGTTCGGCCAACTCAAATGGCTTGAGCAGGCGGGGTTTGGGGAAGTGGAAGTACACTGGATGCTGGCGGGGCACGCTGTGTTCAGCGGGCGAAAACCGAAGGTCGGAGAGGCGGGGTTGGGAGCCGCCTAACCAGCGCATAGAGCCGACCTTGCTATCGAGAGTTGTTGTGAGGGTGGTTTCGGGTTTGAAGCGTTTCAGGTGCAGGTTGGTCCCACTGCGCCAGCCGCAAGGCGGTTTATGCGCTATCCGTTGGACCGCTCACTTACTCGCGCCGCTCAGTACGACAAGGCAAGAGTGCTCGTGGTATGTCGCCTGGTACAATCGGTCGCCACTCAGTATGAAACCAGCCGCGATAGCCAAACAGCGGCCCCCATCTCCGATTGTGAACCTGCACTTCAATCCGGAACCGGCCCTCGGTCTCGTCATACCATTCGCATACATCGGCAACACCAGAAAAAATCATCGGAAACCTGAAACTGATCAAGCCTTCATAGAAGCGCTGGGCGCCCGAGCGCATACGGATACCTCCATAATGGTCCACTGATATGTCGAGGTCTACCGCAAGATGTTGGTGACTCCCGAGATAATCAACAATGCGACCCTGCTGGAGGCTATAGATCATATAGGCGTCAAAGCGCCGAACTTTGATGGTGCGGAATGTACGGATCCACGTGACGGTCTCTCGACCAAAGGTATCTTGGTACGCATAGTTTTCAATCGTGAAGGGCACATTTCGTCCCTGTTCCGGGAACATAATCCGCCGCCATGCGCCGACAGACAGGAACGGCAAGGTGTAGTACGCACCATGCCAGATCCGCTCCATCACCCCGGCGCCGATCGCCGCCACCCTGCTTTGGCTGTGTAGCCCGAAGCGGCGTTGGATTTGTGGATGCAGCTGAGCGAAATCCGAGCCAAGTGCTTGTTGATAGATGGATTGCATGGTTGTGCTCCTGAGCTCAATGAGCAGTGTACCGTGTGCGCTGCCGCTGTGGCCGACGGCGGCAGCGGCGCGCTGCCGGAATAGTATCAGGCACCGGCCAGAGGAGACCGACAAGGATCGCAGCGAGGGTCACTCCACGCACGAGCAGAGGAGATCGTCGTTGGAATCGAATCCATACAATGCAACTAGCCAAGCAAGCCATGCCGGTGCGGGCAAGTCCATGGGCGACACTAGACTGAAGCGCGGTCTTCGGCTCGATATCTTGTTCGATCCACAGCCGTAATCGATCGAAACTCCACGCCGTCGCCCAACCTAGCAACGGCCGGAACATCAAGCGATCGAAAATACGTCCTGCGAAACCGAAACGTGTCTGGTAGTCATACCATGTCAGAAAGCAAACATCATGGCCAGTGGGAAGATATTGCCAATAACCTGAGCCGACAGCAATGAGCGACTTGGGATCGTCAGACCAGAACTTGAGTGCCGATGTGCGGCGTCCGTTGCCGGTCTCACGCTCGCCAACAGTTTCGCCGACGCCATGCACGCGCAACCCGAAACCGATGCGTGTCACATACTGGAATCGTTGTGCGTGGGCAGGATTGGGGCGGGGGAGGTAGTGAATCGCACTGAAGCGCAAATCCCATTGGCTGTGCAGATTGGGGCTTTGGGTGCGCTCCCAGAGATCATCAATGGCGCCACGGATTCGGGTCTCGACATAGATCCCCATAGCAGCCTCCTTTGCGAGCCTATGATTGCCTATTCGAGCATACGCGGTATATTGTGAATGATTTCACTTACTTCTAGTTACAGTACCAGAGAACTGAGACCGTGTCAAGCCAGTGTTACCGGCGCAGGAAAAAGAACCTGTAAAGCAGACTACAAAAGTTCGTTGTGAGCGGCCCAACCTGGCGTTCCAGCCGCCCGCTTCGCGGGCGAGATCGTGGCGATTTTGAGGCCATCTTATGCAGCGCACCCGCGGCAGCTGAGCGCCCAGCCGTTGGGCGGCGGCGCATCAGACCGCATCTGTGGTATCATCGCAGTGTACTGTTGGCTCACGAGAGAGGTGCATGCAATAACGGATCTTCCCTATGCCTTCTTGCCACAGCTTTCCGAGTTTCGCATTCCAGTCTATGTGAGCACAAACGTGTCCGAGCATGCGCGGGCGCTTGCTCAGCGCTTTGAGCGCGCCTATATCTGTCTCACCAACCTGCTATGGGTGCGGCGCAGCTAAGCGGCAGAGCGTTATGTGCCGTGAGCTTCTAAAGGAGTAACCATGGATCCAAGTTTTTGGCTTCAGAGGTGGGAAAACAATAACATTGATTTCCACAAAAGTGAAGCTAACCTGGTGCTAGTGAGATATTTTGAAAAGCTTTCTCTATTGAAAGGCAGCCGTGTATTTGTGCCATTATGTGGTAAAACGCTCGATATCGCTTGGCTGCTTTCTGAGGGCTATCGCGTTACTGGAGCTGAGTTAGTCGAAATGGCCATTGAGCAATTATTTATGGAGCTCGGGGTGGAGCCAAACATAGCAGAAGCTGGTGATGTAAAGCATTACAGCGCGACAAATATCGATATATTTGTTGGCGATATCTTTGATGTATCCAGCAAGCTGCTTGGCTCAGTCGATGCGATCTATGATAGAGCAGCTTTGGTAGCCTTGCCAGAAGAAATGCGTCATCGATATACAGCGCACGTAACGGAGATTACGGGCAAAGCGTCGCAGTTGCTAGTTACCTATGAGTACGACCAAAACCTGATGGAAGGCCCTCCATTTTCAGTTAGCAAAGGAGAAGTAAATCAATACTATAGCGATAGTTATAATTTGTCTCTTATTGTGAGCACTGATGTTGTTGGCGGGTTGAAAGGAAAATGTGCGGCAAAAGAGAACGTGTGGTTGCTGAAGAAACATCAGTAAATATTCTCTCAAGCATACATGTCTCACATAACAACGCCTTCCGCTTTGCTGCAAATGTGCGGTTGAAGGTGAGCGTTTTGCCATCAGATGGTAGGTTCCACGCAGAGCATCCAGGCGACGGTGGACTCGTCGTGGCTCAAGACGGTCGGGAGGCGGTGGGGCTGCTTTGCCCGCACCGCGTCAAGGGTTGACCTCCAACGGCTGGTTGAGGATGTTCGTG
>JAKSDJ010000581.1 GCA_022360155.1 Chloroflexales bacterium | reverse complement strand
GCATGCTCAGGCGTTATTGTCAGCATCCGCTTCGCCTAAGGCGGGAACATATCTCTCATATCTGCGCATATTGCAGCACACGAACACGTGTTTTTCCGTTCCGTAGGTAGGGCTGCTAGGGCTCAGTCAATCTTGGACATCAGCCGCGGATCAAGCTGCCGATACACCGCAGAGCCACAGTTATCCACAGCGAATCAGCGCACACTGGCGTTCGCTGTGAGCTATTGCCGGGCTAGAATCAATACTTTTCAGATAAGCGCGATGGAAGACCTTTAAGATCTTGGGGAAGGCTTCCGCAAGCATCTCTTCAAGACTTTAAAGGTCTTATTTGCAAAGTATTGAGGCTAGAATATGGTATCATACAGATAATAATTCGTTCACGATCTATATTTGGATGGGTTTCCGCTATGCTCGACGACAGGACTAAGATTTTCTTTCCTGCCAGCGGCGCAACCGAACTCCCATTGCTCTTCGAACCACGGGTGCTACGTTGTACCGCCGCCGGACCTGGCGGGCGGGCTCTAACCGTGCTGCTTGATACCGGCACCGATCCTTCGGCGATTGACCTGCGCCTGGCACGACGGCTAGGCTTGCGGCTGGGCGATTTTGCGCTTGGCCAGGATGCGACCAGCAACGCCGTGCCCTTCACCGAGACAGTGTTGCCCTGGCTACGTCTCGGCGATCTGACCCTGCGCGATCTGTACGCCGTAGCAGTGGACTTGAGCAGTTTCCCCTTTGAGGTCGATCTAGCGCTGGGATACAACGTGCTGTCTTGGCTGGTGCTGCAGGTTGACTATGCTCGCTCCACGCTGCGGCTGAGTCACCCCGATGTTAGCGCGCCGCAACCATCGCCGTCGGGCACGCTCCTGCCGCTCACCTTCCTCGAACATTTCCCGGCGCTCAGTGATGTTACGCTCGACGATCAGGTTCATCTCCCGCTGGTGACTATCGACACTGGATCGAATGGCGGGTTGACACTGGGACCAGATCTGGCGGCTCGTCTGGGATTACACCACGGCGCCGCTGAAGTGACGTTAGGTCAGGGCAGCGGCTTTGGAGGCGGCTGCGAGGTGTTGTGCGGGCAGGCAGCGTCGTTGCGTCTTGGTCCATTCGCGCTACACGATGTCGAGCTCGACACACCAGGGGACGGGGCGGGGGATTTGCGGCGGGTAGGTCGGGCGAATATCGGCAACCGCCTCCTCTCGCGCTTTTCCCGCGTCACGCTCGACTATGCACGCCAGTACTGCGTGTTGGAGTCGGCATCATGACGCGCGGCGCGGATGAGTAGAAGAATCACGGAGGCGCGGAGTAGAAGAGTAGAAGATGGGATGATTTGGTCGCCTCCTCATTTCTGCGTCTCCGCGCCTCTTTGTTCCGCGCCTCATCCTTCATTACCTCGGCGGCGCCTTGCCGCTGCGCTGCATCAGCAAGATCAAGACCTGATCGCGCCAAAAGAGCATCCAGCGCACCGTGTAGTAGATCTTCTTGTACAGGCGACTGCGCCGGACCGGATCGTAGTCGACGAGAACGACCCGTTGCTCGGGGCCATCGACCAACATCAAGTTGTGCGAACGCAGCAAATTACGCTTGACGAGAAAGCTCCACAATCGTTTCGGTAACATATGCGGCTTATTCAAACGTTTGCGCTCAGCGCTACTTGTGCTTGATCGCCCATATAGGTCAGGCATACTCCCGGTTCGCACATACATCAACAGTGAGCGCCTGATGACGTTACGCAACTCAATAGCTAGGTTATCGCGCTCATGCGGTTTGAGCTTGCTGTATTTCACCTGATACAACTGGCGCGCGCCGGTAATGAAAGGCTGCACAACCAGAACTTGCACTTTGCCTTTACTATCACGAGCAACGAGATAGTAGCTCGGGATGCTATTCCGTGGCCCCAGGCAATCGGCAAACTCTTCGGCGGCAGTCCGCAAAGATTTGGCCCAATCTACCGCACCCCGGACATCACAGCCCAGATCGTTTTTCAGTTTGACCACAAAGCGATGGTCATCTGAAATGTAGACTTCGGTTTCGTTGCCACCGGCGATACGCTCCATAAAGTGATCGCGATCGAGCGGAGCAAAGACCTCATCGGCGTATAACGTCATCAACCCACCTTCAAAGCTGGCCGATTCTTGTGCCATGGCCAGAATAGTACACGCATTGTCTATCTACGTCCTCAGACGATCAGAATCTCATTCAAGTTGCAGTCATTATACTATCGCTTGACGTAAACAAGGTGACCTTTGTGGACAGATAGTTGCCATGTATGGAGTAATTGCCATTCCATCGTCTCCCACCATCGCCCGGCCCAATCTGCACTGGTAAAGGCAAAGAGTTGGAACACCTTCGCAACGAAATGGGCGGGGCCAATCGGTTCCGCTTCGCGGACAAAGTGCAGGATCTCGTCGAAGAATTGCGGCGGGATGTCGGTCATTGCCAGGGTCAAGTGAGCATCGAAACGTGCGCCAAACCACTCCTGCGGCGTGAACTCACAGTCGGGATGAACCAACGGCAGCAGCGCATCGAGGGTCGACTGGTGTAAAGTCTGCAATGGCTTGTTCCTTGCTCCGTCGGGTGTGTTTTGAATACGCAACGCGATCCCTGTATTGTCATAGCCAACCACGCCATTGTTGTAGACTGTAAAGGATTGACGAACGGCAAGGGCTGCGTCGAGATAGGCAATAATGGTATCGACCGGCGCATCGGAACGAAAGAAACCTTTGATTGTCGCGTGGGGCATAAACTGGCCCGCAACCTGGAGACCATACTGTCGCCGGAGCATATCGTGCATCGCTGCTTGCGCCATACACATGGCGTAGGAAGGACGCAGATAGAAGCCATATCGAATGTTGCTCATAACCCTTTTCCCTCTATCTCGCAGAGCCTGTCTGAAAAGCGCTTGGCGTTCTTGCTGACTCCACATGATCGCACAAACATACGGCAGCACAGAGGACTACTTGCTGAACGTTCAGGGCGGACTCGCCGACGCGCACATGTGTAGATGCCTGGATTCGATACGCTTGCGACATCGCCGCACCGTCAGATATGGATTTCAGAAAAGCTGCCTGAGCCATAATGCGCAATATACTATGCGCTGCTTGCGTCGTATCAAGATATGCAGGCGCCATATGCGAAAAATATGTTCAGATAAGCTCATAACTTATGACCAAAAAATAAAGGTGCAAAGAACACGAAGGGTTTCACTCCCGTAGTGCGCTTTGAACCTTAGATAAGAAGACCCGCTTCGTACATGAAACGCTTGAGAACGCCCGTATCTTGGTCGCACCCCAACAACTAGGTTTTGTACGTCACGCGGTAAAAGTTTTATTGCTCGAACATCAGAGCAGTTTGCTCGCTTGCGATAATACTTCGCAGCCGTCCTCGTGGATCATCACGAGATCTTCGATTCGTACGCCGCCCCAACCTTCTAAATAGATGCCTGGCTCGACGCTGACAATGTTGCCAACACGCAGGCTGGGCATCTCGGCATCTTTGCAGGCTGGCTTGCGGCGTAGCGATGGCCCTTCGTGAATCTCCAAGCCAACACCGTGTCCTAACCCATGCCCAAAGTTATCGCCGAATCCCGCAGCACTGATCACTTCGCGGGCTAGGGCGTCGGCCTCGTCGCAAGTCAGACCCGCGCGCAGATTGGCAATGGCGTGTTGCTGCGCGGCCAATACAGTTTGGTATACCTCGCGAAAGCGCTCATCTGGATCACCCAAGATAATCGTCCGAGTCAGGTCGGCGTGGTAGCCATCGAGCACAGCGCCCATATCGATGATAATCGGACGGCCTGTGCCGAGCCGATTGTCACCGGGGAGGGCATGGGGCGAGGCGCCATTCGGTCCTGCCGCGACGATGATGGGAAATGCCAAGCCATCGGCGCCACATTTACGCATTTCGGCCTCAAGCAGCCAGGCAACCTGTTTCTCAGTCAAATCAGGGGAGAGTTGCGGGATTACAGCCTCAATAGCTGTATCGGTCAGTTCGATGGCATGACATAAGACAGCCAGTTCGGAAGCATCTTTGACTTCGCGGAGGCTCTCGACCAAGCCCTCAGTTGGAAGTAACTCGGGCATGTTTCGCTCACTGCTGGCCTGTTCCTTGAAGGCCCGGACCAGCGCAGCGTGCCCGGCAAAGCTGATTTGGGCGGCTTCAAAGGCTACCTGGCGTAAGCCCAATTCAATAACTGTTGCAGCAAACACCTGGAATAGCGGCGTCACCGCGCTAAACTCACGCAACTCGAACAGTGGCGCTTCCAGGCCCACTCGCAGACGATAGCGCGCATCAGTGAAGAGGATGGCATATTCATCGGTGACAAGCAACGCGCCGCTTGACCCACGAAAGCCGCTGATATAGCGGCGATTCGCCGCCCCGGTGATCAGGCAGGCAGCAATGTGGCGTTCGCGCATCAATGCTCGGAGATGCGGTAGGTGATTGCTCATAAAAATTGCGTGACCTAGGTTTTGTGTTCTACTGTATAACTAAAGATAACGTAAACATGCCTTAGCGTCCCAGGGTCAAAACCTTCCCCAAGCTAACGCCAGGGCGGACTGTTCGGCTATGCGAACAGCGACGCCTCTTCCAAAAAATCTTCCAAACCTTTGATCACTCATGCTTTGCAGCATATTGTGGCAGCGACGACAACTGATGATGCATAGAGTATACCACAATGCGGCTCCGCTATGGAATCCCATACATCGCACATATGTTCATCTTGGCAGGCGGCAAAACGCATCTAACGGGTCGCTTTCTACGCGCTACAAAATGGCGGCAGCATTATCCCGAAGGCTGTTGCGCCGTCGAACCCCGGATAATGAATTGCGTCGGCAATAGCTCGGCGGCGGCGGGCGTATGGCCCATCAGTTGGGCAATAAAAGCTTCGGCGGCCCGCACGCCTTTATCGATGTGCGGTTGCTGAACAGTTGTCAGCGGGGGTGTGGCGCGTTCAGCCGCGGCGATGTCATCGAAGCCCACGATAGAGAGCTGATGCGGCACGGCTATCCCGCGTTTCTGCACGGCGCGTAACGCGCCAAGGGCGAGGCGATCACTCATCGCGAGCAAGGCAGTCAAGTGCGGATGCGCTTCCAGCAACCGCCTTGCCGCCGCCGCGCCCTCGTGCTCCATATTTTCAGCACACTCCTCGATCGGCGTTGCTTCCCAGGCGATTCTGGCGGCCTCCAACGCCGCGCGATAGCCCCGCAATCGCTCTTGCACCATGCGATAGTTTGCCCGCGCTTGCCGCGCCTGATCGACTGGCCCCGCCCATCGATCAATCGTCAACGGCAGAGCGATGATCCCAATCGCATGATGCCCTAGATCGAGAAGATGCCGCGCGGACGTGTGCGCCGCCGCCCAATCATCGATGCCCACCCATGGAATCGATTCGAGCCGCGGTCCATCAACACAGACAATGGGCAAACGCCGATCAATGGCAGCCTGCACCAGTGGGTCGTCATCCGCCATTGAATACACCAGGAAACCGTCAACAACCGACGCGCTCACAATACTCGGATCGCGCGCCTGTCGCGGTGCGCCGGGGAGCAATACCAAGCTGAGCCCGGCGGCCTCGACCACGGTTGCCGCACCAGTGAGAAACTGCACAAACGCCGGATCAACAAAGGCGAACGAGAGCCGGTCGGTGTACAGCACGCCCAACGCATCCATCCACCCACGGCGCAAGCTGCGTGCGACCGGATTGGGCTGGTAGCCCATCTGCGCTGCTGTGGCCAGCACCCGTTCCCGCAACGCCGGCGAGAGTTGGTCAGGCCGATTGTAGGCGTTCGACACAGTGGCTGGCGCGACGCCAAGCGCTTTGGCTACTTCCGCCAGCGTTACGCGCGGACGGGAATGTATATCGTTTCGATTGCGCATTGCAGTATTATACACGATGTGGTATCATCTAAATCGATTTAGATGATACGCAATGATCGAAACAGCGCGAATCAGAATGTCGTGAAATGGTACGTCGCTTATGCTTGGCGCGCCGATCAATGCACAGGCCAGATCAATGCTCACCGTAACACGACGCATGTTGGGGTTGTATCACGAAGGAGGCCATATGCAACTTAAAGGCATTATCTTTGATTTGGATGGGACAATTACAGATACGTTGCCGCTGTGTATTCATGCATTTCAGCACGTGTTCGGCAACTTTCTCGACAGGCATTACAACGAAGCAGAGATCGTCGCTATGTTCGGCGCCAGTGAGGAAGGCCTGATTCGCAGGCTGATGCCAGAGGACTGGCAACGGGGCATTGCCGCTTATCTTACCGAATATGAGCGCATTCATGATCAGTACGCCCGGTTGTTTCCTGGGATCGAAACGGCGCTGCAACGGTTGGATCAACGGGGGCTACGCGCCGCCATTGTGACGGGGAAGGGCGCCCAGAGTACGGCGATCACCGTGCAGCGCTTTGGCCTGACACCATATTTCGACATGGTAGAGACCGGCTCGCCTGATGGGCCGATTAAGCCGCAGTGCATCCGCAAGATCTTGGCGCACTGGCAAATCTCTGCGTACGAAGCGGCATATATTGGCGATACTTCCTACGATATTCGAGCCGCCAGCGAGGTTGGCGTCGTGGCGTTGGGCGCTGCCTGGGATGCGAAAGCGACCGTTGACCCTGCCGGCGAACCGCGACCTGCCGCCGTGTTTACGAGTGTTCTGCAATTCGAGCGATGGCTTGACGCACTGATTGCGCCCTGCACCGCGGAGGAAGTATGACGCCTACACAGAACACCCTCTGGTGGCAGCGCGGCGTGATCTATCAAATCTACCCGCGCAGTTTCGTGGACACGAACGGTGACGGCATCGGCGATCTACCGGGCGTTATCGAGCGCTTGTCGTACCTCAGCGACACGCTTGGCGTTGATGCGATCTGGTTGTCGCCGATCTACCCGTCGCCAATGCAGGATTTTGGTTATGATGTCGCCAACTACACGGATATCGACCCCCTGTTTGGCGATCTCGCAACGTTTGATCGCTTGCTCGTCGCAGCGCATCAGCACGGCCTCAAGGTGATCATCGATTGGGTGCCGAATCACACATCGGATCAACATCCATGGTTTCGCGAGTCGCGCTCGTCACACAGCTCGTCGCGGCGTGACTGGTATGTGTGGCGCGATCCGAAAGCTGACGGCGCGCCGCCGAACAACTGGCTCAGTTTCTTCGGCGGGCCGGCCTGGACCTGGGATGCGGCAACAGAGCAATATTATCTGCATTCCTTTCTGTCCTGCATGCCCGACCTGAATTGGCGCAACCCCGATGTGCAATCGGCCATGTTCGACATTGTACGCTTCTGGCTTGATCGCGGCGTCGATGGCTTACGTATCGATACAGCCCATTACATTATGAAAGATCGCGATCTGCGTGATAATCCGCCCAATCCCGCGCAAGGTTACGCTATGCACCGCGCTATGGGCGACTACGACTCGCAGCTTCACCTGTATGACAAGGGCGATCCCGATGTTCATGCGATATTTCGCGATCTGCGTCGTCTGCTGGACGACTACAGTCACGAGCAGCCACGGATGGCGATCGGCGAGATCCACATCTACGATTGGCCGACCTGGGCTGGCTATTATGGTCAGCACAGCGATGAATTACACATGCCGTACAACTTTGGCTTGTTGAATATTCCGTGGGAGGCGCAGGCGGTGCGACGCCTGGTTGAAACACTGGAAGCAACACTCGCGCCAAACGATTGGCCAAATTACGTGCTCGGCAACCACGATGAGCCCCGGATCGCTAGTCGCGTTGGTGCGGCGCAGGCCCAAGTTGCGCTACTGCTCTTGCTCACGTTGCGCGGCACGCCTACGCTGTACTATGGCGATGAGCTCGGTATGGAAAACACGCCAATCGCGCCGGATCAGGTACAAGATCCGTGGGAGCGCAACGTGCCTGGGCTTGGATTAGGACGTGACGGCGAACGCACGCCGATGCAATGGACGAATGAGCCGCACGCCGGCTTTTGCCCGCCCGATGTCGCGCCCTGGCTGCCCGTCGCACCCTATGCAGCAACGATGAACGTCGCACGGCAGCTGCAGGAACCGCATTCGATGCTGTCGCTTACGCGGCAGGCGCTGGCGCTGCGGCGTACAAGTGAGGCTCTTGGGTCGGGCGGCTACCAAACGGTGGCGAACACGCCGGATGACTGCTTTGTATATCTGCGTGATACGGCGCAGGAGCAGATGGTGATCGCCCTCAATTTTTCCAACGAAGCGCGCGATATCGATCTCTCCAAGTTCGGAGCAGCGATGCTTGCGCTCTCGACGTATCTGGATCGTTCTGGCTCGGTCGATGCTGCGTCGCTAACCTTACGACCCAACGAGGGCTGTGTGTTGCGGATTGAGGCCGAACGATAGCGGGGCGGGTGATCTGTGACGCCGGTTGATGCAACGTCGTCTTTGAGTATAACGCTGTTCGCTGCCCGCCGCACGATTACAAACTGAGTTCGCCGTGCATGACCGGCACACAGTCCCCGCTAACGATAACCTGTTGGACAACCCCACCCACTTTGCGTACCCGGAGGCGGATCTGGCTTGGCCGTCCCATATCCACGCCCTGCTCGACGATCAGTGCAATGTCGGCGTCTTGCTGTGGCATCAGCGTCACATAGTAGGCTGCTAAGGCCGCCGATGCGCTACCTGTTGCTGGATCTTCGAGCACGTTGTCGAGCGGCGAAAACATCCGCGCGCTGAACCGCTGCGGGTCGCCAGATGTGGGCGTATAGAGAAACAGAGAGAAGCCGTCATCAGGCAGCGGGACGATCGCATTGGCTTCGGTGAAGCGGTTCAGGTCCGCTCGAGCCCGCGCGAGTGCGGTGCGGCTGGCGAGTTCTGCGACGACGAAGGGCAGCCCAACCGAGACGATGCGCGGCGGATGCCTGGTAAGCGCTATGTCCTCGCGCGTCAGCGATGCGCATGCGACAACGAGATCGACCGCAACTTCCTGGCCTAGCTCCAGCGCGCGCGGGGCGATGATTGCGGCCCCGGTCACAGTGCCATCGCTGCGCAGCACGGTCACGTCGACCAGGCCGGCAAGCTCCTCGAAGCGCATCTGCTCGCCGACCGTTTGCCCAAAGATGGCGTCGCGCTGGGCCAGCATGAAGGCTGTGCCGACATTGGGGTGTCCGGCAAAGGGAACCTCGGTAGTTGGCGTGAAGATACGGACGCGGGCCGTGTTTTGCGGGTCGGCGGGCGGCAGCACGAAGCTCGTTTCCGAGAAGCCAAACTCGGCGGCGATCTGTTGCATAAGCGTGTCGTCTAGACCACGGGCGTCGGGGATGACCGCCAAGGGGTTTCCGCCGAAGCGAACAGTGGTGAACACATCGACTACCTCGTAAGCGACATGAACCATTGCAGCCTCACTTTCCAATTAGGACTCTGTGCCACGATTATAGAGTAACGCG
>JAKSDJ010000269.1 GCA_022360155.1 Chloroflexales bacterium | reverse complement strand
GGTTAACCGTTGAGTGACACGTGGAAAAAAACACGCCTGTCCACAGCATCGCAATGTACTAAGGAGGTACAAATGACCTGTTCAAGAAAACACTCGACCCAGTCCGCGCTGACCCGCCGGCAATTTCTCACCGCCACCAGCAGTCTGCTGGGCGCCAGTACGCTGGCGGCCTGTGCAGGTGAGCCTAGCGCAACAATGCAAGCGACAGCGGTACGCACCACCACGTCCACGAGTAATGGTGAGACCAGAGTAGTCGAACACCTGATGGGCGCAGTCGAGATCCCTGCCAACCCGCAACGCGTCGTGACGTTGCACGACCTTAGTCTGACCACGATGGCGCTGCATCTGGGGTTCCAGCCCATCGGCTCACACGGCAGAATCGGAGCGAATGGGGAAGAGACTTTTACGCTTGGCGAAGGATTGAGCGCTGCCGGGCTCACCCACGTCGGCGCCTTTAACGCGATTAACTTCGAGCGACTCCTGACCCTTGAGCCGGACCTGATTATCGGGCGTTCACTCGAAGCGCCGGTCTATGAGGAGCTGAGCGCCATCGCCCCGACCGTGCTGGCGCCAAACGAGGTTTCGCTTGACTCGATCGCCTTCTCTGCATTTGTGGCCGATCTGCTCAACCGCACCCAGCGGCATGAGGAGTTCCTGGCCCTCTACGAGCAGAAAATCGCACTCATCAAGGCGCTCGTGCCCAATCCGCAGGAGGTCTACGTTACACACTTATTTATGTTTGACGCAGAAGGCACGATTCTGATGCAGGGCGGCACTTCACCAATTGACCAGGTCATCCGTGATGTGGGCTTTAGCAAGCGTGAAGCGGTGCGCGAGATGGAGAATGACTATACGCCAGGTGCTACCGGTGACAATTTCTACCGGCTCAGCTTGGAGGTTGTGCCCGATCTGGACGCTGATTTCGTGTTCAATAACTACTTTAAGCAGGGCAATAATCTCACGCTCGACAGCTCACGGGACATCGAGAACGGCCCAATCTGGCAGCAGATGTATGCGGTCCAACAGAACCAGTACATTAACAGTAATGGAGGACCGGTCGGTGGCAATGGGCTGTTCTTCCTGCTCAATGCCGCCGATCTGATCCGCGCCCACATCGGCGAACGGGGCTTTGTGACCAGAGCCGGCGGTTGGGACTAGTGCGCTGTCGATTGTAGGGCACTGGAGGAGGAAAACAGTGGAATGGCGGAGCAGGCAACAATGTCGTCGCTCCCGTTACGGCGGCTACAAGGGCGCCCTATTTGTCCCAACAGCCGAATTATCACATGTCTATTGGAAGGAGCCAACCCATGACATATGCATATAGATTAATCATGACCCTGTTTGCTGCGGTTCTACTCCTCGCTGCCTGTGGCGGACAGCCTGCTGTGCCGCAAGCGCCAGAGCCGACTGCAACCCCTGCGGCGGAAGCACCCGCGGCTGAGACTACGGACTCCGCCGCCGCTCCTGCTATGGATGCGATCTCTACTGACCTTCTTTGCACGGATGGGTTTCGCTTTTTTGACCACGACCTGCTGGCAAGCGAGCCCACCTGTATCCCTGCGAATCCCCAACGGGTCGCCTATCTAGTTTACCCATCGTACCTCTATCCGTTTGGCATCAATCCGGTGGCGGCGTGGGGCTTGGAGCGCGATGCTGAGAACTACCCCTTCATCGCCGACTGGATTCGCGACGGCACCGTTGACCACGGCCTGTTTCCGCCGAACTTGGAGGTACTGGTTGAGCAGAATCCCGATCTGATCCTTTACCCTGACGGGGTGGCGCCGGAGGTGCTTGACGAGCTAGCTGCAATCGCCCCCTTTGTTCTCTATGGCGGTGATTCATCCAATCCCCCGACTTGGCAGGACAATCATCGCTTTGTGGGTGCGGTGTTCAATCAGGTTGCTTTGGCCGAGGAGCAGATTGCCGTGTACGACCAGCGGGTCGCGGAACTCCGCACCGCGCTTGCAGAAAGCCTCGGTGACCTTGGCGAGATCACCATCTCCGTTGTGCGCCTGGCGGCCGAGGGCAGCATTAGCCTGCAAAGCCCATTGATTGCGAGTGTGGCCATCATCAAGGAGGTTGGCTTTGCCATCCCCGACGCCATCGATATGTCGGTCGCGGAGATGCAGGAGACGTACAACATCCCGTCTGGCGCGCTCAGTATTTCCAAAGAGGAAATCACTCTGGCAGACGGCGAGGTACTCTTTGTGCTCGGTTCTCCCGGTGGGGCAGGGGCGCAGCGTGCTGAGGGCAATCGGCTCATCAGTGACATCATGGACGATCCAATCTGGCAGTCGCTCCGCGCCTTCGAGGCCAAGGCTGTCTATGGTAAAGGGGACGTCTGGATGCAGGGCAACCTTCTCACTGCCCATCTCATCATTGATGATTTAGCCGAAATCTTCGCAGTGGAGTTTGCTACACCCAATCCGTTCCTGACCGAATCCGAAGCCAGCGCACCAGCGTCTGACGTGGTATATCCATCGATAGTTACAGGAGGTTTCAACACGTGAACACAGCCATCCAAACGCTTTTCCCCGTGCTCAAGCCCTACCGCTGGCGGATCATACTCGTCTTTACAAGCGTGGTAGTGGTAACAGCCGCCGGGCTGTTCGCGCCGTGGCTGATCCGTGATCTGGTGCGGGTGCTGCGGCTGGCCGAAGGCGATCCGGGGGCAGCGCAGCAAGGGGTCATTACATTGGCGGTGCTGCTGCTTGCAACCTATAGTGTGCGCAGCCTGGGGCAGTATCTTAACTTTCACCACTCCCACGTCGTAGCCTGGAACGTCTGTCACGATTTACGCACTGCCCTCTACAAACAGCTCCAGCGCTTTCCGCCTGCTTATTATGCCGAGCGCCAGACCGGCGAGGTGGTGTCACGTGTAATCAAAGACACTGACAACCTGGAGCCTATTTTGGCCGATGCCATCTATGACTTTTTGGTCAGCCTGCTCTTGTCGATTGGTGTCTTCACCATTCTGCTGTTGATCGACCCTGTCCTGACCCTCATTGCGTTCCTGCCGATGCCCTTCGTCCTGGCAACGATCTTACTCGTGCGCCGCCCGGCCGTGCGCGTGTTCAAGGCAGAGGCCCAAGACCAGGGGGAGGTCAGCGCCTTGGTCCAAGATAACGTCGCAGGCATCCGCGATATCCAGATTTACACGCGCGAAGACCGTGAACTCGAGCGGGTCGCCAGCCTGTCCAAACGGTTGGCGCGAAACCAGATCCGCGCCCGCCAGTACATCGCGAGCATGTTTCCGCTGATCGAAGGATCAACGGGGGTGAGCACGGTGCTGGCGATCGGGTTTGGCGGGCTGGCGGTGCTGAATGGCACGTTAGCCATCGAAGACCTGGTTGCCTTTCTGCTCTATTTGGCGAGCTTCTACCTGCCGCTCTGGCAGCTGGCTACGGTGAGTGAACAGCTTGAGCGCGGGGTGGCGAGCCTCGGGCGCATCCACGAGGTATTGAGCGCCAAGCCAAGCGTTGCCGATCCCGCGGACGGGATTGACCCGGGGCGGGTGCAAGGCGCGCTGACGCTCCAACAGGTCAGCTTTGCGTACCTTGAGGAGGACGTGCTCCGCGACGTGACGCTGAATGTCCCGCCGGGGAAGACCTTGGCGCTGGTTGGCCCGACCGGCGCCGGCAAGAGCACCTTAGCCAGCCTCCTGTCCCGCTTTTACGACCCCCAGGCTGGACAGATCCTGCTCGATGGCCACGACCTGCGCAAGCTGCGGCTCGATAGCCTGCGCCGCAACCTGAGCGTGGTGCTGCAAGAGGTGTTCCTCTTCTACGCCAGCATCGCCGAGAATATTCGTTTTGCCCGGCCCGACGCCACCGATGAAGAGGTGATTGCGGCCGCCAAAGTCGCCAATGCGCACGCCTCATCACACACCTGCCGCAGGGCTATGACACGCTGGTTGGTGAACGCGGCGTGAAGCTGTCCGGCGGCCAGAAGCAGCGGATCAGCATCGCCCGCGCCGTGCTCAAAGATGCCCCCATTCTCATTCTCGACGAGGCAACTTCGTCGGTGGACACCGAAACCGAGGCCCAGATTCAGCAGGCGCTCACCCAGCTGATGCAGGGGCGCACCAGCGTCGTCATCGCCCACCGCCTTTCGACCATTCGCAACGCCGATCAGATTGCGGTGCTGGACGCAGGGCGAGTGGTCGAGCTCGGGCGGCACGAGGAGATTGTCAACCAGAACGGGCTCTACGCCCGCCTGTTAGCCCGACAGATGAGAGGGTAAAACGCTGACGGTCAACCCACAGCGTCGTCAGCGATCCCGCCAAGGGGAGGATTATAAGAGAGTCAACGAATGGACAACCGACTACAAACAATACATACCCAACCGAGACCGTCTCTGCTGAACAATGTATCTCGCTTGATCACAGCCTTCCTCGCCGCTGCCCTGCTGCTCGCCGCCTGTGGCGGGCAGCCTGCTGTGCAGGAAGCGCCGGAACCGGCAGACGCATCGATTGCAACAGAAGCCGCGCCAACAGAGGCATCTACCAAGGAAGGTATCGCTGACAGCGAGGCTGCGCCTGCTGACCATTACCCTGTCACCATCGCGCATGATTTTGGTGAACTCACCTTTACGCAAACCCCAGAGCGCGTCGTTGTCATTCGTGAAGAGCTGCTCGAATCTCTCCTGGTGCTCGGCGTACAGCCAGTTGGCTACGGTGGGCGTTTGGAGTTTCCCGCGGGTGATCGAGTTACTGATCATCCCTACTTGCCACAAGATGTTTTGGGAACACCTACCTATATCGGCAATCCACAATCGCCATCGCTTGAGCGCATCGTCGAGCTGAACCCAGACTTAATCCTTTTCCCTAACGACGGCGGGGCTGCAACAGAACTCTACGACTCATTTGCTGAAATCGCACCAACGCTGGCATTTAATCCTGGCGCACGTGGAGCCTGGAAAGAGATTGTTACGAAGTTGGGTGTCGCTTTCAATCAAGAAGAACAAGCAGCCGAGGCGATCGCCAATTTTGAAGCTCAAACGGAAGACTTGCGGGCTGATCTCAGCGATGCTGTGGAGGCAGCACCGCTTGTTGCCGTCGTATATCTCCCCTCTCCAAACTCTACCTGGATATTGGGACGCGACTTTGCCCTTGGAGGTATGGTAGAGGAGCTTGGCTTTACCGCTGTACAACCAGATGGGCTTGATCTCGGACCCTCTGGCGCGTCTGAAATTGATGTTGAAGCACTATCGAATCTTGATACAGATATCATTTTCACCATTCAACTTAGTGCAGGGGTTCAAGAAGGGTTTCAGGCGGAGAGACTATTAGCGAGCTTGAATGCACCTATTGTGCGCGGTGTGTTAGAGACCAGCCGCCCATACACTGGTCCATTTAGCGAACGGTTTTATCAAGAGCAGTTTCACGCGGAGATACGAGAAGTTTACGGCGAGTAGGCTTATAGCCCGAAAGGAGAGTAGAGAGCGCTGGAACGTTGAAACGTTGGAATGGGGAGGTGAGCCGCATGTTGCGCGCGACCTCTCCGCTGACCATGATCTGCCGCGGGTTGGATGTGCCACGCTCGATGCTCTACAAGAGCAGTGTAGAGCAGACTACAACAATGATTGGCAAGAGATGAGGATGCGAGAATGCTCAGAAATGGTCGTGAACTATCACTCACACTTGCTGCTGTTGAATATTACGTGCCGTCGCGCCAGAAGAGCGCTCAAGCACTTCGAAGCGCACCCGCGCGCCAGGTCGGATCGTGCGGTATCCTTCGCCGGGAATCGCGGTAAAGTTGAAGAATACTTCTTCGCCCGTGTCGTCGCGCACGATCCCGCCGTTGCCGCTAACAATATCGAACCAGCGCACGATGCCGTCCGCCACCGGCAGGCCATTCGCCCCCAGCGGCTGGGCGCCATCACGCCACTCCTGCTGAGGGATGCGTACCTGCTGCACTGCTGGCGTGGCATAGGCCTCGTAGCGATAGTCGGCGCGGGTCTCTATGATCGCACGCAGATCGTGGCGCAATTCCTCTAGCGTCGGTCGACCAACATACCACCAGCCATTGTAAATCCGTGTAACCGTCAAGTCGGGCCGCAGCACAAACGTATAAGGCTGAGCGCGATAGGCGTACTCGCCCTCGGTTTCGTCGAGGATGTTGATTTGCTTGATGAGCTCGCGCCGCTCATCGGAGAGGAATGACCAGCGCGCGTTCAACCCGGCGCGGAAGGCGGCGTTGACCATCGGCGGGTCAGTTGTTACCATCACGAGCTTACAGTAGTTTACCGCCAATTCATCCTGAAAGAGCACCAATTGGCGGCACTGCTGCTGATCACGCGGGCAGAAGAAACCACGCCCAAAGATCACGATCAGCGGGTAGCCGTCGCGGAAACCCACATGTTCGTC
>JAKSDJ010000789.1 GCA_022360155.1 Chloroflexales bacterium | reverse complement strand
TACGTAGTGTCGCCTTTAGGCAGTTTGACGGCAGCACAGCCGCCTGAAGGCGGTACTACGAGCCGTCGTTCCCCTTTACCGGTTTTGATCATCAAAATTCATCAGAGACAGCTCCGACCGTAAAGTCACGTTGGTTATCTTGAAGCTATATCGAAGCACTGCGTTTGCTCTTTCACGGAGCTGTGGATCAAAAGCAGAGTCTGCAAGGATATTCACCTGGAAAATCGCCGGTCAGCCCGTGCTCGCGCCTTGGCTGCCTCTGCATCGCGGTTCTTCACAGGTGCATTCGTTTGGAGCGAGTTGAGCAGCTTCTGCGCGGCGACGGCGATCTCGTCCACGGCGGCGCTGAATGCCGTTGCGTTGGCTTGCGACGGTGTGTTAAAGCCGCTTACCTTGCGCACGAATTGCACGGCGGCAGCGCGGATCTCGGCCTCAGTCGCCGGCGGTTCGAAGTTGAAGAGCGGCTTGATATTACGACACATACGCTTGACCTCACGACTATGGTTCCCATTGCTCTTGCTTGCAGTGATGGCAAGGGGCCATCACTGCAATATTTATTGTACTGGAGGATTTGTCCGACTAGGGGTGTGGCTTTGCAAATTCAAACAGGCTATGCTTGACAACTTGTGCTATAGTTGGAATATAGCTACTCAGTTGGCAACACCTCATTTGTTGTCACAATGGCAGGAAAAGGGTGTCAACTGCCGCACCCAATGTTATGAAGCTTGCAGAAGCGCTCGTTCTTCGCGCGGACAGCCAGCGCCGCATTGAACAGTTGCGGGAAAGGCTCAAATTCAGCGCCCTTGTTCAGGAGGGCGACCGACCACCCGAAGACCCCCAAACCTTACTTGCCGAATTAGATCGGCTCCTCACCCAACTCGCTGTTCTGATCGCGCACATTAATCGCACAAATAGTCAAACACCGCTCGGCAATTACGGAAGTCTCACGGAAGCATTGGCCCAACGAGATGTGCTGAAATTGCGATACAGTGTGCTAAAGTCGGCGGCTGATGCAGCGTCTCGCCGCATCGACCACTATAGCCGGTCAGAAATTCGCAATGTTGCGACGGTCGATGTCGCGTCGCTGCGCCAGCAAACCGATCGGCTAGCGCAACAGTTCCGCGAACTGGATACGGCTATCCAAGGCGCGAACTGGGTAACGGATCTGCTTACGTAGCAGAGCTTCCGAACATCTGTTGGTAATCGTGGCCAGCAATAGCGAGTACGAGGCGGCAACTGCCCAAGTTGTACACCTCCCGGCACAGGGGCTGAGCCAGCGGATTTCCCGCTTCTTATGCCTTGCACTGCCGCAGATACATTGAGCACGCTTATGGCGCTGTGGCTCAACCCATATGACGTACATGAGCTGCATTGTTACTACCACGTGCTGGATTGTTGGTCACGATGAGGGTTGGGATAGGGGCTACAGATGCTCAGGGGCAGGCGCTGGGCGGCAGCCTAACATGCGCTTGCAGACCAAGCGCCTGCAGCGCGGCGGGGTGTTGGCGGCTTTTCTGGGTCGATAGCACAATCCAATGCTACTGCTCTCGCCCTCACTCGCCCAAGATCATCCCTTCCTCCGTGCCAATGTCCGTCTTGCGGCGGAGCAATCTTGCCCACTTGTGTGGCACAATGCATTAACCAGGAGAAAAGCGACAGAGACATAAGGAGTTGTTATGACACCGACCGATACGCTCACCACCCTCTTTGGGCACAACCTATGGGCTAATCTGCGTCTACTTGAACAATGCGCTGCGCTGACCAGTGAACAATTGGATGCCTCCATTTCTGGCGCCTTTGGCTCCATCCGTGACACATTGCAGCACATTGTCATTGCCGAACAATCGTATTTTTCGCGTATCAGCACCGGCCAGCCGTACCGCCGCCCTAAAGATGCTCCACCATTGACGATAGCGGAAATGATGGAATTGGTGCGTACGAGCGGTTCTGGCCTCATTGAGTGGGCGCCAAAGGTGCAAGCCGGCGACACAGTACAAGTCGACTGGGATGGCACACCGCATGATGTGCCCAAGACGATCATTCTCACCCAGGTGATCAACCACGCCACCGAACACCGCGCCCAGATCATGGCGATTTTGACCCAGTTAGGCATCCAACCACTGGAGTTGAGTAGCTGGTCGTATTTTGACGAGCTGAACAAATAGAACTATTGGGATGGCCTGTCGAACGATCTCCCAGCAAGGGATGAACCGACATTTCCCTCTGCCGCCGCCAAGTTTCATTGTTAGGTATTTGTATCCGCTTATACGATCACATCGCACAGGAGTTGCCGATGAGCCAGTATCCAAATGCTGACAGAGGTGCAATCACCATTCGCGCTGCCGTTCCCGAAGATGCGGTTCGGCTGCGAGAGTTGCGTTTGGAGGCTCTCGCTCGCCACCCAGAAGCCTTTGGGGCCGATCACGCTTTGACCGCCGCCGAATCGGTTGAGGCCTGGATCTAGCGTATTGCGAAAAACACTTCAAGTCATCAGGGAGTCATGTGCGTTGCATCATCAGGAGACCAATTGATAGGAATGGCCGGTCTCATCCGCGGGCATTGGGCGAAGACCCGCCACAGCGGCACGATTTGAGGCGTATATGTCAACGCCGAGTGGCGCGGATTCGGTGTTGCCACGGCTTTACTGGACGGATGTCATGCCTGGGCGAAGAACCAAGGACTAAAGATCTTGAAAATAGGGGTCATCACGACTAACTCAGCTGCAATTCACTGCTACAGCCGTTGCGGCTTCGCTGTGTATGGGATTGAACCGCAGGTCATCTACTACAATGACACATTCTACGATGAACTGCTTCTGTCGAAATCCGTCTGAGGCAAGGTTCAGAGCGGGCTAGCCTCGCTTGGCAATGAGCTGATGAGGCGGTGAGGCGATGAGACGCATCAAGCTGTTCAGTGAATGCTAGGCGGC
>JAKSDJ010000854.1 GCA_022360155.1 Chloroflexales bacterium | reverse complement strand
CGTTACAGGTCGATGCTGATGTCGGTTGGATCGGCTATGCCAATGCCGAGTTACGCACCCAGATCGAACCAGTCTTGCTCGACGAGTTGCGCACCCGTGGCTTGATTGAGTAAAGTGCGCACCTGGCATAGCTGTGTATTGTCATGGAGAGGCATCATGTCCCGCGACACCGACACGTTTCTGTCGCTTGTTCACGATGAACAAGAAAGCTTTTTCGCGCCGCAACGACCAATTATGGTTGCGCGCGCTCCAGAGCAACTTGATCTGATCGGCGGTAGCGCCGATTATGGCGGCAGCCTGGTGTTAGCGCTGCCGCTTGCTAGCGCCGTGTTTGTGGCCATCCAGCCTGATCCCGAACCAAGCATTCGCATCCGCGAGCAACATCTCGACACGCACAGCGCGCATGAAGCGCTGACCATACCGCTCGATACTCTGGCGCTGGGCGCTCATCCCATCGAATACGAGCAGTTCCAAGCGGTTATGACTTCTTCCAGCACCTCCAACCATGACCAAGCGCTGTGGCTATGGGGCGTTGCGGGGGTGTGGCTGGCGCTGATGCGCGAGGAGTTTCTCCAGTTTCGCGGCGGCGCGCGTGTGCTGATCAGGTCGGACCTGCCGTTAAACGCTGGGACGGACGCTGGAGTTGCACTGCTGGTTGCAACCATACAAGCGCTTACCGCTGCGTATGGTGTCAGCCTCTCGCCGCGTGAGATGGCGTTACATTGCCAGATTGTCGCGCAGCGGATGCTTGGAAGCCCGTGCGAGGCGACACGCTATCTCGTGGCTATGTGCGGCATTGCCAACCACCCGCTGCAACTGCGCGCTTACCCCTGCACTCTGCTGGGTAATCTGCCATTGCCGAATAACCTGGCGCTGTGGGGGATCGCGACTAGCCCGTCGGATGCGACCGACCAGTCCGTCCACGCAGATCTACGTATCGGTGCGGCGATGGGCTATCGAATTATGGCTAACTCCGTTGAAAAAGCGGCGCAATCACCGGACAGTTGTTGGCGCGGCTACCTGGCGAATATCGATCCGTCTGAATTCGATCTCTTCTATCGTGGCATCTTGCCGGAGCAGATCGGCGGCGCCGCTTTTGCGGAGCAGTATGGAAGCATTTCTGATGCGCTTGGCACGATCGAACCAGCGCGTCGTTATGCCGTGGCTTCGCCTGTCACGTACTTGATCTACGAAAACTTTCGCGCGCGTAGCCTGGCTGCGCTTCTCCGGGCGTCAAACTGCTTGCCCAACGATAGTGACATAACATTTGCCCTCGGCGAGTTACTGTACCAATCACATACGGGCTGGCACGCCTGTGCGAGAGTTGCGCCTGATGCAGACCGGCTGGTAGCGTTGGTGCAAGCTGCTGGACCGACGCAGGGGCTCTATGGGGCGAGAAGCGCAGGGTTGGGAAACAGTGGGGTTGTAGCGGTATTGGGTCGTTCTGACGCAACAGAAGCCGTACACGCTATTGCTGATCGTTATACTGCGGAGACTGGACAGTCTGCTTATGTATTGGCAGCCTCATCGCCGGGAGCGGCAGCGTTCGGCACGCGACAGTTAAAATGAGACCTGATCGCAGTGCTGCAAAGCATACGATCAGGTCTCATTTGGAGAGCTGTTTAGGGAGCATAAGGATCACACCCACTGCATTCATGCGAAGTTGTGACGCTGTTGCTCTCTAAATCAGCCATAAACGTTTTTACACCTCAATGAGGTGTTACGGTGTTGCAGTTGGTTCGGCGGCAGGCTCCTCGCCAGGCGCTGGGTTTGCCGGTGCTGGCGCCGGTGTTGTCCGTGCCTGGTCGGCTCCGAATTCGGTTTCAGGAATGTTGACCAGCGGGATCATACCGGTATCGCCGCCGAGAAAGCGCGGTAAAATGCCGTCCCAACGCTCGATAAAGCGTAGCTGGAGTAGTTCTGGTGAGATGACTTCGCGCTGGAGGCGTAAGGCTTCCGCCTCGGCACGAGCGATCTCTAGGCGCGCCTCGGCTTCCGCTTCAGCGCGGGCGACCTGTTGCTGGGCTTCGATTTGGGCGCGGCGTAATTCTTGTTGGGCACGCAACGCCGCCTGCTCAGCGACCTGTTTGGCCTCGATCTCGCGGGCGAACTCCTCGCTGAAGCTGAATTCAGTAATCGCCACCGCCTCAACCGTGATCCCCCTTGTTGATAGTCGCTCACGCAGCGTTTCTTGAATAGCGGTTGATACTTCGGGGCGGCGAGTAATCAATTCTTCGGCAGTAAACTCGGCTGTTGCTGCTTTCAACGCTTCTTGTAATGCTGGCTCGACCACCCGATCAACATATTCTGTGCCGATTTCGCGTACCAACTGGTCTACACTTGATGGTTCGGGCCGATAGTTAATAACGACTTCGGTGGTGACAATCTGCAAGTCGCTTGAGGCAGCCGATGTTGATGATCCATAGCGTTGGGTCTTCACATCGACCGTGGTAACCGATGTAATGAAAGGTACGCGATAATTCAAGCCTTCATTTAATATACCAGTCACCTCACCAAAGGTCTTCAATACGCCACGTGTCCCCGCATCAACGATAGTAATCGAGTTTGTTATTGCAATAATTGCAATCAGCGCAACGACCCCTAGGCCGATCAAGCTTGCGACGGTGCCGCCGCGCAAAGTCGTACCAGACCCCCTACCAAAGGATCTATTTCCAGAACCTTGCTGATTCATCGATTCTTCCTCCATACTCTACAATGATTTTTACATAAGACAGAATAGTTCTTCGCGTAAAAGTTTCGAATTGTACTGCTCCCATTTCCAGTGGGAGTGCATATACGTGAAAGCCGCCCATCCGCAATCCGGTCTTCCGAAGCGATGCAGATGGGAGCGGTTCATGTAGAGCAATGAAAGTGATGTTGCAGGCATATACAATATCGAGAACCCGAACCTATCGCTTAGGCCTGGAGAAAAATATAACAATTGATGGTGGAGCATATCTCCACCGCATTTCTCCGGCGTATCCGAAAACGATTACCACTGCATCTAAACAACAGTATAGCGCATCTACCTAATGATGTACAAATCGGCTCAGCGTCAACTCGGCAAATTGATCGCTCCTAGCTCTTGCTAATGCGAAGTAGATGAATTCAACCAGACGGAACAACGCCAACTATAACGCCCGCGATCCATAGTGCTGGCTGCGGGCGTTTGTTCGTGAGACGCCTATGGATTGAGTAGAGACTACGGCGCTGGTGTTGTGTTCTGCGGCTCAGTTGCTGGTTGGATCTGCTGTTGGACGACCGCCGTCGACACGCCTTCGGTCATTTGGTTGAGCAGGAGGGTCAAATCGGTATTGGGGTCGATAAACCAGAGATTGCCGCCATTGAGCATTTCGACCATCAACTCTCGTTTGCACAGTTCGAAGAGTTCAGGGTTTTCGCGCCAATAGCGGCCCTGGATCGCGCGCACTTGCGACTCACGGCTGGCCGCTTCTAGTGCCGCCGCGGTGCACCCCCTCTCCTGGTGAGGGCGACTTGCGCTTCTTGTTCAGCCTGAAACAGATTATTGGACTGTTGGGCTTCGATCTGCTGGCGACGCTTCTCTTCGGTCTCGATCTGGACTTCGAGATTGGCCTTCTCCGCTAATAAGCGGGCGTAATCCTCGCCAACGCGGATGTCGATCACTTTGACGGCATCTAAGCGCACATAGAGCTGTTCCACTGGGCTGCGCTGCCCATCGCCAGCTGGCGTGGTGAGAAACTGGCGAATGCGATCTGAAAAACTGCCCCGATCAGAAAGCGCCTGGTCGAGCGTGAATTGGGTGCTGGCGCTCTTCAGCGCGTCGTTGATGAAGCCTTCTAGGTGATCATCGCTGACGCCGATTTCGCCATATTGCACTTTAAGCGCCTCTTTGGTCGGGATGCGGCTAAAGTCCACCTAGATATCGATATCATAGAGTTGCTTGTCGCTACTGGCGACATTTTGTGAGACCTGCCGCATCTGGCGGCGTACGTTGACAATCTCGATGTTGGTGAATGGGGCAAAGGGGCGGAAGAAGAGACCGGGCTCTTGAATAGCCTCGACTCGGCCCTGGGTCACAACAATGCCTCGATCTCCTTCGTTGACCTGGGCAAACTTCATCGTGGTTAACCCCACGCCAATAATCACTACAGCAAGCAAGACAGCGGCAAGCACGCCGCCGCGAACACCAAGGCCGATCCATCTCGTTCTGTTTCAACGTTGCGCTGTGCCACAATGGTTCCTCCTCAAGGGTTTAGGAATACGCCTGTTTTATCGAGACACTAATGCCGATTATAGACAGCCTGCATAACAACTACGTAACATCGTTGCAAGGGTGATTATCATGACGCTTGCCGCCCTGACGCTCCCGCATAAAGATCTTTATCAATATACGTACAACTGCCTTGCAGGTTGCCGTTTGAAGCCCGTAAGGTCTTGAAAAGAGCTTCTCAAAGCCCTTTTCAAGACCTTGCAGATTTCAAATGATGTTGTGCTTAGCTCGCTGCAGAGCCGCCAACGAGGCTAAATGTGCGCATCACACGCGGCTGACTACGACGTATAGCCTGAGCGCCTAATCATTATTGTCGATTGGGATAGGGCGACAAAGGGATGGTCCCCGCGTACTCGGGAATGAAGTGAGGAGGCGCGGAGGCGGGGAAAAGAAGAGGAGCCGCGCTATCGACAGCGCGGTTCCTCACATTCTCTGAATACCAAGCGGTGAATGGCTACTTCTTCTCGTCCTCGAAGCCAAGGGCATCGGCGACAATGTACAGCGGACGGCGTTTAACCTCATCGTAGATGCGACCCAGATATTCGCCGATCACACCAAGGAAGATCAATTGCACGCTCCCCAAGAAAAGCACCGTGACGAGCGTCGAAGCCTGCCCATAGAAGGCAGCCGTTGTCGGATCGGGATTAGCAGCGGCTAGGCGCAGAACGAAGACCGCGATGAGGAAGAGTAAACTTAATGCTGCAACCACAAAACCCATGTACGTCGCCAGTTGCAGCGGCAGATACGAGAAGCTGGTAATCCCGTCCATGGCGAATTTGAGCATCTTGCGTAAGGGATATTTTGTCTCGCCAGCCTTGCGTGCATCACGTTTGTACGGCACCCCAATCTGCTTGAAGCCCACCCACACCGACAGGCCGCGCATGAAGCGATGGTGCTCGCGAATACCAGATATCGCATCGACGACCTTGCGATCCATCAGGCGGAAATCGCCGGTATCAACCGGGATATTTACATTGGTGATCCGGTCGATCAGGCGATAGAAAAATGCCGCTGTGACCTTCTTGAACCATGTTTCGCCTTCCCGCTCGGCGCGCACCGCATAGACGACCTGGTAGCCTTCGCGCCAGCGCTGGATCAGATCGGGGATGACTTCCGGCGGATCTTGCAGATCCGAGTCGATGACGATCACAGCCTGACCGCGGGCATAGTCGGTGCCGGCGGTGATGGCGAGTTGATGACCGAAATTCTTCGAGAAGTTGACCACTTTAATCCGTGGATCTTGCTCGTGGAGTTGGTTCATAATCTCGGGCGAACGATCGCGGCTGCCATCGTTGACCAGCACAATCTCGAATGGTTCACCAATCGACTCGAGAACGGCGACCATTCGTCGACAGAATTCGGGCAGTAACAGTTCTTCATTGTATACCGGCGCAACAACGGAAAAAGTTGGGCTCGCTGGTATGCGCCGTTGCGATCCATTCGCTGTTTCATCGATTATCAGGGCAGGTTGCATAGTCTCTCTGTTCCTTGAAGGGCAACACTTAGCGCCCCGTTACAACGGATATATGTCAATAACGTATGACACACTGAAGGACTCTTGCGCCATTCTAACATAATTTATGCCGCAAAGAGCTTAACAGGGGATGAAAAAGGATGGTACGCTGCGTGGTGTTTATGTCAGATCCGCTGCTACCTCAGTCATCTCTTCCCAATTGCCGCCCATCTCTACATCAACCTTGAGCGGCGCCCGCAGGTCGGGATACGCCGACTCCATCACCTTGCGCACCAGCGCGCAAATCGCAGCGGCTTCGTCGGCGGGCGCCTCGAAGATCAGCTCGTCGTGAACCTGCAGCAGCATCCGTGTCTGTCCGTTGTGGGCTTTGAGCGCCTCGGCCACATTGACCATTGCGATCTTCATAATATCGGCGGCGGTAGCCTGGATTGGCGCATTGATCGCTTCGCGCTCGGCTGCTTGGCGCCGCGGGCCGCCCGCCTTGAGTTCCGGTGTGTAGCGGCGGCGGCCAAAGAGCGATGTGACGTACCCATCGCGGCGACCCTGGGCCAGAACGGTGTCGATGTAATCGCGGACTTTGGGGAAGCGAGCAAAGAGCGCGTCAATCAGCGCCTGCGCTTCGGTGCGGCTCAAGTCGGTGCGTTGCGCCAGGCCAAAACTGCTAATCCCGTAGATGACGCCAAACACGACCGTTTTGGCCAGCCTGCGCTGATTCTTGTCGATCTGGTCGATTGGCATGCCAAAGAGCTGTGACGCCGTTGCCGCGTGGATGTCCTGCCCTTCTGCAAAGGCTTGGAGCAAATTTTCATCCTGGGTAAAGTGGGCCAGGACACGCAGTTCGATCTGCGAGTAGTCAGCGGCGACGAAAACGCATCCTGGTGCGGCGACAAAAGCCCGACGGATCTCACGGCCTTCCTCGGTGCGTACGGGAATATTTTGCAAATTGGGACTATCGGATGACAGCCGCCCCGTCGCTGCTCCCATCTGATTGTACGAGGTATGCACCCGGCCCGTCTTTGGGTTGACCAAACCCGGCAGCGCGTCGACATAGGTGGATTTGAGCTTGGACAACTGGCGGTACTGCAACAGCAAGCGGGCAATCGGATGATCTTGGCTCAAATGTTCCAGCACCTCGGCGGTGATAGAATACTTCCCGCTCTTCAGTTTGCTTAGACCAGTTGTTGGAATATTCAGGCGCTGGAAGAGCACGTCGTTGAGCTGCGGCCCAGAGTTAATATTGAAAGGGTTGCCAGCTATCGTGAAGATCTCGGCTTCGAGTTTGGCCAGGCGCGCGCCCAATCGCTCGCCGAGCGCGGTTATGTAGGGGACATCCAGCCCAATCCCGGCCTCTTCCATGGTTGCCAGTATCGGCACGAGCGGCATTTCCAGCCGGGTGAAGAGCTGGGCGATCTTCGCCTGGGCGGCGAGTTGCGGTTCCAGGGCCGCCTTGAGGCGCAGAGTCATATCGGCGTCGGCGGCGGCGTAGGGCGTTGCGTGGTCAATGGGGACATAGTCAAAGGTGATCTGCTTAGCGCCGCGCCCGATCAATTCTTCGATGGCGGTCATCGGCTCACTGATCTTGAGTTCATAGAAAGCCAGATCTTTCAACCCCATTCGCTTCCCCAGCAGTCCAGCAGCGATCATGGTGTCGAAGGCAATTCCCTGTACTGTGATGCCGGCCTGGGCCAGCATCTCCATATCGAACTTGGCATTGTGGGCGTATTTGGGCTTCTGCGGGTCGGCGAAAAAAGGGCGTAGCGCGTCGATGACCAGTTGCCGCGGTAGCTGTTGCCCGGTGCGGTGCCCGAAAGGAATATACCAGGCTGCGTCGGGACGCACGGCCAGCGAAATACCGACGACATCGCTCTGGAAGGGACGCAGCCCGGTTCCCTCGGTGTCGAAGGCAAAGCCTGGCGCCGCATTGAGGGCGCTGATGACCTCGCTCAGCGCTTCCTCGCTCGTCACTGCCTGATACTCGCCCAGCGCCGGTTGACTGGGTGTGACGGTCACGGCAGGTGCGGCGGCGTGTCCCGCTTGCTGCGCCGGTAGGTCGAAGAGCGCGAGTTGCTGCGTCCCGCCGTCAGTTGGCGCTGGCGCTGCGTTGGCTGGTCCTGGCGTATCGAACAGGGAATGCTGAAGCGACCCGGGCGTCTTGGTCTCCGGGAGTTCCTGCATTTCGACCGCGCCAGCAGTCGATGGCAGTTTTTTCACCAGACTGCTGCCAAACTCCAAGTTTTGGAACAGCTTTATCACCTCGCCCCGATCATAGTCGCGGAGCGTTGCCGCCTGAAGATCGAGGGTGACCGGCACATCGCAGACAATCATTGCCAGGCGTTTGCTGAACAGCGCCTGGTCGCGTTGGCTGTCGAGGTGCTTGCGATAACGATTCGGCGCTTCGTCCAGGTGCTTGTAGAGTTGCTCGATACTGCCAAACTGGTTGAGTAGATTGATCGCACCGGTCTCGCCAATACCTTTGACACCAGGGATATTATCCGACGTATCGCCTTTCAAGCCGCGCAGATCGGCGAGCTGGTCGGGCCGCAGCCCTTTGTAGCGCTCGCGCACCTTCACCTCGTCGTAAAGCGTGGTGGTGGTTTTCTGGCCATAAGGGTTCGCCAGCAGCACGCGAACATGGTCGTTCACGAGTTGCAACGTGTCGGTGTCACCGGTGAGGATCAGCGTGTCAATGCCCTGCGTGGCGGCCTGGTGCGCGAGTGTGCCGATCACATCATCGGCTTCATAGCCTTCAGCCGTTGTAATCGGGATGTTGAGCGCGCGCACGAGTTGCTGGATGTGTTCCAACTGGGGATGAAACTCTTCGGGCGTTTCGACGCGACCGGCTTTGTATTCAGCGTAGAGATCGTCGCGGAAGGTGCGGCCTACGTCGAAGGCGACGACGACATAATCAGGTTGCTGCTCCTGGATCATCGTCAGCAGGATTTGGGTGAAGCCAAACACCGCATAGGTCGGTTCGCCGCTTGAGGAGCGTAAACCCGCATCTTTCAAGGCATAAAAAGCCCGGAACGCCAGCGCGTGGCCGTCGATCAGCGCAAGCCGCTGTTTCGGCTCCATCAGTTCTCCCCCTGCACAGTTGCAACTCCAGCCCACCCTGGAAATTATACCCGACTGCGAACAGATGAGCAACTGATGTAACAATAGCCGATAGCTCTGTAGGCGCGGCTTGCAGCCGCGCTGGCTGTCTATTGCAGAGAGAAATTCGATGTGCGGCTTGCAGCCGCGCTGACGGTAAATCTGCGAACCATCGTTTTGCGCGGTCATTTCCCCACGCCCGTGATACAAAAAAGAGATACTTCCACCCTACTGGAGGCAAACCGAGTCTCAGTCGCAGGCTTGGCGATAGGCGCCGCGTAAATCCTAAGGTTTCCGGGGATGATAATATCGTGTTCTGTGTAATGTTGCAGCCGCCATGCGGTCTTTGAAATGCATTTGACAGCATTGAACCGCCCATGCTATACTTTTCCGAGATAAACGTGGTGTCTGTAGCTCAAGGGCAGAGCACCTGACTGTGGATCAGGGGGTTGTGGGTTCGAGCCCCATCAGACACCCCACGAAATAGCAATACAAAGCGCTGAAACGATGGTGTTTCGGCGCTTTTCTTGTGTTTTCGTCGTTTTCTGATCGTTTTTTCGGCGATTATAAGCACCCGCGTAAACACCCAGCGCACCCCGGCTCGCCATCGCTCGCCCACTCGCCGCAGTACTTGTTGACTTGGCGCATGTGTGCTATAATAAGAACGCACACCAAGGGAATGGCAGTGTAGGCTGCGCCATTCCCTTTTTCCATGCCTGCACTGCCACCCACGTGCAGATCACTATGCCCACACATGATTCCACAACTGGAACCCCGCCGATGATTGGCCGCGTCCTGGACATCCCGTCCTGGCTGCGCTATGTCCACGAATATGATTTTGGTCCGCTCGCGCCAGCGCTGGTCGTGCTGCATCACACCTACAAACCGACCGCAGACGCATGGCGCGGCCTCGACACCATGCAGGCCATGCAGACCTTCTATCGTGGCAAGGGCTGGAACGCAGCGCCGCACATCTACTGCGCGCCCGATGGCATCTGGCTCTTCACCCCGATGAGTCAGATTGGCATCCACGCCGGAACCGGCAATGGGAGCCTGCGGACGGGCTGGTATTCGATTGGCGTGGAAATGGTGGGTTCTTTCGACCAGCGCCAACCCGCTGGCGCCGTCTGGGACTACGCAAAGGCCGTG
>JAKSDJ010000703.1 GCA_022360155.1 Chloroflexales bacterium | reverse complement strand
CGGCGTGCGGCAGCCATGCTGCCGCGCGCAAGCATGGCTGCCGCACGCCAAAATGCGGCACGCTCGTTCTCTTTATGCAAACCCCATCTTGCTTGTTCGAGCGGCTTTTCGGATAGCTTCTCAGACTAGGGGGTTCAGGATAACAATGTAACTTTACTGCTCAAGCATTCTGTAGGCGCGGCTTGCAGTCGCGCTGGCGGCCTCTTGCGGAGAGCGCCTTCACGTACGGTTTGTAGCCGCACCGAAAACGGTCATGCAGCTACTATGTCTACTTCGCATAAAAGCCGATCGTCGCCTTCAATCGCCCGAATTCGATGAAGGCTTTACGACAGTTACCCGCAAGATTGTCGATCGCGCAGCGCTGTTCGATCAGCACAACATTGGGCGCCAGCTCCAAGCGACACGCGATGCTGCGCCGGTTGCCGTCTTTGACGAAATAACGCAGCGTTATAACGACGTTCTCGATACAAACTTCAACTCTTTCCAACTACCTGGCGTGCTGCATTGCCGTCGATGCACATAATACCTTGGCGCAGGCCAAAATGAGCGAACTCCAACGATCGCTGGTTGTGCTGGAGCAGTTTGGCACGCGCTTTACAAGCTGGATCGGCTCACTTGATCTCGCGGCGCTGTACAAAGAATCCACGCTTGCCCGCGATCACCGCTATGCTTTGCAAAGCGTCCAGCGCCTCATGCCGCCCGCCGAAGAGGCGCTCGCGCACGAATTGAGCGTAAGCGGCGGCGCCTGGAAGCAGTTGTACAGCAACGTGACATCGCAACTGAGTGTTGCCCTTGAGCGCGATGGCCAAATAACGCACGTCCCGATGAGTTTTATCCGCAACGCCGCTTACGATGCCGACCGGGAGGTGCGGCAACGCGCCTACGACGTCGAGCTCCGGGCGTGGCAGAACGTTGCTGTTCCCCTTGCTGCAGCCATCAACAGCATTAAAGGCTAAGTCAACACGCTCAGCCAGCGCCGCAGATGGGAATCACCGCTTGACGAGTCGCTGTTCGTCAACAGTATCAACCGGGCAACGCTGGAGGCGATGTTTGCGGCGGTGCGCGAGGCATTTCCCGATTGTCAACGCTACTTCCGGGCCAAGGCTCGCGCTCTTGGCGTCGAGCGCCTGGCATGGTACGACCTGTTTGCACCCATCGGCACGAGCGCTACCAAGTGGGATTATGCTACAGCAACGGCCTTTTTTATCCAGCAATTCGGCACATACTCCGACTGGCTCAGCGCGTTTGCGGCGCGCGCCTTCCGCAAACAGTGGATCGATGCCGAGCCGCAGCCAGGAAAGCGCGCCGTCGCCCTCTGTGAGCGATTACTGAACTACAGGCCAGACTTTGTCAGCATGAGTATCCTGGCGCACGAACTTGGTCACGCATATCACAACTTCAACTTGATCAATCGTACCGCGCTGCAAAGCCACCTCGCTGAAACACTCTCCGAAACCGCCAGCATCTTCTGCGAGACCATTATTCGCCAGGCGGCGCTGCAACAGGCCGAACCCGGCGAACAAAGCGCCATCCTGGATGCATCGTTGCAAGGCGCGGCGCAACTGGGAATCAGTATGACTAGCCGTTTCTTGTTCGAGCAGCGCGTCTTCGAACAACGCCAGCAGCGCGAGCTTGCGATTTCCGAGTTGTGCGCGTTGCGGGAAGAAACCCAGCGCGAAACCTATGGAGATGGATTGGACCCAAACGCGCTGCAACCGTATCTGTGGGCAACCAAGATCCACTACTACGATCCAGGCTTTTCGTTCTACAACTACTAGTATATCTTCGGCTTGCTGTTCACGCTGGGGTTGTATGCCGAGTATCAACATGATCCCGAAACGTTCAAAACAGGCTATAATACGTTGTTGTCATAGATAGCTTGCCTTTAGGCGCGGAAACCCAGGAGCTTGAGCGCTGGGAGGAGCGCCCTGCTTGAGCCCGCTTCAGCGTGCGCTTGCACGGGCGTTCGATTTGTGGTATACGTGTTTTATGATGCAAACGCTTTCCACACGTACCATATGCTGCAAGCTGTCGCTTGCTGCTGCTGCCGCAACCGCCATTCGGGCGACGGCTGCGGCGTTCAACACGGCGGCGACCTACTGTGCGTCGGTCGCGTGGAACGAGCGCATCACCAACAAGAACAAGCTGCACCACGTCGTCTACGGCCCCACCCGCGTCAATTATGGGCTGGGGGCGCAACTGGCCTGTTGTGCCAGGGATAAGGCGGCTGAGGCGGTACGGGCGGCGCGGACGAACGGCGCGGACACCTACCCGACGTTCAAGCCGGACAGCAGCATCCGCTACGATGCGCGCACCTACCGGCTGTTGAGCCTGGATCGGGTGAGCCTGAACACGCTCACAGGTCGGGTGATCGGTCAGCTTATCTTGGGCGAGTTTCAGCGTCGCCACCTGTACGACACAAGTTGGAAGATTGGTGGAGCAGAACTCGTTCAACGTGACGGGCAGTTTTACTTGCACATCACCCAGACCAAGGCCAACCCTGCGCCCGACGAGCCGACCGGCTTCCTGGGCGTTGACCTGGGGCTCGTGAATCTGGCCGCCGACAGCGACGGCGAGACCTACAGCGGAGCAACCGTCCAGCGCGTGCGGGAGCGCCGTTTCCAGCATCGCCAGCGACTCCAGCAGGCCAACACCCGCCGCGCCCGCTGGCGGCTCAGGAAGAACGCCCGCCGTGAGGCGCGCTT
>JAKSDJ010000721.1 GCA_022360155.1 Chloroflexales bacterium | reverse complement strand
GTATCTTCCCCTGTATGATACCAATTCGACTGAGATATTCCGCATCTTGTCACTCCTTCATTTTGTTCAGGACAGGCTCTGAGCCCTTCGGCTGCGCTCAGGATACAGGTCTCAGCAGCAGCAAGCCGAGATGCTTCGCAGAGCATGTCCTGAGCACAGCCAAAGGGCTCAACATGACATGCGTGGTTTTCATGTTGAATTGGTATAACTCCGTCAAAGTAGGACATCAGCCATAGATAGGACTTTGACGCGGACCTAGCTGTCCCAATGCGCCTCTTGCGCCCCTTGCATCTCCTACGTTTGAAACCCATAACTCAGGTGCGGATTCTAGTCGAAGACCGCTATCAAGCGCCGCAACTCTGACGGCAGACTATCTTCCGGTATCCGAAACGATTTCCGCTTGGATAGTTCGCAGTAGATGCCGACATCATACCCCATTTCATTGGTGCGCATTGCGCGAAACTGGGGTGATTCCTGACACCATCGGGTGCGCACATCATTTATCGTTTGCCATTGCGCTTGGGCAAGCTGCGTTTCGTGAATATCAACTGATACAGAGGGTGTGCGCTGTACAAACTCACGAAAGGCATGTCGGGGGTAACGTGTATCTATGCTGTTGTAAACCGTAATCTGATAATAGCCCGCATCGGTTTCTGGTAACCGCAGGAGGAAAAATGCCACATGCCCTAGCCTAGCAGTGACCGGCGGGCTTGTGCTTGATCGGGCCTCGATGACAAGAGAAATACCAGACATGATCATCATACCGATAACAACAAGCAGCAGCATCCTATTCATTAGGAGCCGCACGATGGGAAATTGCAGCGCAATGTTGCGCACGCGGATGCTCAAGAGATATAGAAACGCAAATACAATAAGGGCAATGACAACAGCAGTCCATTGAAGAACCCCGTTTCCCCACAAACGCAGCAGCGCAACTCCCCAGATGAAAGCAATGATGCTGAGCAGCACAGCGTTTCTGAAGGCCACAAAAGGACGGGTGGGGTTGCGCCTCAGCATGATAGCGAAAACAATTCCGACACCCAATATGATGCTTACGACAAATAGAGTGCTTGCCATTTACTGCGATTTATCGAGCATAGTGCTCCACCAGAACTTCCAGTTCATCAAGAATGCGATGAATACCTTCCATCGCGATATGTTTGTCTTTCGTGTGCCATATATACTCGATAGAGTTCTCTGCTTCCTCTAGGGCCTTTCTAATTTCTCGGGCGCCAGGCATATCACCTTCAATTGCGCCTTGAATCGCGGCGATATCTCTTTGGAGGCCCGCAGTTCCTGACTCTTGATTGCGAAATCGTTGAATGCTCGCAATAATTGCTCTGTGATGCGGATGAACAACCATAAGACGCCTCCTTATTTTGTAGGCAACCATTCTTGGGTTGCTCCGACGCCTACCCCATGCCTTATTTTCGCGCCTAAGACCATAATCGCGCTATAACGCCAAAGAACAGAACGATAGCACTGATAAGGCCGGCAGAGACGATCATATCCGCCTGTTGGGGCGTTAAGAAGTTGGTGACGGTAAAGGCTCCAACACTTCCGCCCAGCACGGCAAACTTCGCTCTTCGCCCAGCTATCGAAGCGTGTTCGTCGAGGGTAGATGGTTGTTCATGCTTAGGCGCCGCAAATCGATTGACAACGAAACATAACACTACACCAACGATCAGCCCCAAACTGATCCCCCAGAATTGCCCTTGGGGGAGCGGAAATGTCAGCCATATCGCTATCATAAAGATAAGCAATGACTCGATGAGGATAACCAAGTATAGTCAGTTTTATTCGGTCACGTAACCGATAGTTCATTGATACGCCCCATCGATCATACCGAAACACTCGCCTACTTTTGCATTCATCGCCTCACCACACCCCATATCTTTACTATACCATCGACACAACTTCCGAGCGAGCTTCATGCTGGCCGCACAGATCATAGTAGAGAAGCGGGGTGAGCCAAAGATAGACATCTAGCCAGTGCATGACCAGGCCGGTGATAACAAGAGCTATGTTCAATCGTCGCATGGCTTGATTCTCCGATGCCAGATCAGTGATTTCCGGTATACCCCACCGCGCATAGATGAACAGGAACACCACTGGGATGCTCACGATCAGCGCCTCGATGAACTGTGCGCCAATCAATCGCAGGAACATGGGCGTTTGCCCCAGCGATGGGGCGCTCGCTGGGACTACCTGGCAGCGCCAGCATTGCGCGCTCAGGGAAATGAGCGGCGCCGCGGTCAAGCGCACCGTGATGATCCACCCCAGCATGGCGACGAGGAGCGGCGGCGCTGCCAACCAGGTCACGCCAATGTATTGCAGCGCCAGCACGGGCAGGAACAGCAGGACAACGGGCCTGACGAAGCGAAAGCACTGGGCGCGATAGATGCGAAACGCCCAGTCCAGTAGATCGCTCAAGGCCATTGGGACCAAGGGTGAAGCCTCAGGATGCATCTTCATGACATCCGACCTGGATCTTGAGAAATACTCTTTTGTAGCAATCAGATTATACCTGTCATTATAGCTGATGCCCAGTCGCGAGGAGACGAGACGCGCAGAGACAAGAAGGTTGCATACGTACATGCGAATGCCGACCACCGCACCTGTGGAGGAGTGCGGAGGGGTCTGGTGAGGCGAGGTGCTGAAGAGATACGGAGGCGGAGACGCAAGGAGGTGCGCAACTTATGCGACGCTTGCAGGTGAAGCAAACTGGCGGCTGCACAGCCTTGAACTCACGTTTAGGCTGAAGACGAACGTGCGCTGAAACGCACTGCACCGAGTCGGCTTCAGCCGACTTGCGTTCTGAGCCCGCACTTTAGGGCGTTCAAGGCGTTCCCATACCAATGCTCAAACGTACTACAAAAGCTTCATTCGTACCGCCCCAATCTAGTTGGGATATTGTAATTTACGACGTGAAAGCTATAAAACCGCCATTGGTATAATAGACAGGCGAAGGAAAGCGAATTGAATACTATACGAATCGGGTGACTACCCTCAAGCCTGTACAGAAAACCTTCCGGCTTGAACTGCACGATCCCGATGGTCTCCGCTCATCTTCCCGACGATAGCTACGACATCCTTATCGATGAGCGCAAATCAGCTTGATATTGCCCAAGGATACGAGCAATGCGTCGGTGAAACGTATTAACTAACGAGTAATCAATCTGGAGGAAACATGCGAGTTCACCGCCTATCACTGCTTGCCTTGCTGGCTCTGCTTGCCGGCAGCCTAGGCCTGATGCCAATATTTGCCGCATCGTCGCCCGAGGAGAGCAATCGTTTCGTCTCACCGCAGGAATTACACCACGCCACTTATAATGCACAGTCTGTTGCCGCGAAAGCAGAGCAGATCACGCCTCGCACGTCAACTGCTGCCATCACCGCAACAGAAGCCCTGTCGCTGACCTTGCTCGGCAGCTATCAGACGGGGATCTTTGATCAGAGTGCTGCAGAAATCATCAGCTATGACCCAGAGAGCCAGACGTTATACGTCGTCAACGCGGTCAGAGCCGCGCTCGACATGTTAGACATCAGCAATCCGGTCAGCCCCACATTGAAGGCGACAATCGATGTAACAAAGTTTGGCGCGGTCGCCAATAGCGTTGCTGTCAAAGATGGAGTTGTCGCTGTAGCGGTTGAAAACACCAACAAGCAGGCGGATGGCGTCGTAGCGCTTTTCGATCGGGCTGGCAAGCCGCTTGGATCGGTTACAGTCGGCGCGTTGCCGGATATGGTGACATTCACTCCTGATGGGACAAAAATCCTTGTCGCCAACGAGGGTGAGCCCAGCAACAACTACTCGGTTGACCCTGAGGGCTCGATCAGCGTGATCGATATTTCAGGCGGTGTCGAAACAATCACTCAAACGGACGTTATCTCGATTACGTTCCGTGATTTCAATGAGGGCGGCCCACGCAACGGCGAGCTCGATTCCGGCGTGCGCATCTTTGGGCCAGGGGCCTCAGTCGCGGAAGACCTGGAGCCGGAGTACATTGCCGTCGCACCCGACTCGCGCACCGCCTGGGTCACGCTGCAGGAAAACAATGCGATCGCCATCCTGGATCTGACCAACAACACAATCAAGGATATTGTTTCGCTCGGTTTCAAAGATCACAATACCGCCGGTAACAAACTGGATTCGAGCGACCGCGACCAAGGGATCAACATCGCCAACCGCCCGCTACGAGGGCTCTACCAACCAGATTCAATCACCGCTTACAGCACCGGCGGCGCAACCTACATCGTTATGGGCAATGAGGGCGATACCCGCGATTACGACACGTTTTCCGAGGAGGCGCGAGTCAAAGATTTAACGCTCGATGCAACGATCTTTCCAAATGCGTCGGCCTTGCAGGCCGACGCTGTAATTGGGCGCACGGTTGTCACCACCGCCACCGGCGACATCGACAACGATGGCGCATTCGAAGAGCTATACTCGTTTGGGGCGCGATCTTTCTCGATCCGCACCATCAGCGGCACGCTGGTGTTTGACAGCGGTGATGCGTTCGAGCAGATTATCGCCGCCGCCTTACCCAACGACTTCAACTCGGATAACGACGAAAACCAGTCGTTTGATAGCCGTAGCGACGCCCGAGGGCCAGAGCCGGAAGGCGTCGCTGTCGGAACGGTGCAGGGGCGCGAGTATGCCTTCATTGGGCTGGACCGTATCGGCGGCATCATGGTCTATGATGTAACAAATCCGCAGGCGTCGGAATTTGTAACCTACGTCAACAATCGCGACTTCTCAGTCAAATTAGGTTCTTCGCCGACACCACCTCAAGTGCGCGCTGTCGGCGATCTTGGCCCAGAAGGGCTCTTGTTCATCCCGGTGGAGGACAGCCCAACCAACTCAGCGCTCCTTGTGGTCGCCAATGAAGTTAGCGGTTCGACCAGCATTTTTGAGATAACCCCAGTATCACGGGGGACGTATCTGCCGATAGTGCAGCGGTAGTGATGACTCAAAGAGACAATGCGCGAAGGCGCGGTTGCATCCGCAACCGCGCCTTCGCATATCGACCACGTCACCTGTGGGTGTTTGAGGAGATGAGGAAACACGGACACGACGAGATGAGGAGCTGTGGCAGAGCCCAGCCTACATCCCGTGTTCGAGCAATTGGAACGCTCTGCTTACCACGCCGTCGCTATAAGTCAATTGGTACTCTTCAGTCCGGAAGTCGACCAACAGTTGCGTCCAGGCATCTGCGCTTTCCCAGCACATACTCAAGACATGCTCGGCAGTATCATGAAGGGTAAAGCTGCCCTGAAAAGCCGGATGTTCATTCCGAAATCGAATCAGCCGGAGCAAACCCTGCACTACTGGTTTCTGCAACGCCGCCGTGATTTCAGCCTGATCATAATAATGCCGATTGATATCGCGTCCCACGCGGGTTTTTGCCAGGAGTCCCATATCGTTTACGCCCGCTAGTAGCCCAACGTAATAGACCTGGGGCGTTCCAGGCGCAAAGAACTGTATGGCGCGCGCCAGCAAATAGAAGCGATCCTGCCGTCCTAGAGCATCATAGTATGTGCAATTGACTTGGTAGAGATCGAGATTGGAAGCAGCGACGCCGGTTGCCTGGCGACTCTGACCGCCGCTGTTCATATGGATCATTTCCACCAGGGCGTCAAGATCTTGCGGGGGAATCAGGCCCGCCCCAGCAACGGGATCATTGCTATCGGCGCCGATGTCGATCACGCCGATCCCGTCGTGGGTGTCGAGCACGGTAACGGCATTGCGCGGGCTAATCGCCAGCCACTGCTGTAGGTAGCGCGCCGTCTGATTGAAAAACGCATGCAAGATCAAGGGCGGTAATGCAAAATCATAGACCCGGTCGACACGCCGGGCAATCTCGATTTGCTGGCGGTAATAAGAATGTATCTCTACAAGCGCTTCCATGCCCAGCGCCTTCGCGTACTGAGTCAATTCGGCGATGAAGTCGAACGTCTCTGGGATCATAAAACAACTAGTACCGGGCTTCTTAATCGCATATCCAGCCGCATCGAGCCGGATTATGCTCACGCCATGCTGGTGGAAGGTGTCGAGAATCGCTTGCCAATAGGCGCGACCTTGCGGATGCAAGACATTGATGTCGACTTGCTGGCTGGTGAACGTCGTCCACAGAATGCGCTTCTGGCCATTTTTCAGCGTCGCGTAGGTAAGGGGCAGCCCCGGTCGCGGGCGATAGATCCGTAGCAAATCGGCCTCGGTAGCGCCGTTGGGAAAGACGCTCTCCAGGGTCAGGAACAGACTGTTGTACGGCGAGGCCGCGCCCTTTTCCGAATAATCCTGAAACTGGGGCGAGTCGGTCGAAATATGGTTCACAATCAAGTCCGCCATAACATCGATATCACGGCTGAGAGTTGCAATATCGGCCCATGAGCCCAGCCGGGGATCGACCAGCGTGTGGTCGATGGGATCGAACCCAGCATCAGCACCATCGAACCGGTGGAAAAAGGGGAGGATATGCACGCCGCCAAAGAGTCCCTGTAGCGGACCAGCCAATAAATGCTGCAAGTCCGCAATGCCGCCGCCCCCGAGACGATCGACATAGGTCAGCAATTGTACCTGGTTTTTCATGGATAGAGCCCTCAACGTGCTTGCGGCGCGGCGCACAACCAACCGCTTCTCATTACAAGCGATCAAACAATACGTTTGCTAAGGCCTGAATGAACACTCCATCATACCATACCGGCACGGAGACTCGGATTTTGCATTTGGGCTGAAAGCTGAAGTGCGCTCACAAGCACTGGGAAAAGTTTGGCTAGCTCTGATCTATTCCCTACCAAGCCTATATGGGTCTCATTCCTCTTTGCTCTTTGACGCGCAATGGTAGTAGGAGTATATTGTGAAAAAAGGTGCATATTACCGCCAGACGCCACTACATGCTTCACTTGCCCGGCGCTGGCACGAAGACAGAGGATTTTTATGGATACACTCACCGCTGCACGCGCCCAGATGGAGGTATCGCTCGCCTTTCATATGATCTTTGCCGCCCTCGGGATTGGCATGCCGCTGCTAATGATGCTGGCTGAAGGTCTCTGGCTGCGCACCCGCCAGCCTCACTATCGCGACCTTGCGCGCAAGTGGGGCAAGGCCACCGCGCTGACCTTCGCCATCGGCGCTGTCTCTGGCACGGCGCTCTCTTTCGAGCTGGGTTTGCTTTGGCCGCGCTTTATGGCCTTTGCAGGGGAGCTGATTGGTCCAGCCTTCGCGTTGGAAGGCTATGTGTTTTTCATCGAGGCCATTTTCCTTGGCCTCTACCTTTACGGATGGGAACGCCTCTCGCCGCTAGCGCACTGGCTCACCAGCATCCCGATCGCTTTGAGCGGCATGCTCTCCGGTGTGATGGTTGTCGCAGCCAACGCCTGGATGCAGAACCCAGTCGGTTTCGAGCTGATCGATGGGCAACCGGCCAACATCAACCCGCTCGCCGCCTTTCTGAGTCCGGCCTGGTTCCAGATGGCGCTGCACTCCACCCTCTCGTGCTATATCGCCACCGGCTTCGCCGTCGCTGGCGTCTATGCTATGGGGATGCTGCGGGGGCGACGCGACGCCTACCACCGCTCCGCACTCACGCTGAGCCTGGCGCTGGCGACAGTCACTGCGCTGCTCCAGCCGATTAGCGGCGATCTGAGCGCCCGCCACGTCGCCGAGTATCAGCCGGCCAAACTGGCGGCGATGGAAGCCCACTTCGAGACGAGCGCCAATGCACCGCTCATCATTGGCGGCATCCCCGATGCGGAGACAGGCGAAGTCCACTACGCGATTGAGATTCCGAATGGCTTGAGCCTGCTGATCGGGCGCAGCAGCGGTACCGTGGTCACCGGTCTGAACGACATTCCGGCGAACGAGCGCCCCAATGTGTTGCTGACGCACCTCGCTTTCCAAATTATGGTCGCCAGCGGGTTCGCGCTGATCGGGTTGGGGTTATGGTTCTGGTTGGTACGCTGGCGATACCCCGCGCTCGACCGGCCCTGGCTGCTGCGCGCCCTTGTCATCGGTTCACCGCTTGGTTTTCTGGCGTTGGAGACTGGCTGGATCGTCAGCGAGGTTGGTCGCCAGCCGTGGGTGATTTATGAGGTGATGTATACCAGCGCGGGGGTAACGCCGGACCCCGCCGTGCCGCTGACCTTCTTCGGCTTCAGTTTGCTGTATGTCGTGCTGGGGATAACGCTGGCGATTCTGCTGCGCGCCCTGGCGACCGGCGCACCGCAGCAACCGGCGAACCCACAGGATCAGGAGGTGCGCCATGCCGCTTGAAACAATGATTGCCGCTGTTGGCTTGTTGGCGGTGATTGCCTATGCCGTGTTGGCCGGAGCCGACTTTGGCGGCGGGATCTGGGATTTGTTCGCCCGCGGGCCGCGGCGTGATGCGCAGCGCGACGCGATTGCCCATGCGATGGGGCCGGTGTGGGAGGCCAATCACGTCTGGCTCATTTTCGTGATCGTCATTTTATTCACTGCTTTTCCAGCGGCGTTCGCTGCGCTCAGTGTCGGGTTGTTCATTCCCTTCCACCTGGTGCTGCTGGGCATCATCCTGCGCGGGGCGGCGTTTGTGTTCCGCACCTACGCGCCGCAGCGCAATGGCGGGGCGGGAATCAACCAGATGGGGCGGCGCTGGGGGGCGATCTTCGGCGCGGCCAGTAGCATCACACCGGTGCTGCTGGGTATGACGCTGGGCGCTATCTCGGTCGGTACGCTACGGGTCATCAACGGGCAGGTGATCGTTGCCGGGTTGCCGCCCTGGCTCATGCCGCTCTCGGTGGTGATTGGGTTGCTGGCGTTGGCGATCTGCGCGTATCTGGCCGCCGTCTACCTGGCCAACGAGACCACTGGCGCCTTACAAGAAGACTTTCGCCGCCGCGCGCTCTTGGCCGGGACGGTTGTGGTCGGCCTCTCGGTTGTGCTGCTGCCGCTGCTCGCCACCGAAGCGCCGTTCCTGTGGAGCGGGTTGACGCAACTGCGTGCAGCGCCGATCATTGTGGTTGGGGCAGGTGCGGCGCTATTGTCGGGCTGGGCCTTACTGCGACGACAGCACCGGCTTGCCCGCGGCGCGACCGTGGCGCAGGTAGCCTGTCTGTTGGCCGGTTGGGGCGTGGCCCAGTATCCATTCTTGATCTACCCGGACGTCACCCTGGCCTCAGCAGCAGCAAACCCAGCGACGCTGCGCTTTGTGCTGTACACGCTGCCGTTGGGAATAGCGCTCCTGGCGCCATCGCTGTGGCTGCTCTTCAAGGTCTTCAAAGGCGCCACGCCGAAGCGGGAGGCATGATCGTAACAAGAGATTTATTGACAGGATTGACAGGATTGACAGGATTAATAGGATTAGCTTACCCAAACCCGCTGTCAGGAAGCTATCTGTGAACCTATTTGTCTTCATTCATCCTGTTCAAAATGAAGACGCTTGACATATGTTTGGGCTCCGTCAAGATCTGCAATGGAACGCAGATAACGCACACGCCTAGCCGTGATGCAATCCTTAAAACCACACTTTGAAAATAGCACTGTGGAGTGTGGCAGCCATCCTACCACACTCCACAGCGAATTGCGACATTGCCACAGCCCTCTTCATGCAGAGCAACTCAGATCGCTCTGCATGGCTTTCGAGTTATGGCACTTCAGCCTGCACGACGACCGGGATGAGCAACTGATTGGTTGCGCCGAACAGGGCATAGCGTCCCGGCTGGCAGATAGCGACGCTGATCGTGTTCGCCGCGACATCCCGGCTGTAGTTCGCCGCCGGCTCGCAGGTCGTGGCCGCATCTACCCAGGCATTCTCGT
>JAKSDJ010000908.1 GCA_022360155.1 Chloroflexales bacterium | reverse complement strand
TTGTGGCAGCGGATCTATTCCCTGACTTTGGCCATTCTCAATTTCGCTTTGGCAATGGGCGTTATCGCTTTCAGTGGCGGTTATGCGTCGTTGCTCTGGCCAATCATTACTATTCCCCTCATTGCGTTGTTGTTGCTGATGCCCGGCCCCGCGGGGGTTGGTATGGCCCTTGCGATCTGGTGCGCCTATGGGTCGTTTGCGTTAATGGCCCCTCATAAGGCTCAACTCGAAGCGGTAACAACCTGGCTTTTGTATGGCGGAGCGGTTGGCCTGTTTGTACTGCTGTTGGAGCAGTCGATCCATGTGCAGCGCACCATGCGTCGTCGAGCCAAACTGCGCGAGCAAGTCTTACGCGATTTTTTATATGCTTCCAACCGATTGAGAGCTACGACCAAGGTCCAAACAATCATCGAGGAAGTCGCCATGACTGCACAATCGGTTGGCGACTTCGATTGCGTGACGCTCAGCCAGGTAAACTGGGGCGAGGGCTGCGCTCATGTGTCGGTAGCGATAGGCGCCGGTGGACAGCGCCTGCTCGATATCGAAGGGCGCTCTGTGCCATGGTCTGAGTTTGCGGCTATTTTAGAAGCCGGGCAGTTTGTTAGCGCGCAAGCGCGAGTTTGCACCGGCCTGCCCTTCCGCTCGATTCGTGATGAGACGCACCTCGTATTACCGCTATTCAGTCAGTTCGACGAAGTGCAGGGCGTGCTGACGGTCTCGGCGTCGCGGCGGAATCGCCGGGCGCTGCGCGAAGCGCTGCCCTTGCTTGCGTTGCTTGCCAACCAATCTGTCGCCTTAATTGACAACGCGACTTTATATAGCACAATGGGCCAGCGAGTCGAGGAAGCGACTGCCGAACTCGAACAGGGCACAGAAGAGTTGCGTCGAGCCCGCGATCGTGCCGAAGTGCTCTATCGTATCTCACGCGCGCTTGCAGCCACCCTCGATGAGCGCCAGGTTCTCGATCGGACGCTGGCGTTGGTCGCTCAGTTTACCCGCGCTGATCGCGGCGGGATCATGCTGGTCGAACCGCATACAGGCCGGCTCGTGTTCCGCACCACTCTGGATTGTCGGCGGGCTGGTACAGTGCGTGGGTTGGAACGGGGGCGTGGCTTGGCTGGTTGGGTTCTTGCCAAACGTGAAGCGGTGATTGTTTCCGATACGAGCCGCGACTCGCGTTGGGAAAAGCTGAATGCGTATGATACACACATCCATTCGGTGCTGGCGGCCCCGTTGTTGCTCGAAAGCGAGGCGTTGGGTGTGTTGATTCTCATTCACTCCGACATCGATCACTTCAATGCCGATCACCTCCAGTTAGCCCAGGCTGCGGCCAATCAGTCTGCGGTTGCGCTGTCCAAAGCCCAGCTTTATCGCTATGTCTCTGAGCAGAGCGAACGGTTAGGCGTCACTGCCCTGCAGCGTGAGCTGGAAGCCAGCAAGACCATGGCGATCCTACATAGTATTGGTGACGGTGTGATCGTCGGCGATCGTCTCGGTCGGGTGCGCCTCATTAATCCGGCTGCTGAGCGTATCCTAGGTGTTACTGCTGAGGCCTTCTTGGGTCGGCCCTTAGCTGATTTGCCTGGCGCGCCACAGGATAAAGATGGAGACGCCGACCGACTACAACAGTTTGCTATCGGTGAGCGTACGGTCCGTGCGCATTTTGCTCCGGTGATGTCGGTAAAGGAAGAATGGCTGGGCAGCGTAGTTGTCTACCACGATATTACCCATGAAGAAATGGCCGACCGGCTCAAGAGCGAGTTGGTCGCGACCGCCTCGCATGAGTTGCGCACGCCGCTGACCAGCATGCGTGGCTACGTCGATATGCTCATGCTCGATACCTTCGGTCCCTTAAACCCTTCCCAACGCGACTTTCTGCGTATTGTCAAAAACAATGTAGTGCGATTGGTCCAACTCGTTGACGAGCTGCTCGACATGTCGCGAGTCGAAGCTGGCGAAGTTCGGCTCCGGCGCGAAGAAATAGATCTGGTTGAGATGTTCTATGAGACATCGCAGAGTCTGCATGGTCAATTCAATGAACGCAATGTTACGCTACACATGGAGCTGCAAGATAATCTGCCAATGATCTTGGCCGATCGACAACGGCTCCAACAGATTCTGGTTAACCTGATTGGGAATGCCTGTAAGTACACCGAGCCAGGGGGACAAGTGGATGTGGCATTGTATAATGGCGGCGACAAGTTGCGCGTCGATGTGCGCGATACCGGCGTGGGCATTGCAGAGGATGCGAAACCGCACATCTTCACGCCCTTTTATCGCGCCGATAACCCACTGCGCGATGAGGTCGGCGGCACGGGTCTAGGTCTAAGCATCACCCGTAAACTGGTAGAGATGCACGGCGGGGAAATTTGGTTCGAGAGCATTGAAGGTAGGGGCAGCACCTTCTCGTTTACGCTCCCGCTGTATTCATATGAGCACGCTGCCCAATGATAACAGCGATGAGCGCAAGGGCGGCAGATTTGGCCTGCGTCGGCGCGCGGGAACAAACCCTGTCGAGGCGAACCGGAAGATCTCTGTGGGTGTGGTCATGGGTATTTTGTAAATCTGCTTGCTTGACAGGTATGGCCTTTCAGTGTATAGTCGCGCCAGAATAGTCAGCTCTGACTATTCTGGCGGGCCTTTCTAGTAGCACGATCGTGAGGGTTTCATATGGGAGTTCTTCTCACAGTCCATAGTATCTTTGGCGAACAAGTTCTGCCATTGTTAATTGTCATCGCGGCAATCTGGCTGACAGTTGTTTGGAAGCCCGATGCTCCGCGTAGCCCGGTTGCCCGCATTTTCCCGATTCTGGTTGATTTGCAGGTAACGTTGGGCATTCTGATTTGGGTTATGGGTATTTTCAACGGTGTTTCGTACTATCTACAGTTCCCCTTTATTTTGCATCCAGTTCTGGGTATATTGGCGGCGGGAGTAGCGCATATGGCTGTTGGCCAGCGCAACCCGTTGAGCAACCTGGGGCGCGCCGCGCCATTGGCGTCGTTAGCGATACTGCTGGTTTTGGTGTTGGGGAATATTATCATCGCGGCAACCCCGGTGTAGCGGTAGCGATATCATTCAACGGCCACAGCGAAAAGTCTGGATTGACATAATCATAGATACCGCTGGATCGCCGCAAACTTCTACTAGCAGCGCGCCTCCATCAAAAACGACGTTGACGCCTATGCACGAGGCGCAGGGGTGTTCTGCCTCTGCACCTCGTGCGTACGCTGTATAACAGATATCACTTCTACAATTGGGCTGGGCTGGGATGGATTTGAAGATGCAGTGGTTCCTCGTGTGGTCCGATCGCTCCCCGGTGGAGAATATCAGTGATGGAAATGACGCCTAGCAAACTCTCCTTAATCACCGGCGCACGGTGAATGTGCAGGTTTGCAAAAAGGCGCGCCACATACTCGATATCTAGGTCCGGATTAACAACTACACAAGGCTTGGTCATAATCTCTGTGACGCACATTGCGCCGGGATCTTTGTCAAAAGCGATCACCTTATACACCACATCTGAGTCGGTCACAATCCCATAGGCATCGTCTGAGTTGTTGCGATCCACTATGAGCGCGTGAACGCCGTGTTCGCGCATCATCTCCACCGCTTTGGCTACTGTCGCCGAACTCTGGATGGTGATGACATTGGTCGTCATAATGTCTTTGGCCTTCACAGGTGGTTCCTCCTATCTCCTCTGGTTCAGATAAGCCATGTACCGTCGCGGCGACCACAAGTATCAGCAGTATGCCAAACGACCCACAAGGCGTACTTGGTAAACACCTGCAGTCGTTAGCCCTTGCTTGATAAAAGTGCAAGTATTTCGATTTCGATGCATGGTATTCCCGCGCAGACAACCTGCAGTCGTTAGCCCCTGCTTGATAAAAGTGCAAGGACAATGATTACAAAAACGTAGTTGAATGATAGGATATTGTACTACAGATCCGTGGCTGGGACAATACTTTAACATGTCTGGTTTCGCACCAGACGACAGCGGTCGAACACGAGGAGGTAGAACTTATCGAAAACCTGGCGCGGCGCCTCAACGAATTGGTAGTAGATCATATCATCCCAGACCAACCCCTTGCGCGCTTCGGCGGGACGCACGACGGTCCATTGAGCAATAAGGCCAATATTCCAATAGATTAGGAATAGGGCTCCAAGCAACAGCGGCCAATACCCAACTCTTCCTCGCAGCCATTCCGCGAGGGCGGCCAATCCTAGTACAAAGATTGGTGTACACTCGATCAGTCGCCGGAAGCCAAACGCACCGCTCAGGTGCCAAGTGGTGCCAAATGCGCCATTGATGTAGGTCTGCGCGACAAAACCCAGGCCAAGCAGCAAAGCCAACAGAAGATCACGCCGACCGAGCCAGAACAGCCCCAGCAGCCCGATGAATACTACCGGACTCCAGAGAAACGCACCATGCGCTGGATCAATCAGCGTGTTGAAGAAGTTGGGACTGGTCCAAACGAGTTTACTTTCAACGGTTGATGAAGGACCAGGCTGCCCGTTCAGCGCCTGATATGCTGCGAGTTGCGGCGTCAGCGCTAGGGCGAGAGCTAGCAAGAACGACACGTGCCCCAGCATAAGCTGCCCCATTCCGTCCCAGCGTCGTGCGCGCAGCAACTGGATATAAGCAACGATTCCTTCAACGGCTGGAATGATCAACAACAAGCCCAGTTGCTCGCGGGTGATGGTCATCAAGCCGCCAACGAGCCCCAGTGACGCCCAGATCCAGAGCGGGCGCTGCGCCATCCGCTGGATCAGCGGCGTCGCTGGATCTGAGTTGGTGTCATGCCTCAACCATAAGGTCAAAAACAGCGCGAAGAGAAAAAACGCCGTAGCGTGTGACCAAGGCATGGCGATATAGGTATGGAACACAAGCGGTGTCGCGAGCCAAACGCTGATGGTCGCTAGCGTTGCTGCGAACACCCCCGCAAAGCGGCGCGCCAGGCGATAGGTCAGTAGCAGCCCCAGCAAACTATACAGCGCCGACATGTAGCAAGCCGCAAGAATATAGGGTCGGGAGTAGCCGTCGGCGGGAACCTGTGCGCCCAGACTATTGGCTAGGCGCACGCCCCAATCGGCGATCACAAACCCCGGCGCCCAGAGCAGCGCCGAACCGACCGGGGCGACGTTGCGCAGCTTGCCGGTGACAGGGTTGGGATTGGCATCGTCTGGACGCAGCAGGGCATTGAAGACCGCTGGATCGCCGTGCTGTGAGCCGATGGCGGCGAAGTGCTCGTATTCGTTCCGAAAGTCGAGGTCGCCGTCGAAATAGATCGAGCGTAGGTAGGCGTAATACTGCACTTCATCGCTGAGCACGATCCGCGGCGTGCTCAGGGGTAACAGCAGTATGAAAAGCAGTGCAATGATAAGCAGGCCAGGATCACGTGCTACAACCCACTGCCCGATGCGTCCGACGAGCGGCCAGTCTTGAACATACACTTGTATAGGGCTAGAACTACGCATGGATATTGCAACTTCTCTGTAGGCTATAACGATCCGCTTTGATTATGATATATATCCCATCCCTTAGATTACACACAAACGCCGGTCCTATACAGGTGCATGAGACCGGCGTCGCCACCATCCGATGATCCCGCGAACCTGCGCCGTTATCTGCGAACGACCGGTAGATGGAGGCTTGGGAAGGTAACTTGGTCCACCGTGACCTCGGTCGTCAGGTAGCCGTCGGTCGGGTTGCCCGCGCCATCGAGGAAACGGACATAGACATAATAGGTTCCCGTGCCGGCTTCGCCCGACAAGTTAGAGGCCAAGCTCCAGTTCGCAAGGGTGAAGCTGTTCCCCGCCCCGCGGGGGACAGCGAGTGCAGTCCAGGTCAGCGGGCCGGCGGGGTCGGTCGGGTTGGCGACCTGGGTGCGACTATTGGCGACCCAGACGCCCCAGAACTGACGGTTACTGACCGGGTCACGATACATGTCATCGGTGACGTTGATGCCCTCGAAGGTCAGATTGGTCAAGATGGTTGCATTGGGCTGACTGGTAACGTTGAACGACCCGGCGGTAGTGGCATTCAGCACTGGCGGAGTTTTGTCATAGAAGAAAGTGCGGGGATAATCGAGCACATTGCCAGCCTTGTCGCGGATGCGGATCAGAATATCGACCTGACCCGGC
>JAKSDJ010001018.1 GCA_022360155.1 Chloroflexales bacterium | reverse complement strand
TCGTAACAAACGCTGAGTACTCACCGTTCGCGCATTTTCGGAATCGGTTCATGAAATTACCCCGCAAGCGGGTCAACATTGGCCACATGGAAGGCATGTCGCCCCACATGACGACCCATTGTACGGAAACGCTTGACACATCCGATGCCGTGTAGGCCCAAGTGGGGAACACCTCTTGATTTTGGCCAATTTTTGAAGCTCAAGTGGGGAAAGCATTTCATTTTAGGCCTAAAAAATAAGCGAACGGTGAGGAGTAAACGCTGTTTCGTTGTATTGCAGCAAAACCGTTGGTGCGACTACTTTCGGCAATCACATGCGGTTTGACATCCCATCTTAGACGGCGTATACTCGCACGTATGAGCGAGATTAACCACCCGCACGATCACTTCTTCCGTAGCGCCTTCGCCCGCCCCGAGGTCGCCCACGACTTCCTGCGCTTCTATCTGCCGCCGCCGGTCGTCGCCCTGCTCGACCTGACCACCCTGGAACTGCGCCCAGACTCGTACATCGACGACGACTTGCGCGAACACTGCACCGACCTGCTCTACCAGACCCGCCGTCACGACGGCGCGGACGCCTACGTTTATCTGCTCTTCGAACACAAGAGCGCACCCGATTCGCTGGTTGCCTTCCAGTTGCTGCGCTACATGGTACGCATCTGGGAGCAGATCCTCCGCGAAGCGCCGCCGCCGAAATTGCCGCCAATCATCCCCCTGGTGATCTATCACGGGCGGGTGCGCTGGAACGTCGCCCCGGACTTCGACGCCCTGCTGGACGGCCCCGCCGACCTGCATCCCTACGGGCCAGCGTTTCGCTATGAGCTGTACGACCTCTCGCAGTATCGGGACGAGGAGTTGGTCGGCGCGGCGACCTTGCAAGTCGCGCTTCAGGTGCTAAAATATATCTTTGATGACCAACTCGCCCAGCGTTTACCGGCTATCTTGGCGCTGCTGACGGCGTTATCCCGACAGCGCAGCGGGCTGGACTATCTCTACACCGTGTTACGGTATGTGGCGCAGGCCGGGCGCACCGTGACCGAAGACGCGCTGCGGCAGGCGGTGCGGACGGTGTTTGCTGCAGAAGGAGAGGCAATGATGACAACCGTCGCGGAACAATGGCGCGAACGAGGCAAGCAGGAAGGGCTGGCGCTGGGCAAGCAGGAAGGGCTGGCCGAGGGTGCCCGCCAGGGTTTACTGGCGGCGATCGCCCTCGGTCTCGAACTCCGGTTTGGTGATGATGGGCTGGCGCTGCTGCCCGACATTCAAGCGGTGTCCAATTTGGAGACGATCCAGGCGCTTTATACGGCGCTTAAGAGTGTCGACTCGCCGGACGACTTGCGCCGGATCTATCAGCCCGAATCATAGTTTGCGATCAACGGTCTGGTTATGATCTGCGCAAAGTGGCTGCATCGCGCTGGGCCTGGGTGTACGCCGCTGGGTCGCCGATGTCGAGCAAGTACTCTTTCAGCGGACAGCCATAGACGGCTGACCCCACACGCAGCAGCGCGGGGAAAATGTCATGGCTGAAGTCGCTAAAGTCTGGCGGGATGCGCGCAATGACCACTGGTTTGCAGAGATAGCCCCCAGCGTTGGCAACATTGCCGCCATTCCACTCTTATCTCTCCCATTTTAAGTTCATCATGGCCCGCTGTAGAAATACTGAATCGCCTTGCCGCTGTTGATTTCCCGCTTTGACGAAGCCCTAGCGCCGTTGCCTATAGTGCAAAGGAATAGACAGCCTATGCTAAACTGTGTATTGTCCTGTTGCGTCGCGTCGTGCTGCGTCGCGTGCTGTCGTTGCGATGGGAAGGGAGCAGCAGCGGGAGCAGTTTGTGGATTGTGGTTCGTCATTGGGACACCTCGAAAGCTGATGAAGCGGCAAACAAATGGGTCTCGATGGCGGCCACGGCGCGGCGGAGCGTGTCCTTGCGCGCGTGGGTGTAGCGGATGGTCACGCTGCCACGGCGTTCGTGGCCGAGCAGTCCGGCGATCACGGCTTCGGCGTAGCCAAGGTCGGCAAGCAGCGTCGCGCACGAGTGGCGCAGCAGGTGTGGCGTACAATGCGGCAGGTCGGCGTCGCGACACAACCGGTTGAGTGCGTTATTCAGATCGGTCTGGGCGTAGGGCGTGCCGTCCGGCTGGGCTAGGACGCGGCCATGTTCGATATAGCGCGGGCCGTAGAAGCGGCGTTCGGCCTGGACAAGCTCCCAATGGCTTCGTAGCCGTTCGAGCAGCCTGGGGCCAATCGGTAGCGTACGCACGCCTGCCGGGGTCTTGGGTGGCAGGACGACCACGCCGCCATCTTCATGGTCGGAGTTGGTGACGCGAATGCGCAGCTCGGCCTTGTCCCAATCAATATCGGCCCAATGCAGCGTGAGCAACTCGCCGCGCCGTAAACCAAGGCACAACGCCAATCGCCAGGCAAGGGCAAAGCGGTGATCGCCGCCACGGGCGTCGCTATCCTCCGCAGCACGCAGCAGACAGCGGATCGTCGCATCGTCAAGCGCCTCATAGGGGGTTGGGCGAGGCGTGGCGAGCGTCAAAAGATCCCAATCAACGGGGTTGTACAACACGCGCGTTGGAATGAGCGGCTTGTAGGCGCGCCGCAAAAGCGCCAAGATCGGCTTGACGGTCTGCGGGCTGAGTGTTTCACTGAGTGTGTTGGCGAGTTTTTGGATGGTCTCGACACTGACCTTGTCCACGGCCAGCGCGCCGATATGTCGGGTGATATGGGCGGCTTTCGTTCGCTTGGCCTTGATGGTGGCGCCGCGCAGTTGCGGCGAGATGGTATCGAGGTGATGCTGAAGCAGATCGGCCACGGTCTGTGACTGACGGCGCAGATCGCGGCCCTTGGCGCGTTCCGCCTGCATCTCTCGCAAGATCTTGGCGGCGTCCGTTTTGGACTTCGCTTTGCGCTTGGGTCGCCTGCCGTCTGCGCCAGCGGGCAGTTGCGCCCACCACTGCCCGGATTTTTCGGGGAATTCAAACACGCTGCCGTCTTGGTTGGGTCGGCGTTTTTCTCGTTTCCTGCGTTTACCCATCGTCGCCCTCTCGCTCGATATAGGCCAGGATGGACTGATGGACGATACGCCGCGCTCGGCCCGCGCC
>JAKSDJ010000030.1 GCA_022360155.1 Chloroflexales bacterium | reverse complement strand
TTTTCCGGCCTGACCAACGCTTCACCTTGCGCCTGACGACCAAGTTGGAGCCGGAACAGGAAGCTCGCCGCCTGCACGATCTGGTGCGCGACGGCGGTGCGGTAGCACGGATCTGCAACCGCGTGGACGATGCCCAGGCGATCTACCAGGCGCTTGAGAAGCTGCTCCCAAGCGATCAGCGCATCCTGCTGCATGCCCGCTTCCCGCTCGACCAGCGCCAGCGTCTTGAGCAAATGATTGATAGGCTGATCGGCAAACGTTCGCAGCGCACACCATCGCAACCTTTGATCGTTGTCGGCACCCAGGTGTTGGAGCAAAGCCTTGACTACGACGTTGATGTGATGGTTAGCGACTTTACACCGATCGATTTGCTGCTGCAACGCGCCGGACGCCTGCACCGCCATATCAAAGAGCGGGCAGGAAAGCGACCACAACGCCATATGCATCCGGTGTTGGAAGTTGCGTTGCCGCTCGATGCGGATGGTCTGCCCGACTGGAAACACTGGGCGCCGATCTACGATCCCTACATCCTCTGGCGCACGTGGGAGGTATTGCGCTCCGGAATGAACGGCGCTGAGCGCGAGATCGTTCTGCCGCGCGACTATCGCGTCCTGATCGAAGCGGTTTATCAGGACGCGCCGCAGGTCGCGCCCAACACCGAATATAGCGCCAAGATGGCCAAAGCGCTGACAAAGCTAGAGCTTTCATGGGCTGACATGCGCACGCTGGCCCGCAAACAACTCACGCCACCCTCTAACCTTGCAGATGCAATCATCGACACTGGCGGCATTGAATTCGTCGAAGACGAGGACGGCAAACTGGCCGGTTGGCAGATCGCCAAAACGCGCCTCGGCGACCGCGTCACCGTCGTACCGCTCTATCGGGTTGATGGCCAACTGGCGCTTGATAAAGGCGGCACATGGCCCTTATCGGCGGACATCCCGCCCGAACTGGACGACCAGAAAGCCATGATCGGGCGCTCCGTACCAGTCAGTGACCCAAAAATCATTGCCGAATTCCGCGCAGGTGAGCGACGCGAATTGGCCTGGCGTTGGAGCCAGACGCCGTCGCTGCTGCGCTCGCTCTTTCCACTCGTGCTCAACACCAAAGGAGTCGCTGTGTTCGACGGACGAACTGTGCGACTCGATCTTGAACTTGGACTCGTGATCGAAAAGGAGGAGGTATGATCGAATCAACTGTAACTGCAACTGCGCCGCCGTTCAGTTTCAACCTCTGGCGCGAACCATGGATCCGCGTGACCCGCCTGGATGGCCAAGCGGCAGAACTGGGCATCGGTGCATGCCTGGCCGAAGCGCATATGCTCTATGCACTACACGACCCATCGCCGCTGGTCGTAGCTGGAATCCACCGACTGCTGACGGCGATCTTGCAGGCGATCTATGCACCGGAATCGCTCGACGAGATCGAAGATCTTTTAACCGCCGAGCACTTCGATCCAGCACGGTTGGACGCATTTGCCGCCCAGTACGCTGAACGCTTCGATCTGTTCCATCCGACCGCGCCATTTCTCCAAACCGGCGATGTGCCGCTCGATGGATGGCGCAAGCCGGAGAAAGCCAAGAAGGGCGAATCACAGAAGACGGGCATCGCGTGGGTCGAGCCCAAACCCGTTGCACCGCTCTTCGCGGAAGTGCCGGGAACCACCTACCGTGCCCATTTCCACCACATCACCGACGAGGACCATCGGATGTGTCCGGCCTGCTGTGCGCGAGGATTGGTGACAATACCGGCATTTGCCTCTTCGGGAGGCGCCGGCATCCGGCCATCGATCAACGGCATCCCGCCAATCTATGTTTTGCCTGCCGCCAAGAGTCTTTTTCAGTCGCTTGCACTCTCTCTCGCCTCACCAGGATATCAACCACAGACAATCGATGAACGTCGATGGGAAAGCGCTCTATGGAACTGTGACACAATTATCAAGCGCGACGGTACTATGCCTGCAGTTGGATACTTGGAGAGTTTGACTTTTCCTGCGCGGCGAGTGCGGCTCTATCCTCACGCCGGTCAAGAGCGCTGTACACAGTGTGGAGCGCTTTCCAAGATCACTGTCCGCAATATGCTGTATGAGATGGGGCATCACCGCGACGTAAGCGCCGGGGTTTGGGATGACCCGTTCGTGGCTTTCCGCCATCCAGGGAAGCGCGGAAAGCGTGATCCGGCAGAACTGCTTCCGGTACGTCCTCAGGCGGGTAAGGCGCTCTGGCGCGAATACACTGGATTGCTGCTGACAAGTCAAGACGCTGAAGAACTACGCCCCAAGATTATCCGCCAGATCGGACGGCTTATTGATCGGGGTCTGCTCAACGATATGCCGTTTGTGCTCTTCCGTTGTATTGGATTACGCACAGATGGCAAAGCCAAAGTCTTCGAGTGGCTTGACGAAGCGCTCGAAGCTCCGCCGCGCCTGTTGGTCGATCCCGATGGTGCGCTGGTTGTCGAGGATGCGCTTCGCCGTGCCGGCGATGCCGAACAAGTGCTGAACTTTGTTTTCAATCTGCATTTTCGTCCCGAACGAGAACAGGGGAAGCAGATAAAAAAGGATTTGGTACGCTTCAAAACGCTGCGCGACCGCATGCAGACGACATTTTGGGAGCGGCTCGCGCCGGAGTTTCATCAACTGATCGTTGCCGCCGCCGATCCAGCCCAGCGCACAATGGAAGAAAGAGCCTGGGCCGACAGCGTGGTGCGCATCGGCGGCGCTACGTTTACTGAAATAGCCGACCAGGTCGGCGACCGGGCTGATGCGCTGCGGGCGCGGGTTGAAGCCCAGGCTGCGTGTCGCCGCCAATTATACGCAAAACGAAAGGAGTGGTTTGGTGAGTAATGAAACAATGACCCCGCGGCAACGCCAGGTGCAGGCATTTATCGCCGCCCTCACACGCCTCGATCCGGGCGGACGGGCGCGTCTGAAACGCAACGCGGGTCGCATGCTGACCGCGGCGCGCGACATCCACCGCGTGTTCTTTCAGGCGCTGCCCTATGAAGTAACCGAGTGGCAACAGGAAGATTACTTTCTGATCGCAACCCTCTTCCCGCTTGTGCCACACAACCCCCAGGCGGGCAACCTGGGTGAAACCCTCCGGCGTGTGCGGCAACTCCGCGCCGGACCGGACGACAGCCGTCTCAACAGCCTCGACCGCCGCTTCCAAACGCTGCTCGATAGCGATCGCGAGCAACTGCTCTTCCGCCTGCGCCAGGTCGTACGCTTGATCGCCGCCCATCGCGAGGGCGTAGCCCTCAATTGGGAACGCTTGCTGCTCGACGTGATTAACTGGGAACACCCCGACCACAGCGTACAACTCCGCTGGGCCCGCGCCTACTTCGTTGGCGCCTATGAAATAACCGCTTCTGTTGAAGAACCGAAAGGAAACCAGCCATGACACTGATCGCCATTCACCTGTTACAGAACCATGCCCCATCAAACCTCAACCGCGATGATAACGGCGACCCGAAGGACTGCCTCTTCGGCGGTCATCGGCGCGCCCGCATCTCCAGCCAGGCGCTCAAGCGCAGTGTACGTTCATCAGGCATCTTCACGAACTACTTCACCGAGCAGCCAGAAGTGCTGGCCGTACGGACTCAGCTTTTGCCGAGTGAAGTGCAGCGACGGCTCGTTCAGTTCGACCTGGATGATCAGGTAAAAGCGGTGATTGTCGAAGCTGCTGCCAAGTTTGGCAAGGCCGATAAGAACACTCCGGTTGAAACAGGCAGTGATGATTCGGAGGAGGAGGCAACGAAATCCAAAGGCAAGAAGTCGAATAAAGATGCCGCTCCCGCTGCGCCGACGATGAAAACGAAGCAGTTGATGTTCTTGACCGCCGCAGAAATCGATCAGCTCACAACGGAATTGGTCGCGTTGTACCGAGAAAAAGGTGCGACTGGCTTTGCCGAAACGAAGTGGGATAAGTTCCACGAAAAGAATAGCGATAAATATATTCCCCATTCCGTAGATATTGCCATGTTTGGCCGAATGACTACATCGAGTCCCTTCAAGGATATCGAGGCGGCGGTGCAGGTCGCCCATGCGTTCTCGACCCACGCTGTCGAGCAAGAATTCGATTTCTACACCGCGGTGGACGATATCTCCGGCGAAGCCGGAGCTGGGTTCCTGGGGGAAACAGCGTTTAACAGCGCTACCTACTACAAGTATATCAACATCCACTGGGAAGGCCTAGTCGAAAACCTCCAGGGTGATGCCAGCCTTACCATTCAAGCGGTGCGGGCGCTAACCCACGCGCTCATGGTCGCCATTCCGAGCGGCAAACAAAACAGCTTCGCTGCGCACAATCTGCCCGATCTGGCGCTGATCGAGGTGCGCCCGCAAAATATTGCGCTGAGCTGTGCGAATGCTTTCGTCAAACCGGTCCGGGCTACGGCGCAGCGCTCACTCATCGAGGCTTCAGCCGAGGAACTGCAAGCATATATCCCACAGATCAATACGATGTACGGGTTGACGGCCGAACGCGCTTTCCTCAGCACGGTCCCATTCGCGCTCGAAGGGGCGCAACACTTTCGGGCGCTGGACGAGCTGTTGGAGTGGCTGCCGGTCAATGCGTAGGAGGTTATGATGAATACCCTATTCCTACGACTCGAAGGCCCGCTTCAATCGTGGGGGTTGCGCGCCCGCTGGGGCGAGCGTGACACCGCCCTAGAGCCAAGCAAGTCGGGCATTATCGGCTTACTTGGCTGCGCGCTGGGACTCGGTCGTAACGACGATCGACTGCGCACGTTGAGCGACGAGCTACGGATGGGCGTGCGCGTCGATCGGCCTGGCGCATTGCTGCGCGATTATCACACAACTGGCGGCGGGAGCTACGGGCCGACTGACTACACCGGCGGCCCACGCTACCATGATCAGCCCTATGTCGGCGGTGTTCTCTCGCCAGAGATCACCAAAGGCCGGATCAAAGTCAAGATCAATGCCACCACAAAGCTACCTGAGACCGATGTTTCCGATCGCATCTACCTCGCCGACGCTTCCTTCTTGGTAGCGCTGCGGGGAACAAATCCAACTGTTACCGCACTGGCTGCAGCACTCCAAAATCCGATCTGGCCGTTCTACTTGGGGCGCAAGTCCTGCCCGCCGGCCACACCGGTCTTTGCCGGCATGGGTGAATATCTAGATCTGGAAACGGCCCTCACCAGCCAGCCAATACCGGAGCGGGTGCGTAAGGAAGCCCAGCGCACCCAACAACCCCTGTATCTGCGCCTCCTGCTGGAGGTTGGGCCAGGCGCAGGGGTGCGCCGTAACGACAATATTGGCAACCCCTTCCGGCGGGTATTCCTGCCCCGCTTTGTCGTCGAACAACGCTGGTCGCCCGATGAGCAGCGCCCGCTGATCAATACATTCGAGTGAGGTACACTATGCTTTACCTTTCGCGGATCATCCTCGATATCCACAATCGGATGGTGCAGCGCGACCTGGCTGACTGCCACAAACTGCACCGGCGCATCCTGGACGCCTTCCCCACGGCCCCGCCCGGCACAAACGCTCGCGATCACTTTGGGCTGCTCTACCGCGCCGAGCCGTTCGAGCGCGAGAATCGACTAGTCCGCGTGCTGGTACAATCGGCGGAAGAGCCCAACTGGTTGCGGCTGCCCGCAAGCTACTTCGGGCCTGCGCCAGATGGGCGCGGCAACCCGACAGTACGTCTCGTCGATGCTGAGTACGAACAGGTCCAAACGGGAATGCAGCTTGTTTTTCGGCTCCGCGCCAACCCAACCAAACGAATCAGCCGGAACAACGCCGAGCAAGGCGAACAGTGGCGCGGCAAGCGGATCGAACTGCGCCGCGAAGAGGACCAACTCGCCTGGCTGGTACGCAAAGGGCAGCAGGGCGGCTTTCGATTGGTCGAGGTCGCGCTTCGACCCGAAGTGCTCGATACCCGTGTGAGCACCCAGGAGAAGATCCACGGGCGGCGTCCGGCGCACGACGGCGCCGCGTCTATGCCGCTCAGCTTTGGCGCGACCCTTTTCGAGGGCCGCCTGGAAGTCACCGACCGCACAGCATTTCTTGCGACATTACGGACCGGGATTGGCTCTGGCAAGGCATTCGGGTTTGGCCTGTTGTCGGTTGCCACAGCAAGGTAGTGCAACACTGAACGGCTGCACCTTAACAACTACTCTATATCGTCCCCACGCACGTGGGGGCCGCCGGTATTGTGTGGACAGCAGCAAGAATAAGTAGTCATTGTCCCCACGCACGTGGGGGCCGCCGCGCCGCGCGGCAATAACGATTATGACAAGGAGTTGACATTATGAAAGATCTCCACATCCTCCCCAAAGTTCGTGACTCCTGGAGTTACCTCTATGCCGAGCACTGCGTGGTCGAGCAGGATGACTTCGCGATTGCGCTCTTCGACAAGAATGGCAAAACCCCCGTACCCTGCGCTTCCCTCTCGCTGCTCATGCTGGGACCAGGAACATCCATCACCCACGCCGCCATCCGCGCCCTCACCGACAACGGCTGCCTGGTAGCCTGGACTGGCGAGGCGGGCGTGCGGTTCTATGCGCAGGGTCTAGGCGAAACTCGCTCATCGGCCAACCTGCTCCGCCAGGCGGCGCTGCACAACGACGCAGAGCAACGGCTGCACATGGTACGCCAGATGTACGCGATGCGCTTCCCTGATCCGCTCGACCCGACACTCACCCTCAAGCAGATCCGCGGTAAAGAAGGAATCCGCATCCGCGAGACCTATGCGCGCTGGAGCCGTGAAACGGGTGTAAAATGGGATGGGCGGGCCTACAAACAGAGCGATTGGCGCCACGCCACCCCAATCAATCGCGCGCTCTCGGCAGCCAATAGCTGTTTATATGGTGTTGTCCACGCTGCAATCATCGCGGCTGGCTATTCTCCAGCGTTGGGCTTCATTCACACTGGTAAAATGTTATCATTTGTCTACGATGTAGCCGATCTGTACAAAGCCGAGATCACCATTCCGGCGGCTTTTCGCTGTACTGCAGCCGGGGAACAAAAACTAGAGAGCCGCGTGCGGCACATCTGTCGCGACCAGATCCGCGAGCAGAAAATACTGCCGCGGATCGTCGAAGATCTGGATAAGCTTTTTGCGGGCGGCGCCGCAGCAACCGAACGTGAAACCGAACTCTTCGATCGCTTTGATGCCCAGCCCGGCGAGCTGTGGGATGCCAATGAAGGCAATGTCGCCGGCGGAATCAACTATGCCGATGAGGAGGAGCTATGAACGTCATCATACTGGAACGCGTTCCGGTCGGGCTGCGGGGCGAACTGACCCGCTGGATGCTCGAACTTCACACCGGTGTTTTTGTCGGGCGGCTCTCGGCGATGGTACGCGATGTACTATGGGAACATGTCTGCGATCACATGCGCGATGGGGCCGGATTCTTAATCTATCAAACCAACAACGAACAAGGCTTTGCAATGCGGAGCTGCGGACCAACCGATCGCAAACTCGCCAACTTCGAGGGTCTGGCGTTGGTAACGATCCCGTCCTGATGCGCCACAAGACTTCGGGGCTTGACAAATCAGCACAATCGCGTCAGAATGCGGTTGGTGTCAGTGTTGTCCCCACGCACGTGGGGGTGAACCGGAGTGCGCCGCAATGCCCACAATCATTAATGACGTTGTCCCCACGCACGTGGGGGTGAACCGACGGCGCGACTGATGTCGAACGGGCGCTTGTCGTTGTCCCCACGCACGTGGGGGTGAACCGCCTGCGCGCAGCCGCATCCGCTTTCTCAAGCTGTTGTCCCCACGCACGTGGGGGTGAACCGGCCTCGCTGTGCTACAATTGAGCCGGGTGGCTGTTGTCCCCACGCACGAGGGGGTGAACCGAGACCCCGCCGTCTAGGAACAACGCAGCGATCGTTGTCCCCACGCACGTGGGGGTGAACCGCAACTCAGCCACTTGTGTT
>JAKSDJ010000891.1 GCA_022360155.1 Chloroflexales bacterium | reverse complement strand
TTGGACATATTCAAGGTCGAACCTATTGATGAGGTGCGTCAATTGCTTGTCTTGCCAAATGTGATGGTAGTTCGCCACATTGGCAGTGTGGCGGTGGCGAATCGCACGCGCACAGCAACACTGGCGGCAACCAATCTGGTCGCCGCCGTAACAGGCCAGACTGTACCCAGCCCAATCAACCTGGATGTGCCTGGGAGGTAATCCATAGAAGCCAAACAAAAAGGAGCCGGGTGCTCACCCGTGACCTCATCAAATCTGTTAACCTGCGACCCCCAAACGTTTTACGCTTCACCTTTAAGGTTTACGTTGCATACGCCGCAATAGCCATCCCATCCCCAGCGCTGCCAATACAGTCGTGCCAATCTCCAGAATACGGCCCAACCACATGCTCATTGTCAAGGCCTGGATCAGCGTCGAAGGAACATTGACGTCGTCACAGGTCCATGCTGCGGCGCAGTATCGCGTGCGTAGCGGTATGACTCGATACTCTGTCTTGGTCGACTGGCGTAGGATTGGCGAGGGAAGCTGATCCACAGCGCTGCGATGTCGCGTGCGTCCGTGGATACGCGCTACCGGATAGTGTGCGGTAAGTGTCATCGCTACCGCTCCTTTCCTTTCATGAGAATTGGCGGAATCGCTTCTATACATGAAGGATAGCACATTCGTAAAGAAATGACGCTATCCAGGAGGATAGGATCGCAGTTCTTTATATGCCAGAACTATTCGCAGAGGCGCTGTTTCAGACCTATCAGGTCTTTTTTGACAGGTCTTATGCGGTACGAGCCGCCATGCTTCCGGATGCGCCTCGATTTGCCTCCAGCAGGGCGGAAGGATCTCTTGTTTCCTAGCGCTTGCGCGACGGAGCCGCGCAAGCGCTAGGAAACGATTGGCTTGTACCACGCCGCCGCAGGCAAAGCACTCATCATGAACGTTCCATAGCGTGCGGGGAAACGACCGCGTAATTCCTGTTATTTGAAAGGTATTGGTGCTAGAACGCCAGCAGTGCATAAAGAACGTGGCTGCGGCAGACCTTATGGCAGAATATAGTTGTGTAACATTTTTATGAATAACTTGACTTACACATTATAGTGGGGCTTGGGGAGGCGAGGCTTCCTCGAAAACTTTCTCAATACGTCAGCGGCGGCGCTGCCGCTGCTGACGTATTGAGAAAAAGGGTTCTTGGAGGGCCGCAGGCCCTCCAAACCTCCTGTTGACTGGTGGCAGCGTAACTCATATGAAAAAGAGAATCAATGAATCTATTTTTACGTATATCTTGATAAGCGTCGACCGTGAATATAAATCGGTGTGTCAGTAGTGGCGCAATCCTACAGCGAGTAAGGGGCGCCAGAGGTAAGAAAGGAAAATCTTCATCATGCAGCGTAACAATTGGTCAGAGATTGGATTGCTCGTCCTCCGCGTGGTGATTGGTGTTGTGTTCGCCGCCCATGGCGCTCAAAAACTGGGCATGGGGGCTGAAGGTGTTGTCGGAATGTTAGGGGGCCTCGGGATTCCCCTGGCTGGTCTATCGGCATGGCTGCTGATCCTCACCGAGTTGCTGGGCGGGCTGGCGTTGATTTTCGGTGTGGCAACCCGCTGGGCCGCCATCCCCCTCGCGTTCGCCATGTTGGTGGCGATTTTGGCTGTCCATCTCCCGAACGGGTTCTTCGCCCAAGACGGCGGCTTTGAATTCCCCTTGACTCTCTTGGGTAGCAGCATCGCCATTGGTCTGTTAGGACCAGGGGCCTACTCGCTGGACAAGATACTCGCCCCACGTTTCGCTGGGCGTTTTGGCCAGCGCCAGCCTACTTCCTCTTAATAACGTACAAGGGGTGTTGGAAAAGCATACGCGCCGTTGTGTACATTGTTTGCAGAACCCTGCCAGGACTCGCACTGAAGCGTTGGCTCCTGGCAGGGTCTTTTTGTGGGCGCCCACGCTGGGACGCCCTTCCGTCTCCTTGCGTTTAGAGGCGGATAGAACGAAAGGACAAAGATGCGATTTGAGGCATTGAGATGCGCTTGTTGGCCTTCCCCCGACCCTCTCCCGCATGCGGCAGAGGGGTGACCCATGCGAGTGTGTGTAGCATCCGAGGGCGGTCCATTGTCATTTCAAACATCTCTTCTGTCCAACCCTAAAGTCTCCTTGTGTCGGCATTGGCAGGCTGAAACGCTAGTGTCGCGCGTAGGAGGCGCGGCGCCAACTGGATTGGGCTTGTATGTGCGGCGCCAGCGGCTGATGCGTTCGTAGCCGGCTGATAGCGTATTGACGTAACAGTTCATGCAACTGATAGCGTGTATCTCGCCCGGCATGCTCTACCTGGACCAGCGATTTGTCGATCAGATTGGCCAGCAGGTATGGCGATGCGCAGGCCACTGCAGCGGCTGCCTCAGCGCTGAAGCTCTCGTGAAACACCGATAGCGCCTGAAACGCGCATTGCTCGTCGGGCTTCAGCACCTCCCACGTGGAGTCGAAGACGGCGCGAATGCTGCGTTGCCGAGGCGGAATATCGCGCATGTCTGTTGACAGAAAGTCCAGATTGTGCTGCACCTCGGTCACAACGCGCTGAATGGGCATAACCCGCAGCCAGGCAGCAGCCAGCTTGATCGCGAGCGGCATACCTGCCACGATCCGGCAAATCTGGGCCAACGCTGTTTGCGTTTCGGCTGATAGTTCGAACTGTGGATTCACGCGCTGCGCCATTTGTACGAATAACTGCACCGCATCGTAGTCTGCCAGATTTTGGGCGCCGTTGCGCGGGTAATTCAGACCCTCGACATCGAGCCGGTATTCGGCTTCGAGATACAGCGGTGCGCGGCTCGTCACCAGTATTTTGACATTGGGACAGGTGTTCAGAATGGCGGTGATGAAATCGATGCCGTCGAGGAGGTGCTCGAAGCCGTCGAGCACCAGCAGCATCTCCTTGTTGCGCAGATAGTCGAGAATAGCGGTTAGCGGATCTGTTCGGCCAGATAGTGGAAGATTGAGTGTTTCCGCCAGGGTCGGCGGTAAGCGGGCAATCGAGGTCGTGGAAGTGAATGATACAAACGTAATCCCGTTCAAGAATTGAAACGCTCGCTCCTGCTGAAACCGGCGGGTCGTTTCCAACGCCAGCGCTGTCTTGCCATTGCCGCCTAACCCGACCAGGGTCGCCAGGCGACAGTCGGTACTGGTCAAAAGTCGGGTGAGTTGCGCCAATTCCGCCTCCCGTCCAACGAAGGGTGTCGTGAGGACGGGGAGATGCTGAGGCGGCATCGTGCGGGCTAGTTGGATCCGTTCATGGAGCACGGCGGTTTCGGTTGACGGCCCGATCCCTAACTCATCGGCTAGAATCCGGCGGCAGGCTTGATACTGGATCAACGCTTTATCAAGCTGCCCGCTCCTCGCGAGCAGGAGCATCATCTGCCGGTGAGCCGTTTCCCGCCAGGGATCGAGTGCGAGCAGCCGCCGGGCATAGGCAATGCCCTTCGTGATGTCGCTTGCATCAGAGTTAATATAGTAGTCGACTAAAAATTGCAACGCCTGGGCCATCAGTTCACGCAGCCGCTCGCGCTGGCCTTGCAGCCACTCCTCAAAAAGCAAGGAGTTTTTGACATAAAACCCCTCCAGCAAATCGCCGCGATAGAGCTCGATCGCCTTAGACAAGCCCTCAACGTCGCCTTCGAGCAGGCCGTAGACCGCCGCCTTTTCAAAAGCGGCCACATCAATCCAATGATCAGCCGCCTGGTTGAAACCAATACTCTGAGCTTCGATGATGAGAAACGGCTCGAATGATTTACGCAGATGGTAGAGAATTTGGGTTAGGTTGCGTTTGGCTTTTGTTTCCGGCATATCGCTCCACAACAAATCGGCCAGCGCCTCGCGCGAATACGAACGCCCAGTGACCGATAAGTAATACAGCAACGCCTCGGTTTTGGCCGTTCGAAAGCGGGGCGCAGCGGTTTTGTCAAGATAGACGTGCGGTTTGCCGAACAACCACAACTGCAATGGGGCCGTTTTTCGGTTTATCCCTCCCCAATTTGCTCCGTGGTTCGCATGTTGTTTGCATATTGTTTGCATCACATTGCTATCGTTACATAAACCAGTGCTCGACAAGCACACGAACAGGAGCAGCCGCTTCGGTTTGTATCGCTCTGCGTCGTTACTCGTGCGCTTTGTCACAACTATAGCAATAGGATGCCGGTTGCACATCGTTGATTTCAATTATTGTGCGGCTGCGTGTAAGGAGAGTTTGGGGTAGTTGATTTCAATGACAGGCCTTACGCGGTCACTAGTTGGCAAGAAGGAGTTTTCGGGGAAGCTGCGCCTCCTCGATCCCCACCACCACGTAAGTCCTGTCATTGAGTAGTATGCGATCACATGAACATGCGATCGCCCGTACTATATCACTGGTTACTCGTAAACACAGAGAGCTATGGAGGATGCGATGAATGATTTGTTCAACTTTGTGTATCGTCAACTGAGAGCAGCTCTTCCGGTCCGCTTTGCAGTTGTGTTTAGCCTTGTGCTGATGTTAGTAGCCTGCAGCGGCGCCACAGGACAATCAGCGCCCCAACCTGCAGGAGATACGCCCACCGCTGCTTCTCCCCAGGAAGCGGCGAATATGCCCGAGCCAAGCACGCACAGAATCGCAATCATGGCCGTACTCACGGGCGAAGGCGCGACGTATGGCAACGAGCAGCTTAACTTTGCGCGCCTTGCCGTCGAAGACTTCAACGCTCAGCACGGGACTTCCATCGAACTGGTCGAAGGTGATACCGAACTTGACCCGGCGAAAGGAGTCACACTGGCCCAGCGTTTGCTCGAAGATGAATCGATCTACGCTGTTATTGGTCCCGGCGCGAGCCATATCGCCGTCGCCGTCGCTCCCGTCTTCGAATCCGCAAACATGGCAATGATCTCGCCATCGGCGACCCGACCCGATCTTACCGAGAACGGCTTCGATCATGTCTTTCGCGTTGTGCCGCGCGATGATGTGCAAGGACCAACCGCCGCCAACTTTATCGTCGATCAGCTTGGGGCCAAGAAGGTCTGGATCATCGATGATCAGGGAGCATATTCAACCGGGCTTGCCGACGAGGCCGAAAAAGCCTTAGCAGCGCAAGGCGTCGAACTGACTCGTGAGGCTATCAGCCAAGACGACACAGACTTCGCGCCGCTGGTCACGCGGATGAAGGCGGCCGCGCCCGATGTTGTGTTCATTCCCTGGCAGCTTGCCTCGCAAGGCGCGTTGCTCGCCAAACAGATGGCCGAGCAGGAGTTCGCGGCGACGCTCTTCGGCGGCGATGGGGTGTTTATCGCCGAGGATTTCATCGAGGCTGCGGCTGGCGCTGCCGAAGGAGCCTATGTCTCGTTCTTTGCGCCCGATATTGCCCAGATCGAGACCGCACAAGCTGTCATAACCGCTTACCAGGAGCGCTATGGCCCGGTTGGCCCTTTCGGCGCACCGGCGTATACCGCAACAATGGTCGCGCTCGAAGCGATCCAGAAATCATCCGCGAGCGGCGATCTCTCACGCGAGGGGGTGCGGGCCGAGATTGCCCAGACCGCTCTGCCTGATAGTTTGATGGGAGTTCCGATCCAGTTCGACACAAAGGGCGATATCAAGGACGCGACCTTCTTCTTGTACCAAGTGCAAGACGGCAAGTTTACGCTAGTGAAGTAATGCGCATGTGATTCAAGATCTGTCGTTTCTGGGAGCGCGTTCGTTTGCCGTAGCACGGTCGGCTCGCGCGCTCGCGCGCTGCCCCCTAGCCATATCGTAGTGCGGTGAGAAGTCACGTACGTTACAATGGGCTTGACTCTAACGTCACGTCATACCGTAGACTGCAAGCTGTAGGGAGGTTGGACATATGGCGACGTACTACGTACACGAATTTGCGCGGCTGGCGGGTGTGACGGTACGAACGCTGCACTACTACGATCAGGTTGGACTGCTGACGCCAGCAAAGCGTAACAACGTACGCCTTTACCGGCAGCAAGATCTGCTGCGTCTACAGCAGATCCTAACCCTCAAGTCCATCGGCTTTGCGCTGGACGAGATCCGTGCGCTGCTGGACAGCCCAACATATGACGTGTTGCAGTCGCTACGCATCCAGAAGGACGCCATCGACCGGCGGGTCAAACAACTCCAGCAGGCGTCGCGGGGGCTGGAACTGACGATTGCCCACCTGGAGAATGGGCGAACGCTTGACTGGGCGGAGGTTGCGGCGATCATCACAGCGGTCAATACCACCGACAAGCGGCAGTGGTATAACCGCTACTTTAGTGATGCGCAATTGGCGCAGATTTACGCGCGCCGGATGACGCCCGATGAGGTCGAAGCAGGGCGTCGAGCCTGGGCCGATCTGATAGCCGCGTTTCGATCCCTCCAACATCTGCCGCCCGATCATCCCGACGTCCAGCGGCTGGTTCCGCGTCTGGATCGCATGGTTGAGCAGTTCACGCGGGGCGACGCAGGGATCTACGCTGCGTTGCAGGCAATGTACCGCGACATCGAACAGATTCCTGCCGAGTATCGCCGGCACGACGCCGAGCTCCAGCGCTTTATGAACGAAGCATGTCGCATCTATGCGGAGACGAAGCGAGGCTATGAAACGCCGAGCCGACGAGATGAAACGCGGTGACGCGGTGATCCAACAAGCGCCTGGAGTGCTATCGCTCCAGGCGCTTGTTGTCCATTTACTGCGCGCTGCTTTGCTGCATGATTATTGGTAAAAAGACCCCACGCTGGCTATCGGTGATCGTCAGCGTGAAGCTGGCATTCGCGCACAAGTTCACATCGTTTGATGTGAGGGTCAGCACCAGCGTGCGATCCCCGCGCAGGGCAGGGCTGTCGAGCAGCGTCACCGCCAGGCTTTTGCTGGTCTCACCCGGCGCGAAGGTCAGGCTGCCGGTCGCGGCGGTCGTCGCACCGCCGATCGTGTAATCCACCCCTTCGACAGCCGTCCCGCTGGTGGTATAGGTCACGGTGGCAGGCTGCTCCAGTGGTGCGCTCAGTTGCACCTCAATCGTGAACGACCCGTCCGTATCGACAACGGTCGCGTTGGGAGACAGGAAGACGACCTGGGGCGCTCCCATGGTAGTGGCGTAGAGTTCGTAGACAAAGGCAGCATCCTGGTCGGCTCGATAGACTACCTGCTTGTTGTCTGATGTGATCTGAAAGCCCCAAACCCCCTGTCTTGCAGAAAGTACATCATTGATTCTGGTGATTGTGCCACCGATCAAGGGCGCGGTGTACAGGTGAACGGTCCGCTCTACGGCATGCTTGGCACGGTACAAAACCTGCGAACTATCCGGACTGATTTGAAGATCGGTCTCCACACGATCTCCATCGTTCACAAGAGGCAAATTAAGCTTCACCGCTTCACCGCCGGCAATTGGCACACTGTGGAGTTCGGATTGCCTTTGAGCCAGGTAGACAACCCGATTACCATTCGGGCTAATCTGGAAGCTGGGTGAGGACCGGTAGAGAGTTGTGGTTGAGAGAAATGTTGACTCACCGCCCGTCAATGGAATGCTATAGGAATCGAACTTCAAGGCAGAGATTTCACCTATCAACCATGACACAGCAGAGGTCGCTCTTCACGAGGGTTAGGGTCAGTGAAGATATCTTTCCCCAGGGGTAACCGTTCCTTTGTTCGATAGCCGCTGCCGGTCGT
>JAKSDJ010000195.1 GCA_022360155.1 Chloroflexales bacterium | reverse complement strand
GACGCGCGCAGATTCTCGCCTCGGCGTACCATCCCTGGCCTATACAGCGGCTGGATTGATAGATACCAAAACCCGCCCACAACGATGATGATCATAAGTGCGATACCGCCCACGATACCCAGAAGAACCTTGCGTTTCATATCCGTTCCCTTCCGCTTAATCTTGGTACAGCGCCGCGGTCCCAAGCGCCCATTCCCGCACCAGGGTGCGTAGTTCCGGCGGGTCGAGGACCATGACCCAGGCCCCGAAACTCAAGACCATCGAGGCTAACCAGTACAGGTCGGGCGCTGTCAGAGTGACATTCAAGCTGCCATCCGGATGCTCCTGAACTGATTCCCAGGCCGGTAGACTCGTTTTGACGATATGGGCGGCCTCGGGCACAAAGCGCAGGCAGGCCCGAACGACCGGCTGGTCTTTGAACTCTGTGTCCAGATACCTCCAGACATCGAAGTCTTCCGGCGCCTGGAAAGGCTGATTCAGGACTTCTATGTGCTGGATACGGTCGACCCGGAAGGTGCGCAACGCCCGCCGCAGATGACAATACCCGAGCATGTACCACCATCCGCTGCGGTGGACCAGTGCGTACGGGTCGACTCGGCGTTCGGTTGCGGCGGGGGACGCGCTGCTCTGGTACGTCATCTGGATTTGCTGCTGCTGGTGCGCTCCTCGCCGAAGCGCCTCCAGAAGCGGGGCGAGCGTGGTTGGATCAGCCCGATGCATTCCCGTTGCGACCAGCGAACGCCGCGCCCAGGCAATCTCGCTGCGCTGTTCATCTGGCAGAACGTTGTCCAGTTTGGCCATAGCTCCCTCGGCGGCTTCCTGGTAGAGTCGCCCCCACATCTGCCCGACCAGACTGGCTCCCAGATAGATAGCGACAGCTTCTTCGGGAGTGAAGACCAGCGGGGGCAGCTTGTAGCCGCGCACGAGCGAAAACCCGCCATGCGGGCCGCGCTCGGCGTAAATGGGAATGCCCATCTCGTCCAACATGCCAAAATAGCGATGTAGGGTGCGTACCGAGATCCCCAGCTTCTCGGCCAGTTCAGCGGCCTTCTGGTTGGGCCGGCGCTGGAGTAGCATAATCAGAGTAATCAGGCGCGTGGCAAGTGTCGTCATGGGCTCCTCTCGATCAGAGTATAGCGCTGGTATATGTCAGATTATGACATATTTGCCGAGACTGATCGAGCGGCGGTTGAGTTGGGTATGGGAGATTTCTCGTAGAGGGTATCGGATGACGCTACCAAGGGAACGCAAGCGGGTCACGTATAATGTTCGCTCCTCGCCAATTCCACGCCGTCTGCTGTGACGAACGGGCTGACCATAGTACCTGGAGTTAGGGATGTTGGGCTTCAGGGGAAGGTAGCGATTCGAGTGGCAGCGTAGCCTGGATGGCCTCCAGATACGTGGGATTGAGACCATTGACCCCAAAGAACCAGATTTCACTGACTCCGGCGGCTCGGACGATTCGCAGATTGCGCTCCAAGGTGGCAGGCGGTACAAAGATCTCCTCAGGGCCTTCTCCATCATTTAACACACCTAAGGATGGAATGAAGCGCGCCCCGTAGCGTTCGACGCCACACCGGGCCAGACGCGCAAGCTCCGCCGCATCTTGTCCCGTTCCCGTCGTATAGAGATCGAGATGCAAGTGGAGCGCAGGATAGTCCAAAGGATCGAAATGTAGGGCGGTCAGGCGCAAAAACGCTGGGTTGAGACCCATCGAAGCATAGGTGCGCCAAAGGTGTATCGGTTGTTCATGGTGGGCAAAGAAGCTTGCCAAGGTCGTGCGATTGGTCCACCAGTGGTGCAGTGAGAGATCGCGGAGCCGCTGTGTGCCGCGGGGAACTTCGAGATCCCAGAGGAGCGGCAGTTCAGTCGTTTCTGTAGTGAGGCGACGGATTCCCTCCGGCGACGACCACGCACCGGGATAATACCCTTCCTCCGCGCTAAGGATCGGCCAGAAGTAGACTTCACGCACCTGGGGATAGGTCGTGAGGATGGTCGTGCGCAGTTGCAGGAACTCCGTGCGTGAGGAGGCGGCAATAGCCAGTGTCACCGGGAACGTGAGTTGTTGGAGTTTCGCCAGGCGCCAGGGATCGGGGAATTCTTCATACAAGCCAACCCGCACCGTTGCCGGTAAGGCGGCGGGCGTGGTCCGACCACAGAAGGCATAGGCGCTCCAGGGCCAGAGGCGTCGGCCGGTGCGCATTTCAGTGAGCGAGGCGTACACCCAGAAACCGATGCCGGTACAACAGAAGACAAAGCAGAAGAGCAGCCATCGCAAGAGGGGGCGACGACGGGCGTTAGAGAATGCTGGCGATGGCGAGGTTTGGGATAGTACCATACGCCTATTGTAGCATACACTGTATCGCGTCGACACAGGCATTCGCAGCGACGAAGCGCCTCACTGGCGCGACTAGAGCTCGCCATTGGCCGCGGTGCTGCCGGCTGATGCGCTGCTTAAGCAGAGATCAATAAGCTTCCGCGTCGCATCGAATCCCCCAAGATGGAAGTATTTCTTGCAGCCAAGCTCGGCAACAAGTTCGTATATGCTCGTGGGCGTAAGTTCGTCGCTCATGGGTAGCCTACACCTGCCAGATCGCGAAACCGCTTGGTCTGATTTTAGGTCTCAAAGGCGTACCGATCTGACTCGCTGTATCGTGACGTTCGCCACAATATCTTGTTAGGAGTACAAGTTTTAGCGCTTTAGGATGAGGCAATGTGCATGAAGCTCTTTATATGATTGCTCCTTACGTGCTAGTGGCGCTCCGAATTTCGCGCAGGATGATGTCGACTTGCTCCGGTGAGTGGCCCTGCCGTGCAATCCCTTGCGCAGTCAGATCGAGCACCCGATCGGCAAACCGCTGGGCAATATCGTGTCGAAGCCCTTGCCCGATATAGAGCTTCAGTAAAGCTTCGACCGACATATCTCGATGAGTGGCCACTTGTTCAAGCGACTCAAGGGTGTCTATTGGGATAGTGAGTGTCACGCTCGTTGTTGGGCAGGGCTGAGAGGTTAGTTCAGTTGGGAATTCAGGCTGCCTCATGCTGTTTCCTTAGCTTATGGCTTCTCAGCGCGCAATAGACGTTGCTTCGACGAGGAGGAAGACCGGAATATTCGTGTAGCACCGGCGATCCTCGTCTGCGACTCGCCCAGACGGAATATGCGGCGGCTCGTAGAAGCGGGTCACTGCCATCCCGTTCGTGCGGAGATGGTCGAAGTAGTAGGTGAGGCTGCGATGATAGTGGTTATGCCGCCGAAGCTCGTAATCCGCCAGACTTCTGGTTGCAAATACCCTGTTACCCGCCGATAGCGTTGCCCGGTGCGGCTATCGCGATCCATCTTGTAATTGAAAAAACACGGATGGGGCAAAGTGAAAATGAAGCGGCCATCTGGCTTGAGCGATTGCCAGATCGCGGTGAACAATGGGCTGATGTCTGATACATCCATCACCACCATATTGGCGACAATCCGGTCAAAAGCGCGATATAGCGGTGGTAAACCGACCATCAAATCGTACATGATGAAGGGAATTTGGGGATGAGCGGCGCGGGCGTGGGCGAGGAGTTGCTGTGCGCCATCGATGCCAATGATATTGGCGCCGGCGTCCGCAAGTGTGGCGCTCAGCCAGCCGTGGCCACAACCGACGTCGAGAATGTCGCGACCGCGAACGTCACCCAGCGACTCCCACAGCACAGCCTGAAACTGCTGATACGTCGCATCGTCGGGCGTTCCGGCGAGCGCGGCATACGTGGGAGCGTTTCGATCCCAATCATAGAGATCGCTCGCTGCGGGCGTATGATCGTGATTGGCGCTTGTATTATTCATCAGTTATATGCCTCCTTGTAACGCCTACGAACAACTTGGTCGGGTGTGTGGTACATGGTATCATGGGTAAAATACGACAAATATATCGCGACTTAATTATCGTTTAAAAATCTCCTAACCGTTGCTTCATCGCGATTTAAATGACTGTTAAAAATTCTGGGCTATCCTTTGTGGTAAATCCTGACGACGATAGGATTCGCTTGTGAGCAGCGCCTTGTGTTTGGTTATACCCAACGCCTAGCGCTCGCTGCTCACAGCGTGGAGTTCGTGGCTTATCCGGTTGCAATATGTTGTAGTAGAAAAGGATTCACACGTCTATGTTGAGTCGTAAGTCCATACTCGGTGTGGTCGGCGTCATGTTACTGCTCGCCGCCACCATCACCGCGACGACCGCCAACCCCATTGTGCCCGACCTACGCAGTAACGCCCGCATCGGCAACGTAATCTTCATTCACCCCGATGGTACTGGTCCGAATCACTGGGGCGCCGCCCGCGCCTACTGGTATGGCCCCGACGCGTTGAGCCCGTGGGATCAGATGCCCGAGATGGCTCTCTACCGCGGCCATATGGCCGATATCCTGACCGGTACCTCCAACGGTGGGGCGACGATCCACGCCTTCGGCTATAAGGTGCAGGGGCGGGGCTCGTTCGGCAAGGACGGCGATGGCGATGCTGCGCGCAGTATCCTGGGACTCTCGGGCTACCCCGGCAGCATTGTACGCGAGGCGCTCAACAATGGCCACCCGGTGGCGCTGGTGAACGATGGCGACGCCGCCGAACCTGGCACAGCCGCCTTCGTCTCTGAGGTTGGCAATCGTAGATTGAGCAGCGAGATCGTCCGCCAGTTTATCGATGGTCGCCCTGGCTTCGAGGGCGAACCTGCGCCGTCCATCATCCTCGGCGGCGGCGAGCGGTTCTTCCTGCCCGAAGGCACGCCCCAGTGCGCGCCTGACAACATCACCCTCGACTGCTATGTCCATGTGGACCAGGTGACCGGCGCTGGCCCCAACCGCACCGATGGGCGCAACTTGCTCAGGGAGTTCGAGGCGAAGGGCTATGAAATTGTACGTACCCGCGCCGAGTTCGAGACCCTGCGCGAGCGGGTGATGAGTGATCGCAACTATGCCCCCGCCGTGCTCGGCCTCTTCGCCGCCGACGATATCTTCAACGATGTGCCCGAAGAGCGTCTGATCAGCCTGGGCCTGGTTGACGACACCGTCTCCGCCGATACCAAGGGCTCTAACCTGATCCTCTTCGGCAGTCGCCCCGACACCCCCGGCTACAACCCGCCGACCACCGCTGAGATGGGTGATTTGGCTCTGACAATCATGCAACGCTCCTCGCAACTGGCCGGCAAGCCCTTCATTATGGTCGCCGAGGTTGAGAGCACCGACAACTTTGGCAACAATAACAATGCGATTGGTACGCTTACTGGCCTCAAGCACACCAACGACCTGATCGCCGCGGCCCAGAAGTTCCAGCGCGAGCAGGCCAACCGCACGCTCATCATCACCGCCGCCGACAGTGACGCGGGCGGTATGCAGATCGGCGCAGTGAACCCGGCCGCCAATGTCGCCGCCTATAATGGCAATCCCACCGGCGTCAGCAACCAGAACGTGACTGTATCACTCGATGGGCGCTATGGTCGTGGTACAGCGCCGTTCCTGAGCGAGCCCGACGCTTACGGCGAACAGAAGGCTTTCGCCGTCAGTTGGGTGGGCACCCCCGACGTGACGGGCGGTATTGTCAGCCGTGCGCAGGGCCAAAACGCTGCCGCGCTGCGCCACATCTTCAGTGGACGCTTTGACAACACCGACGTGTACCGGATGCTGTACCTGACCCTCTTCGGTGAGGTATTGCCCTCGTCGGTCGGCCAGGAGGCGCCCGCCCGTAGCGTCGATCCTTGATCGTCATCGCCCCCTCGCGCATACAGTGCGCGAGGGGGTTCTGTTGCATATGCCCTGAGTGGAGTTGGAGGCGGTCGGCCTGCAAGAGAGAGTGGGGCGGTTGCTTGAGGTATAGCTTATGTGGAAACTCCAAATGCTATACTTGCTCACAATAAGTGAGCAAAAACCCTTAATCACACTCTGCGCGCTGTTCAAGGTAGCCGCAGGGTATGGCGTCGGCGGGTGTACGCTGATGCGGGGCTATTGTAGCATGCAATAGTTCGGTGTTTTTCTGTCCGCCGTAGTGTGAGCATTTTCACGCTCGCAGGGGGATTTGACAATGTTTGGAGAACGGAATGTCGGGCTGTGTTCATCAGATGCGACCGCGATCAGCTATGCCTTGTTGCGGCATTTGGAGTTGATGCGCGATGAGTTTGAGTGCGCAAGGGCAGGATGAGCGTCAGGGGTGGCGATGGGCGTGGACAAAGACGGATCTACACGCAGCGCGCGGCTTTGGGGCGTTGGGTGAGGCGATCGTGGATGCTGTCATGACGCGCTATCCGGCAGCGTTTGATAGCTCGGTGGAAGACCTTTAAGGTCTTGAATAGATGCTTTTGGAAGCCTCCCCCAAGACCTTAAAGATCTTATTTGAAAAGGATTGCCTTGGATCATTATGGGCTTGACACGAATTGATACCGAAGCCATACATTGACAAATCCGAACCATCTCGGCATACTAGAACAACGCGAAACTGCGCGTACGTCTGAACAGTTCGGATGGAGATACACGTATGGGTGTGTTTCGAGGTGGTGGGCGATAGTGGATTCGAACCACTGACCTCTACGATGTCAACGTAGCGCTCTAACCAACTGAGCTAATCGCCCGATTGGATATAATGCTACCATTGAACCGAACGACTGTCAAGAAAGCTCACTTATGCCCAAACTTGTTCGCCGCACGCCAAGCGATTTACTGGCCGGTCTGGCAGCGCCCGTGGAGAAGCTGCTCGCTCGCGCTGCGACCGTAGCGCAGAGTCATGGCGCGACGTTGTGGCTGGTGGGCGGTGTTGTGCGCGATCTCTTTCTCGGCTTGCCGGTCGAGCGCGACATAGATCTCGTGGTCGAGGGTGATGCGGTCGCGCTGGCCCAAGATCTGGCGGTCGCGCTGGCCGGTCGAGTTGTGGCTGCGCACGACGCCTTCGGAACCGCCACGGTTGAGATCAATGGCCGGCATATTGCACATAATGCTCGAAATGCTATCTTCCTCGACCTTGCCGGCGCCCGGCGGGAAATATATCCGCACCCGGCGGCCCTGCCGGTGGTGCAAACTGCCAGCATTGCCGAGGATCTGGCGCGGCGCGACTTCAGCATCAACGCGGTGGTGCTGGAACTGCACGCGGATGGCTCGTCGCTCCAACCGGCGCGGTTGCTCGATCCATTTGGCGGCCAGCACGACCTGGAGGCAGGCGTCTTGCGCGTGCTCCACAGCGCTAGCTTTGTTGACGATCCGACGCGGATTCTGCGTGGGCTGCGCCTTGCTGCGCGTCTGGACTTGGTGGTCGAGCCACATACGGAGACATTTCTGGAGCAGGCGCTGGAGCGCAAGTTGCTGGAGGAGACTAGCTCCGACCGGATTCGGACCGAACTCTGTCTGGTTTTCGACGAACCGCGCCCTAGCCAGGTGCTGCGCCTGGCCGACCGCTGGGGTTTGACGTCCCTCATCTTCCCTGCCCTGCGCTGGAGCGAGCGCATCGAACAGGCAGTGGTGCGCTTTGAGAATGAAATGGCAAACGCGGCGCACGACTCAACGCTACACGCACAAGTGTATTTGGGGCTGCTAACCTATGATCTTTCAACCGAAGAGCGGGAAATCCTGATTGCCCGCTACCGGTTGCCCAATGAGTCGGCCTGGTTGCTGCGCGATGTCGGCGCGGTGCAAACAGTGCTCGAACAACTATCGCCCACATTGCGCAGTAGCGAGATCGATACCATCCTCCGCCCGTTTGGGCCGGCAGCGTTGTGGACCGTGTCTTACGCGGAGTCCTCGCCGGTCAGCGCTATTGTGCAGCGCTATCTGCTCGAATTGCGCCCCATCGCTCTGTCGCTTGACGGGCATGCCTTACAACGGCTTGGCGTCCTCCCTGGTCCGCAGTTAGGTCAACTCCTGCGTGCGTTGCGGGCTGCGCGCCTCGATGGCCTGGTGACAAGCCAGGCGGAAGAAGAAACCTGGGTACGGGAACAGATGAGGCAGCCTGGCGCCGGCGGCGAAGCGTGATCAGCAGTTCCCTGCATCTCCCAAACAGACCAAAGCGCCGCATCTGTTAGGTTTTGATGGTGGGCTTTTCAGACAGACTCCAGCGCCGGGCGCCTTGTGTCGTTATGAACGTTGTTGCGCGCTTGCTAGTTCGCCAGTACAATGCATCTATGTAGTATTCACGGTATCGTATAAGCGGCCAGGACTCGGGCCGGCACTAGGAGGAATCGATCAATGGAAGAGATGCTTACGATGATGAAGGAGTTGACCGACGCGCCAGGAGTGCCCGGCCAGGAAGAGGCGGTGCGCCGCGTGATGCGCCGCTACCTGGAGCCTCTGGGTGAGGTGATGACCGACAATTTAGGCAGTATTGTCGGTCGCAAAGTTGGTCAGGCGGGCGGCCCGAAGATTGTGCTAGCCGGACACCTAGATGAGATCGGCTTCATGGTCACGCGGATCACCGACGAGGGCTACCTCAAATTCCAGACCCTCGGCGGCTGGTGGGAGCAGGTGATGCTGGCCCAGCGGGTCGAAGTCTACACACGCAACGGCCCCATTATCGGGGTGATTGGCTCGAAACCGCCGCATATCCTGGAAGCTGAAGAGCGCAAGAAACCGGCGGATAAGAAGACGATGTTTATCGACATCGGTGCATCGTCGTGTCAGGAAGCTGAGGAATGGGGAATACGCCCCGGTGATCCGGTTGTGCCGGTCTGTCCCTTCACAGTCATGCGCAACGAGAAGTTGCTGATGGCGAAGGCCTGGGATAACCGGTTCGGTTGCGCGCTGGCGATAGAAGTTCTGCGTCGCTTGAAGGGCCAGCCGCATCCCAATGAGATTTACGGCGTTGGCACGGTCCAGGAAGAGGTTGGGCTGCGCGGCGCGACGACAACGACGAACATGATCGCCCCGGATATTGGCTTTGCTCTTGATACGGGCATTGCCGGCGATATGCCGGGTGTTAATCTCGACGAAGCCAGCGGTAAGCTTGGCAAGGGGCCAGTGATCTTGCTGTATGACAGCAGCATGATTCCGCATACCGGACTGCGTGATCTCGTAATCGATGTAGCTGCTGCCGAGAATATTCCGTTACAGTTCGACAAGATGCCTGGCGGTGGAACCGATGCCGGCAAGATGCATGTCTTTGGGGCCGGTGTTCCTTCAATCGTTGTCGGCATCCCGGTGCGCTATATCCATACCCATGCTTCGATTCTGCACCGTGATGATTTCGAGCAGGCGGTGCAGTTGTTGGTCGCGGTGATCAAACGCTTGGATGCGGAGACTGTGCAGCAGCTCAAGTCATAAGAACTCGCGACAAGCCTGAGCATTGTATACAAAAACCTGTCCATGCGCGGCGCATCCATACTCGTCCAGCGTCGCGCCAGCGTCTAGCGAAACTGTGCCTATGTCGGTGCGGATAGGTTCACGGGATAAGGCATCCAAGCGGCAGCGCGCCCCCCGCTGCAGGAAACAACCATCTTGCACTGAGTTGTCGGCTATTCTGAAAATAGCCCATGGTTTGCATCTTTGTTCCGGTTATTTTCATACGCTCTGGTGTACCGCAGGCTCATGATTAGCTATTGGCTATTTTCGTGTTCAGCCTGCCACTCTATCTGGGGACAGATAAGAGTGCTCAGCGGGGTTGTCGTGTAGCCGGAGCCCGGCAGGTAGGCTTTCTGCGCCGCTTCAGTTGCAGCCGCGCATCCGGCGGCAATATCATTCTGATCGAGATAAACCTGCCAGAACGCTTGCGACCAGCTTGCGTAGTCGCCATCGCGCTGCTGGGACTGCCGGTATGTTGCCGTTGCCCGCTCGTCATTGCCAAGCTGGAGATAGGTGAGCATCAACTGGAAACGCGCAGCAGCAGCGATGATTGGTCCGGCATTTTCAAGCCCTGCATCACCGAGCGAGTCGTTGCCGGGGTAGGGCGTCGTGATGCTCGCTAGGTAACGCTCGATAGCAAGCTGATAATTGCCATCGACAAATGCCTGGTTTCCATCGATGAACTTGAAGTAGGGATGCTGCGAAGCGACCGGATCGTAGCTGTGTTCCTTGAGTCGATACTCTGAACCGTTCCAGGCATAGACTTCGGTGTATTCTCGCTGAGCTCCCACGCCTTCCGAATTGAGTAGCCCGCCTTGCAGCACCAACTCTTGCTCCGCCCCGGCTGCTGATTTGCGCCAGGTTGCGGTGGCCGAAGGCATTGTCACGCCTGGGAATGCGCTGTTGTCCTCAGGCGTCCAGATCAGCAGATCAGTGTAGCCCTTTGGCGCCCAATGCAAGACATTGACGGTCAGTGAACAGGTATGCGCGCCACACGACGCTGCTTGCGCAGCGATTTCGATCCGCCCATCATTGTTGATGTCGGCGATACGCCAGATTCGCGCCAAGAGATCGCGGAACTGGTAGGTCGAAGCTTGATATGTCTTGTCTGTCGCTGGGTCGAGTACGACAAGCTGGGCGCCGGGAAGAACGATCAGCAGCTCCTTCTGGTTATCGCCGTCAATATCCGCAGTTTCAACGACTGTTCCCGTCATGAATTCCTGCTCTTGCGACGATGAGATCCATTGATGTTCCCAGGCGGCGATCAGCTTGCCGATCTGGCGGGGATCGTCGTTCGCATTGACAAATGCTCTGAGCGCTTCGACTGCATCTGCTGGATCTGTTGGCTGCTGCGGGAATTGCGGTGCGATTGAGCTGTATGTTGCTGGAGAAACCCGCGCACGCGGAGGGGCCAGCAATTCTGGCGGTTGCGCAACTACGATGCTCTCAGCAGCGCCACACCCGCTGTATGCGCCGAGCAGAACAAACAAACCGCTTACGGCGAGAAACCGGGGAATAGTGTTGTTGATCATACAAAACCACCTCTCTCTCTTTGTCAAGATGTCATATGCCGCGCGGACCTTCAGTTGCAGCATCCGCGCAATCGCGAATCCCTACCCTCAATCTTCCTTGCACAATGCATCATGTGTTTATGCCGAATTAAGCGCCCAATACATCAGATAAGGTGCGCACCTCGAAGCCTGCTGCTGCGAATCGTTCCAGTATTTCCGGCAATGCGTCGGCGACTTTGCCGGTGCAGTGAGCCAACATAATTGCGCCGGGCAGTTCTTCCGGCGGCAGCTTTTGCGTCATCCGCTCGACCAGGAACTCGGGGCTTTTGGGCTTGCCCACCGCATCGAGCGAGTCCAGAGTCCAGTGAATCGGCAAGTATCCGTTGGCAACAACCGTGCCCAAGACACGCCGATCATAGGCGCCGTACGGAAAACGAAAATAAGGCCGGATTGAGACATCTGTTCCGACAATGCCGTGAATGGCCTTTTCAGTATCGTGTAACTCGGCGACGATCTCTTCATCGGTGAGCGTTGTAAAATCGGCGTGTGTGAAGGAGTGATTGGCGAGTTCGTGCCCGTCGGCAACCATGCGGTGTAGTAGGTCGGGATCGTTGATGATCGAGCCGCCCAGAATGAAAAAGGTGATGGGTACGTTGGCTGCTTTGAGGGTATCGAGGATTTCGATAGTGCGCGGGTTGTCGCCGCCGCAGTCGAGGGTCAGGGCGACCCAGGGCTTGGCAGTGTTGCCTTTGACTACCATCAGGGCTGTTTTAGGCAAGAGGCTGCCTTTGCCCCGCACGCGCGGGATGATCAACTCACGGCCTGCTTGTGGTTCGCCGGACAGGCGATTGTAGCTCATCAGCAATTCGGGTAAACTGCCGCCTTGCTTGCTGATGGAGGCCAGTGTATCGCCAGCTTGCACTCTGTAAGCTGTGTAGCCAATCACTTCGGGCGCTTGTGGTGTTGGTGTAGTCGGATCGTGGGTTGAAGTTGCAGCAGGTTGCAGGGACTCGATGCTGGGAGAAGCGGGGGGAAGCGTCGCTGATAGTGTGGCTGCGGTTTCCGTCAGTGTTGGCAATCGGGCGACAATAATGCTGTTTGTTTGGGGCAATGACGCCCCGCTGCAACTGGTGATGCCCAGGAGCGAGCAGCACCAAAAAAAGCAGCAGAGGAAGGTAGACCACCTGGCGGGCAGGCGTGGCATCGATAGACCCTTTCTCGCAAGTTACGGTAATTGAATTATATCATAGCGGAAGATCGGGTGATTGCCTATTACCCAGAGGGGTACTTGGCGGGTGATTGGGAGCAATCTTTTGCCCAAAAGAGTCATATCAGCTTTGATATATCACAGGTGGCGTCTACAAGAGACCAAGTTCACGCGCCCGGTTGTTAGCTTGCACGCGATCATTGACGCCAAGTTTGCGATAGATATTCTTGATATGCGCCTTGACGGTATTTTCCGAGACCGTAAGCCGGTTGGCGATTTCCGCATTGCGCAGCCCAGTCGCTATCAGGCGCAGAACGGTCATTTCCCGCTCGCTCAGTGGTTCGTCGAGGGCAGTAGCGGCGGTTGGTCGTGGAGTCTCGCGCATCTGTCGGTTGTGGGTGAACGCATGAGTTGGTAAGGCATCCGATGCACGTGGGCTAGTTCCCAAGCGTTCGCGGGCGGTTGCGGCGCTAGCTTGTTGCGGAAATTCATAAGTGCGCCGCCACTTCTGTGTCTGACCCTGTTCTATCTGCTGTAATTCTGCGTCGACAACTTCTAAGGTAGCCTGGTCGGTAACGGTGAGCTGAGAGGTGAGGGGGTAACCGCGCAGCCAACGAGCCAAGAAATCGTTTCCCGCCTGCCAGCGCTGCTCGGAAGCTGGACGGAGATAGCCAAGTTGCGCCATGCCTTGGGCGAAGCTGTGGATGCACTCAGCGGCAAGACTCGTGATCTCGTGCAGATCGTTGCTGGAGCGTGGACCGTGCCGGGCCAACGCTTCGAGGATAGCATACTCGCTGGGTGAGAGTTGCGCAATATCGATGCGGAACAAATCGGCCATCATGGGGTCGACCAGGAAATCTTGATCGAGGGGCATCCGCAAGCGACCGTCATGGTAGAGGCGATCACAGAGCGTCTGAAGCAGGAAGGGATGATTCCCCGTCGTTGCACGAATAGTCGCTATCGCCTCCGGCGAGACCTGAACGGCGCCGCGCTGGCTGATCAACGTTGTTGCGGCCTCTTCATCGAGGCCAGCGAGCGGTTGGGTGCGGAACCCGAAGAGGAACGGAGAAACGTCATCGCCGCGCCAGCGATCATTGAGCGCGGCCAAACCCTTTGAAGCGCAGACGATCAGGCGCAAACTCCGGCTTTGCTGCATCACTGCGCGCAACTGCATTAGTGTGGCATTGGGCAGGCGGCGAAGCATTTCGGCTTCGTCCCAGAGCAATGTAATGGTTAGGCCTTGGGACTCCCATCCCCAGCTTACTTCTTCCAGCCAGACTCCTAGGCTGGTTTCTGGCTGATCCCAGATCTCGCGCGTGGCGCGCAACGGCTCGCTCTGGGAAGCCAAACGGATGAGTTCGCGACGTATCAAGCGCACGACCCGCGACTCGTCGAGGATCTCGCACCCGGCTGCTTGCCCAGCCCCCTGCATGAGGTCGCAGTAGAGCGCATGGGGCGATAACAGCGTTGCTAAGCGCCGGAGCAATGACGTTTTGCCTACCCGGCGCATGCCCATGAGGTAGATGCACCGCTCATTCGAGGTGATCAGGGCTTGGCACAACTTTTCTCGTCCATAGAATTGCGGTCCCTCGACCCAATTGCTAACAATGTAAGGGCTGGTATGCATCTTGTAGACCTTATGATAAGGATGGAGCAGTTGTATTCATCAATCCAAACAGACCTGATTATAAAGACCCCCTTCCTGTTTCAGGCTGCAAGTGCGAATGCAACTGCTCCATCTCAATTGCTGTAGTATGGTGTTCAGATAGCCAATGCTGAAATAGTTTGGCTAGACGATAACTGCCATTGGTCTTCAGCGCCAACCCGGCTTCGACCAACTCGTTGCCAACGTCGTGATCGGTTGGCAGCAGACCGCCAGTGCGCAGCGCTTGATACACGCTGTCACGCGCCGCCGGGGAAGCTTGTTGCCAAGCTGCCGCAAAGCTGTAACTCCGTTCGCTGGCGACAACGCGAACCGCCTGTTCCACGTCTTCGAGCGTGACAATGGTGCGCTGTGCTGCGAGCATGGCCTTGACTGCTTCGGAACAGAGCCACTGCGTATCAAACGGCTTGCCATCGCCCATCCGCACGATGGCTTGTTCCGCGTTAGGAAGGTAGCGATACGGATTATGATTATAATGGCGAATCAGCGTTAGGGTGTCACCATGGGCGAGTGGGCCAAGGGCAAACGGCTCGAAAATATTATACCAAGGGCTGGTCTCCGCCGCCTCACCCCGTGGCGGGTGAACGCCCGCCAATACGACCCGTAGATAGCGCTGCGTATGCTGACAGAAGGCGCGGAAGCGTTGTCGGATGCTCGAGTCGTAGCGTTGCAAGGTGTCGATCTCATCAAGCAGCAAAACGATGCAGGCCCGACGCGGGGCGCATTGCGCCTGCACCTGGGCAAGAAGCAACTCTAAATCGCTCTCAGCGTCGAAGTCATCATACCCCATTTCGGAAACTTCGGGGCTATGTACGAACACAGCGCCATCCGGCGTAATCGGCAGCTCGGCGGTGATGCTGCGAACGAGGTAATACCAGAACTGCTGCTGGGGCAGATCCTGGATGTTCCGAAAGACCGGGATGAAATAGTGCGCATCTTGCACATCGTTGCGTTGGAGCAGGCGTTGTTTCAACTGAAGGAGCAGGCTAGTCTTGCCGATCCGTTTTTCACCCCAGATGTAGAAGCTGTTATTGGGGATTTTGCCCAGGATCGTATCCAGAATATGCCGCCGGCCAATGTAGCGATCAGGCACAGTGATCAGCGGTCCGACATCATAGGGGATGATGTAGCCGCTCACGGCGCGCCGGAGCGCTTGGTAGCGCGCCCAGCGCCGATAGCCCAGCGCTCCGGCGAGGCCGCCGATCACACTTGGAACCAGGATGAGCGTGAGGTAGACTAGGATAGTCGTCCAGAGCGGCGTCGGCACGATGACCGTGACCATGACAGGATCGGAGCTATTGCCGTCGGCGTCGATGGCTTGCACCTCGACATGATGCTGCCCCTGAGTCAGAGCGACCGTCGCAAGCGAACCATCGGCAAACTGCCAATCGAGGGCGCCATCATGTCGATAACGATACCGTAGTTGCTCATCGTTGGTTGTATCATCACTGGCCTGAAATGCAAGCTGTACCAGGCGCGCATCATCAAAGAGACTCTGCGGGAGCGCCCAACCTTGCTCGACCGACTTATCGTCAATCGTTACAGAGAGCGCATTGGCGGCAAACGTTGGCGGGGCGCTGCGGATAGTAAAGGGATACTGTTGCTCTTGCCCGGCAATGTCGCCGATATGCGGCGTCGCATGCAAGACATAGCTTCCTGGCCGAAGCGCAATAAATGCATCGGTGTTTGCTTGAGCGGGTAGGGTCGGCGCGCTGCGGGCAAGTTTGAGCGAAGGTGAGTTGTCCTGGCCTTGCCGCTCAAGCCAGTAACGCACACTGAATTCCTGGGGCGGCAGCCACACAGCTTCAATATCGAAGGCGAAGCGCAGGTTATTTTGACGATAGTCTAGCGTTGTTGTGCCCGGCGGAATAGCGCTGTCTTGCTGGATATCGGTAATCCTGATCTGCGGTTGGAGGATATGGGTCGGGAGTGGCTGCCGATCGAGCAGGGTGACGCCGCCGCCGCGTGTTCCAAACCAAACTCGGCTGGCCTGGTCGACCAGGATGCTCTGGACGTAGTTGCTTCCCAGTCCATCGTGGGTCGTGTAGCGCTGCCAGGTTTGATCAGAGTAGTGAAAGACGCCGACAGCTCGGGTGCCAAACCAAAGGTCATTGGTAGCGCCGCCAGCAACGGACAATACCTCGGTTGTCGAGATGGTGACGCCCTGGACGATCTCTTCGATAACGCTGGCTGTATCGTCAGAGTCAATTCGCGCAATGCCACGGAAAGTGGCCAACCATGTCGTGTTACCCTCCGCCTCGGCGCCAACTGACCAGACGGTATTGCGGCTCCCAACACGGAAGCTGAATTGTTCGATCCGTTGATCACGCAGACGGATAGCGCCAAAGCTATTGGTGCTGAACCAGATGGCGCCATCGGCTGACTGCGAGATGGCTTGCACGAAGCTGGTAGCGCGATCAAGGCGGGCTGGGATCCTGAACAGCTCCCAGCGTTCGGCGTCGGGGCGTTTCAGTCCAATGCCGCCCCCAAAGGAGCCTACCCAGACAATGCCATCGGCGCTGGCTAACACAGCGCGAATATCGTTGCCAGGCAGCCCATCGGTTGCGGAATAGCTCGTCCACTTGCCGTCGCGAAAGACGCTCACCCCGTTGCTGGTTGCGCACCAGACCGACTCTGCATTGCCAGAGATAGACCAGACGTTATTGTCTGCTAAGCCATCCTCGCGGCGATACGTGGTCCAGGTGCGGCCATCGTAGCGGCTGACGCCATTCTCGGTGCCGAACCAGATCGATTCCCCCGTAGGATCTTCCCAGATGGCTTGGACGATGTTCCCGGCCAGGCCGTTCGCGGTCGTGAAGCTGTACCAGTGCGCATCGACGCGATCAAGTTCAGCAAATGCTTGGCCAGGAAAACAGAAAATGGTCAAGGAAGTTAACAGGAGAACCGGAATCCATCGAGTCGCAATTGAAAAATTGAACAGCTTTAACAATAGAATGACTCGCTGTACTATGGCAATCCAGGATGCGGATCTGTCTGAAACGTATTGTGGGGAGCGCGGCAGCCATGGCGCTGTCCGGCGGAAGTGTGGCGCCTACATGCTCTCGTGACGCCTGCGCCGTCACTGACCCTGTTCAGTCAGTCGCATCGGATTAGAAAAGGTTCGCTAGTACGTATCTGCGGCGCGGGCATGTCGAAGAAGAACGTTGGCGCTTCCAACAATCACCACGCTGCAAAATGAAAGTTACAGTTTTGCGTCGGCCCTATTATACAACGCAGTTCCAAATCCTGCCGGATAATAAGTCGCCCATTCTTCGCGCAATACCCCATAACCCAGACCATCGTAGTAGACGCCGTTGACGATACGGGCATTGCGGAAGCGCGCCTCTTCGCGATAACCCAGTTTTTCGGCAACCCGCATCATACGTATATTGCCCGACCAGGTGCGTAAATCCATCCGTACGACTTGTGGCAACTCGTGAAAGAGATAATCAGTCCATAGCCCCAATGCCTCGTAACCCATGCCTCTTCCCCAGCAGGATGGATCAAAAATGGCGATCCCAACCTGCGGCCAGTAGGTTTCAATGCTTTCCCACCACCTGGTGACGATGCCCAGCAGGGTGTTGCTCGCCTGGCTGTCGATGACCAGGCTAGTGCGCGGGCGAGGCAGGACGCCGGACTCGATGATTTCTCGTGTGTGCTCGATAATCGCGGGGATTTCATCCTCAGCCGGACCCTCGTAGTAAGGGCCATCGAATTCCTTCCAACGATGGCCAGGCCGTAACCAGTAGGCGTGATGATCGAGGTCGTCGAGACGCCAATCCCGCAGAACTATGCTCATACCTTTAAGCATGATCATATGCATTGCTCACGGAGATCTATGATTACATGTCTTGCGTCCAAGGTTATTGGGACTTTCGTCAATGTATTGGGCGTTGTTGTCTGCTTTAATGCAGCGTCCAAAAGTGATGATGGCGGCCAGTATTGTAAAACAATGTTCGATTGACCGCAAGGCGAGCCTGCGCTGTGCCATGGCTCATGCAAAGTATTATGTTAACAAGGATTTGTCCATTGTGATGCGATCCGGGATCGTGGAATAGATGCTCGTAAGAATCGAGCATCGCAGACGCAAGCCTGAAACAGGATATTGACATAAGAATTTGTAATCGCCATGTGTGCTGCGCGACATACCGATTGCCGAGTGGGACACGTGTGCCTGTGCTAAGCCGCGTGCAGTACGGCAGAACCGTGCTGAGCGCGCTGCGGAATCGTTCATGATGAGTTTAGCCTGCTATCCTTCCCTCTGCCGGAGGCAAATTAGGTCTCATCCGGAGATAAGCGATTGGTACTGCGTCAGTCCCGTACCTTATTACTTAACATTCGTTACTAGCTGCTTGTAATATGGTATGATACGCCTATTCTCGTTTTTATGCGGTGCGTAAGCGCACCCGGAGAATCTGCATATGTTTCCAATTGGTGACGATAATCCTACCCGCCGTCCACCAGTCATAACGACGACTCTCTTGATCGCGAATATTCTGGTTTTTCTGTTACAGATTACCGGTGGCGATGGTTTCATCATTCGTTGGAGCTTCATTCCCCTCCGTTTGACTGCTTGGCTCAATGGCGCTGCTGATATCAGCGTGGTATTTACGGTCTTTACCGCGATGTTTATGCATGCCAGCATTGGCCATATCGGCGGCAATCTGTTGTTCTTGTGGATCTTTGGCGACAATGTCGAGGATGAGTTTGGGCGGCTTCTCTATCTGGTCTTCTACCTATTGTGCGGGATTGTCGCGACTCTGGCCCAATATTTCACTGATCCGTTTTCGCGGATTCCCAACCTGGGGGCCAGCGGGGCTATTTCCGGGGTGTTAGGGGCCTACTTGATCATGCATCCATTGGCGCGAGTACGGTTGTTTTTTTGGCCATTCTCGTTGTTCATTGGCACTTTGCCCATTCCCGCTTTCTTGTGGATTGGCTTCTGGTTCTTCCTGCAGCTTGTGTCAGGGTTCCAGTCGTTGGGGATGATTATGGATCAGGGCGGCGTAGCGTTTTGGGCTCATATTGGCGGCTTTGTGAGCGGTCTGGTTTTGGTCTGGGTCTTCCGGCGGCTCTCGCGACGACCGCCACGCCCATATATTTCCCGCCGATACTAACGGGTCGTTGGGATGCGGTCATCGCTATTCGAGCCAACTGTGAAGCAAAAAGAGGCTGGTGAACCATAAAGCTGTCACGTACCCGCAAGAGCAATGGGCCAGACACGCTTTATGCGTCGAGATCCTGATACGAAGCCAGGGCTGCCTCGCGGTCGGGATAGATTTTGAAGAGTGTGTCGAAACGACTCTTACGGAAGATCTCTGCGATTGGGGGCTGCAGGTTGCAGAGGCGCACATCGCCGCCTAGGGGCTGCACGGTTTTCAGGCTTGTGAGCAGCATCCGCAGGGCGAGGCTGGCAACAAAACTCACCTGGCTCATATCAGTCAGAACTTTCCCCTTGTGTCTCGCCACTGCTTCGGAGAATTGGCTTTCGGTTGCTGCTATGCCCACAGCATCAAGATGAGCGGGTAATTCTATCACGAGAACGTCGCCAATTTGTTCGGTTTTCACGCTTGGAGTCCCTTTCCGTCTCTGCTAAAGTTGCCGAAGAATGATCGGGTAGAGAGTCTCTGGCTTGCTGCCTCGCCGTTCTGTGCTCTGAGATACGGGATCAAGGGAACTAACAGGCCGACTATACCCAATATCATGCTTATGTCCAGAAGAGGTGACCATGTGAGTATGACAGCAATTGCCGTAGCGCGCTTTTGGGTCTTCACCTGCCAATACTCTCTACTACAACGGCG
>JAKSDJ010000121.1 GCA_022360155.1 Chloroflexales bacterium | reverse complement strand
GCGCCTGTCGAGCCTCGGCAGGCGCGGCTGACCCCTCCGCGCAGACGCGCAGATGCGCAGACGCAGGATAACGGCTTTGCGCTTGCTACCGCGCGTGCGCTGCGCCGAACGGCATGCGCCACGGCGCGCGAACCGCCACTGGCCCAACATGCGGGGGGCCACGGGGGCGCAGCGCCCCGTGCGGGGTGGCGGGGCTGGCTCCGCCCGCGGGTGCGGGGCGCGCCGCCCCGCGCAGGCGTTAGCACGCCACAGGCCGTGGCTGACACCGTTCGCGCTTGGCGTGTAGGGCTGCGTCTACCCGCTGCACGGTGCGTGCCGATCCGAGCGGGTTCCGCCCCTCGGGCTCCCCGCTGGGGAACTGTGCCGGTTCCCCAGCCCCCTCCGCAGGTGCGGTGGTCGGCCGTGCGTGCGGCTGGGGCGCATGCCTCTGCTGCGATAGATGCATGGCAGCACACACGAACGGGCGGTTTGAAGCGCCTGGCTGTCTCGTCGCCTCCTCAGCTCCGCGCCTCGTCTCGCGCGTGCCGCCGCGCGTGCGCCGCGCCGGACGGCATGCGCCACGAGCCGCTAGAATCGCTCCTGGCCCAACATGCAGGGGTCACGGGGGTGCAACGACCCGTGCGGGGCGGCGGGGCTGACCCCGCCCGCAGGTACGGGGCGCGCAGCCCCGCGCGGGCATTGGGACGCCACGGGCTGTGGTTGAAACGGAATCGAGCACGGGGGCGCACAGCCCCACGCGAGCATGAGAACGCCACAGCGGTGTTGGAAAGCGCTGCGAGCAGATAGCGCTCCCTGGCATTTTCGGGGAATTAGCCTAGGCACGCAACACAGCAACAGATTTGAACCCATGCATCACCTGCTAGCCGGATCAGTTAGTCGTTACTAACTGGCACCGGCTCGGGCTTTGGCACAGGATCTTCGCTTGCATCCTCGGCTTGTTGACGGCGCGCAATCAGCATCTCCGTTTGACGCGCCATAATCCGGAACTGATCGAACTCTTCTTGGAACGCAGCGATAATGATTTCGGGGTCAGCAACCAGCCCAACGTCAGTAGCAACGCCAAGATAGACATTATTCGCATAGCTGATGATGCTCACACCCAAACCCACACGCCCCGACTGCGGCACCCAAAACATCATGTTGCGAATGGCTCTGCCCGCCAAATAGAGCGTTTGGCGTGGACCCGGAACATTCGTCATCACCGCTGTCGCTTTTGAGCCAAAGATATTGAGGACATGATTTTCGATTTCAGCGGTAGCCCCGCCAATTGCATTGAGGATACCAAATGCTACTATCGCTTCGGTCGAGCTTTTGATCGCATCCATCCGCTCTTGGAGTTCGATCAGTCGGTCCAACGGCTTCTCAATCCCGATGGGCAACGCGAGGAAGACCAAGCCAAAACGATTGCCAAGCTCGGGCGTTTCGTTGAGCGGACGCAAGTTGATCGGTACAACGGAGCGGATGTTCAAGCCATCAACTTTTTCGCCACGGTGCTGGAGATAACGGCGGAGCGCCCCCGTCACCGTAGTGAGTAAGATATCGTTGATGGTGCTTTTGGTAACCTGGCCAATCGCCTTGATCTCTGTTAGCGGGATGGGGTCGGACCAAACCGCGCGCTTGGTTACCCCCAAACATCCCTTGAAAACAGTTGGCGGATCGTTGCTCATCGTCAGCAGCTTACCCACGGTTGCCGCGCTATCTGCGCCTAGCTGCAATAAGTCGAGCATCCGTCCAGGGTTGGACAAAAACCCGATACTCTCGTTCCAGACTGTCTCAGTAGTCTGCACCGTACTGTTGGCAATGCGCGTCACCTGACGCAAAAGAGTAGTAAAGGGATTGGGCAATGATCGCTTTGGCGCAGACTCGCGGGAAGGCGCCGCCTGTTTCGTCTGCTCTGCACCGTCAGGGGCAGTTTCGGTCATCGAGAACATCACATGGATCAGCGCAATGCCATCAGCAATACAATGGTGCAAACGAGTAATCAAAGCGCAGCCCGTGCCATAGTTTTCGACCACATGCCACTGCCATAGCGGCTTGGAGAAATCGAGCGGCGTGCTCATCAGGTCGCTGACGAGGCTCTGGAGAGTTGCTTCATCTCCAGGTGCAGGCAGGGCAATGCGACGAATATGAGTGCGAATATCGAAGTGGGGGTCATCTTCCCATTGCGGTTGACGAAGGCCACGCCCGTCATTCACCAGCCGCTGCCGAAAGCGAGGAAACCGTTTGAGCATGCCCTGTTCGATCGTTTTCCGCAGCCGTTCCGTATCCAGCGGCTCATCAAACATCATCACCCCAGTGATCATCATCAGATTCGTAGGGTGTTCCATCCGTAACCAAGCAGTATCGACATTCGACAGGGGCTCAGTGCGTTTGCGATCAGCCATGTTCCACGCTCCTCGCTGAGATCGGAAAGCTATTCCGGCCCCCAGTGTACCACACTGTGCGTCCTTCCGAATCAGCTCAAACATCTCTTGTAGGACTCCATATAAAGTGGAATACGTCGTACGTGGGCTACTGAATCAAGCGCGCGAATAGACTATCAGATTCAGATCGTGCGGTGAATCGGCGGCAATTCGTGTGACTAGCATTTCACTACAGGCCATTGATGCAGCCTCGCGTCTACTTGTACTGCGACTTATTTGCCGCCTATTACGTATAATCTTGTAGATCTCTCGCAACCCGATAAATCAGCGCTATACCGCAATTGCGGGGTGTGCTACAATTCCTCCAACGCTTGAGATGGAGAACAAGGCATGAATGGAACCAACGGCGCCCAAGCGCCTATGATCGAAGCTATCGGTTTGCAGAAGCGCTATGGCGATACAGTGGCGGTTAAGCATGTCGACCTGGCGGTCTATCCTGGTGAGATTGTCGGCTTCCTTGGCCCCAATGGCGCCGGCAAAACTACAACGATCAAGATGCTCATCGGGCTGCTGCGTCCTTCAGAAGGTACGGCCCGTATTGGCGGCTATGACATCCAGCAAGATCCTTTGCTGGCCAAGATGCAGATCGGTTATGTCCCCGATCAACCTTATCTCCCTGAGAAGCTGACCGCCCGCGAGTATATCCGGTTCATGGCGGGTCTGTATCAGGTTGATCCCCAGGTCGCCACCCAGCGCGGCGAGGAGTTTTTGCGCCTGTTTGGCTTGGAAAGTCGCGGCGATGAGTTGCTAGGCGGCTACTCGCATGGCATGCGCCAGAAGGCAGCCTTGACCGGTGCGCTGCTACATAGCCCGCGCGCCTTTTTCCTTGATGAGCCCACGGTCGGCCTCGACCCGCGCAGCGCCCGCCTGATCAAGGACATCCTGCGCACTGTCGCCGATCGGGGTACGTCAGTTTTTATGTCGACACACATTTTGGAGATCGCCGAGCGGATGTGTGACCGGGTCTTTATCATCAACCTGGGCAGAATTATTGCGGCCGGAACCCTAGAGGAATTGCGCGCTGGCGGCGACAGCAGCCTGGAAGACATCTTCCTCTCCCTGACCGGTGGCTCGGAAGAGGCGGCCATCGCCGAAGCCCTTGCGTGATGCATACATAGACGATAATCTGTTTTCGAGCATCAGGATGCGCTCCGGGTGCGATATAAGACCTTTCAGGTCTTGAGCCGGCGCTTGGGAAGTCTTCCCCAAGACCTGAAAGGTCTTCTTTATAACAGAACCGACGCGGTACGAGTCGCCATGCCTCCAGATATGACCTGACTCGCATCCGGCAGGGTGGAAGAACCTCTTTTGGGGAATGCGGGCGCGGCTCCACCACGCCCGCATTCCCCAATGAATTCTAGGAGCCACGCCGCCATAGGCGACCCAGCGTGTTACACGTGGTCTCATGCGAGATTCCATAATGAGCAGGAAAACAACCGCGTAAGTCCTGTTTATAATTAAGGTATTGGGTCTAAGAGCATGTCTGAAAAGGGGTATGGAGTGCGGCAGCCATGCTGCCGCGCGCAAGCATGGCTGCCGCACTCCACATGTCGGCGCGACGGTGCTTCGCTCCAATCCAAACGGCTTTTCAGACAGCTTCTAAGAAGATAAAACGTGTAATCAGGAGACAAGCTGACAGCGGATCGCTGTCAGCGTCGCTTATCAACTTGTCAGATAGATATCGTTATGATGACATGGAATGCTATTTGGGTCATTGCTCGCGCTCAATTCCTCATAACCCGCAACACGTTCTGGCGGGGCAAGATTGGGCAGAAGATCGGACTGATTATACTCCTAACTTTCCTCGGCTTTGCCGCCTGGGGCCTCTATAACTTCAGCAGCTTCATCGTGCGCCTCATTCGCAGCCCGGATTTCGCCGAGTTCCTGCGCCTGGCGGCTGAGCAGGCCCAGCAGAGCGGTACGACCCTACCCACCGATATTACGCCCTTCCTGCTTGCCGTACCAAGCGTCACGCTCTTCCTAGCCCTAGTCTTTTTGGTTTTCTCCAGCTTCAGCAGCGTTCTCAGCTCGCTCTACCTGTCGGGCGATATGGATATGCTGCTGGTCGCGCCGGTTCCGATGCGCGCAGTTTTCACTGTGAAGTTCTTCAGCGGTCTGTTGATCCAATATTTGCTGATGTTTGCACTGGTTGGCCCGGTGCTGCTGGGCTATGGCAACGGTATTCAGTATGGCGCACTCTACTACATAGCAACGCTGCTCACCCTGGCCCTGATGCCCTTGCTGCCGGCTGGGTTGGGCGCTTTGCTCGTGATGGCAGTAGTGCGAGTCATTCCTGCTCGCCGCGCCCGCGAAATCGTCAGTGTGATCGGCGGTCTGATCGGCGTGCTGTTTTACATTATCACCCAGTTCACCCGCGAGGTAGGCTCTGCGGTTACCGACGTTCGCAGCCTAAGTACATTGTTGAATGCAAATATGCCAATTCTGCCTTCGTCTTGGGCTGGGCGGGCATTGCTCGCCGCCGGCGAGGGGCAACTCTTGACTTTCCTAGTCTACGGCGGATTGTTCGCTGTCCTCTCAATCGCTATTTTCTTGAGTTGTCTGCTCCTGTCCGAACGGTTGTATTATGCCGGCTGGAGCAATATGTCAACGCAGGGCGGACGCATTAAGCAACGAGCCCCCAACAGCGAACAACGAACGCCAGCCCCAGCCAAACATTCGCTATCGCTCCTTACTTGGTTCTCAACACTGCTGCCGCGCCAATCACGGGCGGTCTTTTATAAGGACTGGCGCCTCTTCCCGCGCGATCTGCGCAACCTACAGCAACTGATCTTCCCGCTTGCCCTGGCCGGAATCTGGACCTTCCGCTTGTTTACGACCCCTTCACAGCCGCTTGATCCCGACGTGCCCGGTTTTGCCAACCAGATGACCAATCTTGGCGGTGCGGGCATTGCCTTTTTCCTCTGCCTGACGCTTTCCAGCGCCATCGCTGGGCCAGGAATCAGCCGCGAGGGCAAAGCTTTTTGGATACTCAAATTGGCGCCGATCAGTCCGCTGCGTATTCTGTTGGGCAAGTTGGCGCTGGCCTACCTGCCTTATCCAACGGTTGGGGCGCTCTTTCTGGTCATTACTGCTTTCGTTGGCGGTATTGGCCTGGGCGATTTCCTGTTCCAACTGGTTCTCTTATTGTTGGTCGGTCTGGGAAGCACCTGTGTTTCGTTGGGCCTGGGCGCGGCCTTTCCCAAACTCGACTGGGAAAATCCGCAGCAGCAAACAACTTTCCGGGCCAGTTGCCTGGGCATGCTGTTCTATCCGGTTTATATTATGCTGGTTCTTGCTGCGGCATTGGGATTGCCCGCTCTTGGCAGCGTACTTAGCCTCTCCAATGGGCTGGCGATCATGCTGACGACGCTGGGATGGGCAATTGCCGCAGGACTCACGGCGCTAGCCGTCTGGGGCGGATTGAGCCTGGGCGCTCGCGGGTTGGGGCGAATCGAGGTATGAGCTTGCTAAATGAGGCACGGAGCGGATGACCGCGCCTCCTCGTCTCCTCCCTATCCTGTCGCTCTAGGAAGGCAGTTGGTAGATTGTTACTTCATCGCGTTGGAAGACAGGCTGGACGATCTGGTCGAATTTCGCCAGACTCTCGGGGGCGTAATGCTGGCGCTCCAGGCTGCCAACGTAGATATGAGTCACCTTATATTTGGCAAGCAACTCCTGCGCTTGTGCAACATCGGTTGTGCTGTAGATCAACTCCACGTCGTTTTGACGCGGCTTCAACTCATTCAAGGCCGCCTCATCACCGCCGCGCCACTGTCGTTGATGGCCAGACCAACCAACGATCGTCGGCACACCGCTGCTGGCCGACACTCCGCCATAACCCACGCCATTGTACGAACCGCCGTCAGGTCCAACCATCTCCAGGATCACACTGCCAGGCGCAGCATTGTCCCGCAACCAGGCAATCGCCTCGCGCCCGGCGGGCGTTTCTTCGCGCGGCGTGCGACCCTCGAGGCCAATAATCTGGCCGTTGTGCAGAGCATTCCGCAGATTGATCACCGGGTAGACCAGGCTGCCAGCCAGCAATAGGACAAACAGGGCAGTAGTCATATACACCGCAATCCGGCGCACACCACGAACTTGAGACAGTATCCACCACAACGCATATGCTGCCAGCACACCCCAGATCAGCCAGACCTGGTAGTAGAACTTGAAGATCGTGTTCATCCGGTTGCCGAAAACATCGCGGATATAGATTAGCTCAACGCCAAAGCAGATCGCGCATCCCAGCACAACGACCAGCAGTACAAAGCTTTCGGCCACTTTGTCTACGCAGCGCAACGCCTGACTCAACGCGAGGAGGCCCAGCCCAAGCAGCGCGAGAAGCGGAAAGCCAATTAGCAAACCAACGAGCAACAGCGCTGGCGGAAGCCAGGACAGAATAACGATAAACGACGAAAGCTGCAGATTGAACGGCGAAAAGCGAGCGACCAGCCCCAACGGCGCCGTATCGTTGGCGCTGCGCCGGCCATCGTTCGCGGCAACGAGATAGACAAAGGCTATCAGCGGGACGATGAACAACGCAAAGATAACCAGGAAAGCGTGCAGGCCGCTCTTGCTTGCAGCGTAGGGAGCGATAGTTCGCGTCAGCCCGCCGATAATCGGCAGATCGATCAGCGGCTGAGCAAAGCCAACTAGCGAGTGAAAGGTCAGATAGAAGGGTGTGAAGAGTATAAATAAGGCCAGAACGACCAGCCCAGCCTGCTGCCCCAGCGCCCGCCACTGCACCGCGCCGAGTCGCCCATCAGCCAGGCGTAGATAGAGCAACGCCAGCGCGCCAAAGTAGAGCAGCGCATAGGTTGGCAGATCCCAGCTATTGATTGTGTAGAGGCTGCCCAGCACAACGCCGGTAAGGAACAGTTCCAGCCAGCCGCGCCCCGAAAGCGCAAACGTCGTTGCTGTGGGCCGCGCCAGCGTCGTCAACGCGAGAGCCATTGCCAACAAGCCAAAGGGCAGCGCCATCACGTGCGGATGCATGTCGCCCAGCCAGAAGCTGAAGAATGGGAACTCGGTTATCGTGTAACGGCGTTCCGTTGCTGTTCCGCCATCAGGAGTTGACACCTCGTAGGTGTCCCACAACGCCCGCGACGGCCACCACCAGTTGAAATCGGCAACCTTATCGCTTCGCTCCCAAGAGTAAAAACTGCCGAAATCATTCTCAGAGGTGCGGGCCTGGTAGGGAAGGGTGATTGTTTGCGCCCCGCCAACAGCCTGGGTCACCGCCGACACGAGTTGGCGTTCATCCAGCGCAACGACCCGCTCGCTGCCCACAATGACCTGGAGAGCGCCAACCTGGTTGCCGGCAAGCAAGACCAGCACGATACCGAGCAGCGCGAAGATCGGCGTTCGGATCGGCACGAGGAACGATCGGGAGTCGCGTGGCCGCTCTTGCCCCCTGCTACGCTGTGCCGCCAATCGCTGCATCGTCAATTCGATCAGGTTGACGATGATCCCGGCTACCCCCAGAGCGGTCAGGGCAAAGATCAGCGCCAGGGAAAGGTTATAGCCCACACCCGGCGAAACCCCGCTGAGCATCGTTATGATAGCCATCAGCATGTAGCCGAAGTAGTAGTAGTTGATGCTGAAACCGGCCAGCCAGGGATCGCTCGGCGGGAAGGCAGTGCTGTGCTGGATTGCGTTGAAGAACGCAAAATCCATAGGGCGCTCGGTATACCAAGGATGGGGATTAGGTGCGAAAAAGTCGACAAAAGTCGCCCGCTGCGTAGCCATTGCAAGCAGCGCAACCAGGAATACTATTTCGTAGGCCAGCACCCTGCTCCAGGAGAGCGGGGCGGCTTGCGCTTTGAATATTGCAACGAAGCGGTTCCCCGGCTGCTGGTCGGCAGTTTGCGCTTTTTGCGCAGCGGCGCGCCACAGAATGAGACTGCCGCAAGCCACGATCAGTGTCACGATCAGCAGCAGCGGCACGCCGAACGAACCCAGGCCGAGCATGGCCAGCAACCACGCACCGTAGCCAGTCAGCAGCAAGCCCAGCGTCTTGCTGAACGCATAGCCGCGGTCAGGCAGGAAGCGAAACAGAAACATTGTCAGCGGCAGCGCTATCAGTCCCAAGAGCTGAATGACTAGCCACCATTGTAGAATCGATACAGCCATTTTATCGTTTATTATGCTCCATCATCGACACGTTGCAACGTTCCGTAATGCTTACGACTCGAGATCGTTTAACAACAGTTGTGCGCTGGGACTAAATTGTCCGATGGGGTCGAGCTGGAGATACATTTCCAGCGCCGCGATTGCCTCATCTATCTTGCCCTGCTGATTATAG
>JAKSDJ010000778.1 GCA_022360155.1 Chloroflexales bacterium | reverse complement strand
GACTTCAAAGCCTATCGTTCAGAAATGCTTGCCGATGGCGTCAGCACGTTCGACCTCTCGCGAGACAATAGCAAGCTCATCTACTTTAGCCGTCGCCGTCTACGCGTAATCGCTGCTGGCGAGAAAGCACCCGGCAGCAGCGGCGGATCGCGGCGCAGCGGCTGGATCAATTTAAGTCGCGTACGGATCTCCGTCAAGCCCCCGAGCGAGTGGGAGCAGATGCTGCGCGAGGCGTGGCGGCTACAGCGCGACCACTTTTGGACTGAACATATGTCTCGGATCGACTGGCAGGCTGTCTGCACAGCCGGATTGAAGCTGGCGAGCTACGCGCCGATCTGCCGCTCACGACGAGCGCCCGGGTGTTTCTCTGGTCCTGTTTTCTCTTTTTCCTCTCGAACCACCGGCTCCCTGACGCAGAGTGGAAGTCGCACATTTACCGCAGAGTTGCTGTCCGTCTGGCTACACGGCGCGCGCCGCAGATAAAGAGAACCTCTTGCCTGCGTATCCCGCTAGATCGCTGTTTGCCCTTTCTGGGCATTGGAATCGGCATCGCGGTGACGGCGGCGGGGTTAGGATTGGTCCTCGGCGCGCTGTGCCGCGACTATCGGACGGTGCAACCGCTGCTGCTGGTGACAGCGGCGGGTAGCTTCTTCGCCTCTGGCGGCTACGCCAGCGTCGCCACGCTGCCGCCGTTGGTGCGCACACTCAATGCCTTTTGGCCGCCAGCATACGTCTTCGAGACAATGCAACTGACAATACACAGCACCACGCTTCCCGACCTGACCAATATGCTGCTGGCGCTGCCGCTCACGCCTGCATTGGGTGTGGCTGTTGGCTGGATGCTACTGCGCCGGATGTTGTAGTTTGGAGCGTTGGCATTGTTGAGTCAGTGGCAGTGCGGGCGGTCTGCAGCGGATGCCTCCGCGCTGCGTGGGTGTTGGTGTCGTCCGACGCGAAGCCGATAGGTTGGCTGAAAGTGGCCGAGATATGCGAAAAAGACATGGCACTCGATCGCAATCTACCGCTGTACCTTGACCACAGCTCTTTCGCTTCTGTCCCCCAGTCAAGCACCGCAGCAGAGGGAACTGGTGAGGCGAAGAGGCGTCGACTCAGCGCCGCTTCATTTCAGCGTCTTGTCGTCTGATCATCTGCGGAGGATTCTGGGGAACTATCAGTGCGCTAAAGCAGGGATCCGAGGAGCGGAGCCTAAGGATCGCTTTACTCTGCGTCGCGCAGACGGCGCAACTCGGCTTCGAGTGTGGCAAGACGTGCGGCCAGTTCGTCGGCATGCTGACGCTCGGCTTCAGCCTGAATTTCGGCTTCGGCACGGGCTTTGGCTTCGACCTCGGCGCGCAGGCGCTCAGCCTCGGTGCGTTGGCGCTCGGCTTCAGTCTGAGTTTCGGCTTCGGCACGGGCTTCGGCTTCGGCCTCGGCGCGCTGGCGCTCAGCCTCGGCGCGCTGACGCTCGGCTTCAGCCTGAATTTCGGCTTCGGCACGGGCTTCGGCTTCGGCCTCAGTTGGGATCAAGGCACCGTCAGCGGTGAACAGCCGCAGCCAAACGTCTGCCTGCTGTTGGTAGACGCCATTCCACAACCCCACCCAAGCGTCCAGTTCAGCGCTCCACATACGCCCCTGGGCGTTGATGGGCGTGACTTCATAGCCCTGCAGTCCTAACTGCCAGCCGTGCAACTGGCATTGATCCGGGTCATAGCAGAAGTAGTTCCGCGTATGAAATGTTGTGGCATACAACTGCTTCTTTAGCCCCAGATCTTCTGCAGCAGTCGAGGGAGACAGCAACTCGATAATTACATCGGGGTAACGTCCCGCCTCCTCCCAAACGACCCATTTCGGGCGGGCGTAGCTGCCGTCCACATCCTTGACCACAAAAAAATCTGGTCCCTTATAGTCACGATTGCGGGCCTGCTGTAAGCTGTAATAAATAAACATGTTGCCGCCGGCAAAGAAATCTTGCCGATCGCGCCAGCGGTAGCGCAGCACATCGATCAACAGGTTGATCTGCACCCGATGCCAATTCGTCTCCAACGGAACCCCATCCTCGTCGGGTAGGTCAAGCGTTGGAATCTCGGGCAGGATGTAACGCTCGACAACTTCGATGATCTGACTCATAGCTCGTTCCGCTCCTGCGCTCGGTGTGCGAACAAATAAGCGACAAGAGCCATTATACCACAGCTGACGCTGCCGGCGAACAAATGCCTGGTGCAGCCTCATCGTGTGAATGTTGCAGAGGACTCGGGCATAGCACGAATCCGTTCGTTTGCCATATACCGTATTTTATCTCCTCTTGCGTCCGTGTCCCTCATAACGGAGGTATTCGCCACCAAACCAGCGCTATCCAGTCATATTACTGGCAGAGGATTCGGGGGATTTGGAGGCGAGGAGGTTGGGGGCGAAGCAACGAGGGCGCGGAGACGCGAAGAGGCGGAGAGACGAGGACGCGCAAGCGCGCAAGCGCGCACGTTACAGATATAGCGCTGCAGTATTTCGCGCCGCTCACACGTTTGACTGTTGTATACAATCAAACGATGATCGCAACAACAGGAGCACGCGATGGCCGAACATCTAAAGCCGGCACACGAGGCGGAACTGGTGGAGCGGGCGCGCAGCGATCCAGCGGCTTTCCAAGAACTCTACCATCACTATCTGCCGCGGGTCTACGCCTATATCGCGGCACGCCTCCCCGAACGCGCCGAAGCGGAGGACGTTGTCGCAGCCGCTTTCCTCGAGGCGCTGGAGCGGTTGAACCAATTCCGCGCGCGAGGCGCTGGGGCGTTTGCTGCCTGGCTCTTCCGGATCGCCCGCCACGAGTTGATCGACCACTACCGCAAGCGGCGGCGGCGCGACGCGCCATATTCGCTAGAGCTTCACTGCCAACTGGTCGATGGAGCTGAACCCCTTGATAACGCCTTTGTTCGTGAGGAAGCGTCCGCACACATCCGCGCGTTGGTCGCAACCCTGCCGCCCCGCCGCCAGGAGGTTGTCGCTTTGCGCTTCTTCGCGAGGCTGCGCAACAACGAAATCGCTGCTGTCCTGGGCATCCAAGAGCGATCAGTGGCGTCGCATCTCTGCCGCGCGCTGGATGACTTGCAGCGGATGCTGTGCCCGAACGATGTAACAAAAGCCAAGGAGCATTCACTATGAGCGATAAAGACCAACTTTCCTCTGACGCTGAACTGTTGGCCCGGATCGATTTGATCCTGGACGAATATAGCGCTTGATGCTGCGCTTGCACGACAGGCTGCCGTCCTTGCCGGAAAGTATCGGCTGCGCGGCGCCGACGCGGTCTATACCGCTGTTGCGCAGCAGTATGGCACGACTCTCGTATCACGCGACCGTGAGCACCTGACTCGCGTGGCTGGGATTGTGCTGGCGCTCCATCCAGCAGTCGCTCTAGCCGCACTTTTTATATCCCCCACAGCGCCATAGCATCTCTTTTTCGTGTGTCAACAAGAAACGACTATTGTAGGGTTTGCTTGTAAGTGGTTGTGTTGTTTTCAACCCATCTGCGAACGTTGCTCCATAAGAAGACCATAATTGATGCTCATTTTGTCAGGTCGTACCCCTACCTCCAAACAGCTCTACCTTTGCCGAAGCAACCGCTTCAACGATTGAGACTGAGGGACTGGGCGGCTAACGGAGACCTGCTGTGCGTAAATGCGCATCGAGCCAGGCGCTGTTTTCGGGGACGAGGGGTGGCGGAGGCGGTTCCTGACGGTAGTCGATCCGCAGATCGTAGCGGGCGCTGGCGTAGATCTGGCGGAGCACCTGGGTGAGATCAAGCTGCACATCGGGGTCGGGAGCGCGGAGCGGTATCGGAACCGGCGCAATGGCTTCGCGAAGCGACAACGGCCAGATCCCAACGAGCGGGCGTTGTTCAACTCGATGCAGAAAGATAACATAGGGTGCATCCGGAAGCGGCGTTTCGAGGGAGGGACGACGACCGCCCCGCAACAGATCGATTTCGAGCAGATGGATTTCGCTGCACAAGATGTCGCGGCGCTTGCGCTCGTAGGCGTCGGCGCCTTCAGCGCCAGGGCGTTTGTTCGCCGGTGAGAGGATTTCGATCACCGTGACGACTGTTTCATCGCTGACGGTGCGGATTTCGATCCTTTGGTAGCGCGTCGGGATCTCTAGCGCCACCACGCCGGTCATTGGCGGGGGGGCGATTACAACGGCAGTTGTCTGACCGCCGGCTGCGGTTTCCCTATCGAGGACGGCCTCATCGGGTACGACAAAACGCGCTGGTGTAATGCCGATATGCTCTTGGGCGACGTAGGGCGTAATAACTGCGGTATAGCGCGGACTGAGAATTGGTTGGATTTGATCACAGATCGCAAAGGCCAAACGGTTGTGAACATCCGGCCATAATGCGGGTAATTCGAGATAAGGATCCATTCCTGGAAACGGCGAAACCATCTACGCGCCTCCTTGTGTTGCATGCCTATTGTAGCACGAACCAGTCGTCGACAAGCGACATTTCGCCTCGCATCTCAAGCGGCTTACTTTGGCCCAGGAAACAAAAACGCCCCGTGAGGGCATTCGCTCACGCGGGGCGCGGAAGGGCGCATCGAAGGGTTCTGGCTGGCCGCTCGTGAATCGGCGTGCGGCGAGAAGGCGAGGCGAGCGGGAACGGACACCTCGCCAACCTACCCCTATTCAAGCATTACATCCCGGCTGCTTTCCGCAACGTTTCGGCTTTATCCGTGTTTTCCCACGGTGCGTCGATGTCATCGCGTCCAAAATGACCATACGCGGCAGTGGCCTGGTAGATCGGACGGCGCAGGTTCAGATCGCGAATGATGGCGCCGGAGCGTAGATCGAAGTGCTCGATGATCAGGCGCTGCAATGTTTCGTCGCTGACATTGCCGGTGCCAAAGGTTTCGACGCTGATCGAAAGCGGGCGGGCCACGCCGATAGCATAACTGATCTGCACCTCGAAGCGTTCGGCCAGCCCGGCGGCGACCACGTTCTTGGCGACATAGCGCGCGGCGTAGGCGGCGCTGCGATCCACTTTTGTCGGGTCTTTGCCGCTGAAGGCGCCCCCGCCGTGGCGGGCCACGCCGCCATAGGTATCAACGATGATCTTCCGTCCGGTGAGTCCGCTGTCGCCCATCGGCCCGCCAATTACAAAGCGACCGGTTGGATTGATATAGTATTTGGTCTTGTTATCGAGATATTCAGCGGGAATGACTTCACGGATGACCTGCTCGGTAATGTCATCGCGAATGCGCTGTTGTGTGACATCGGGCGCGTGCTGGTTGCTGATCAGCACGTTGTCAACCCGGATTGGCTTGCCATAAGCGTATTCGACCGTCACCTGGCTTTTGCCGTCGGGTCGCAGATAGGGCAAAACGCCGTCTTTGCGCAACTTGGAGAGGCGGCGACCGAGGCGGTGAGCCAGCGCAATCGACATCGGCATCATTTCAGGCGTTTCGTTGCAAGCAAACCCAAACATCATCCCCTGGTCGCCCGCGCCAATACTCTCCACCTCTGCTTCAGTCATCTGGCCTTGTTTGGCCTCGAGGGCGATATCAACGCCCATGGCGATATCGGGCGACTGGCCATGTAGCGCAACCATCACGCCGCAGGTGTCGGCATCGAAGCCATAGGAGGTATCGACGTAGCCAATCTCTTTGATTGTTTTGCGAACGACTTCTTCAATAGGAACATAGCCTTTTTCAAACGTGACCTCGCCAAGCACGACTACCAGGCCTGTCGTCGTTGCTGTTTCACAGGCGACGCGTGCGCGCGGGTCAAAGCGCAAAAAGGCGTCTAGGACTGCATCGCTGATCTGATCGCAGATTTTATCCGGGTGTCCTTCTGTCACCGATTCGCTGGTGAAGAAGAACTTGGGCGATTGCATAAATGTTGTTGACATCATTTTCCTCGAATTCATGAGCATCGAGTGCTACCATAGTGACCGGCTTGCATTACTCGATGTCGATCACACAAGCAAATTGGCGATGCTTAATCAGCTAATCTGCTTTTGATATTCGCACTTTGCAAGGGTATGGCAGCGATCATGCCGCCATGCCCATGCAAAAGCAGGCTAGTGCGGTAAAGCCTCGCAACGATCCTTTTCTTGATAATCGCTCAATGCTCGATATCTGAACGACTACGTTCCTTCTTGCCAGGAGTTGAGGTATGTGTGTTGTTCGGGCGTCAAGACATCAATCGCGACCCCCATCGCTTTGAGTTTGAGCGAGGCGATTTCGCGATCCAACTCTTCGGGCAGCGCGTGGACGCCATGGGCAAGTTTGCCCTTATTCTTGACCAGGAACTCGCTGGCTAGGGCTTGGTTCGCGAAGCTCATGTCCATCACCGCGCTGGGGTGGCCCTCGGCGCTCGCCAGGTTGATCAGGCGACCTTCGCCTAGCAGGTTGATCTTGCGTCCATCCTTCAGCCAGTACTGGTCGACGAAAGCGCGGGGCTGGCGCTTCTCAACGCTGAGCGCTTCCAGGGCGGGGATGTTGATCTCGACATTGAAGTGGCCGCTGTTGGCGACGATACAGTCGTTCTTCATCACGGCGAAGTCTTCTGCGTCGAGAACATTCTTGTTGCCGGTCGCGGTGACGATGAAGTCGGCGATTGGGGCCGCATCTTCCATAGGCATCACCCGATAGCCGTCCATAGCCGCTTCGAGCGCACGCACAGGGTTTATTTCGGTGACGATGACATTGGCCCCCAGGCCGCGGGCGCGCTCGGCAATCCCGCGCGAGCAGTAGCCATACCCGCCGACGACAAAGGTTTTGCCGGCGAGCAGTACATTGGTGGCGCGAACGATGCCGTCAATCGTGCTCTGGCCGGTGCCGTAGCGGTTGTCGAACAGGTGCTTGGTATCGCTGTCGTTGACCGCAATCACCGGGAAGGTCAACACTCCGTCGGCGGCCATTGCGCGCAATCGAATGACGCCGGTCGTCGTCTCTTCCGTACTCCCATACATGCCTGCGATCAGATCGGAACGTTGCTTGAGCACCCCCGTCACGAGATCGGCGCCGTCGTCCATCGTGATCTGCGGGTTGTGGTCGAGCGCAGCAGTGATGTGCTGGTAGTAGACTTCGTTGCTCTCACCCTTGACGGCATAGACTGGGATTTCCTCGTGAGCGACGAGGGCGGCGGCAACATCGTCCTGGGTGCTCAACGGGTTCGAGGCGCAGAGCACCACGTCGGCGCCGCCGGCAGTCAAAGTGCGCATCAAGTTGCCGGTTTCCGTGGTAACGTGCAGACAGGCGCTTAGGCGCACGCCTTCCAAGGGGCGCTCCTGCTCGAAGCGCTCACGCAGCAAGCGCAGGACCGGCATTTCCTGTTCCGCCCACTCCATGCGTTTGCGGCCAAGGTCGGCCATATTGATATCCTTGATGTCGAAGTTTTTGCTCATTGAAGTTCAAAGCTCCTTTTCTTATGTGTTGTTTCTACATAACCGATATTACACAACCGATATATTGATAATGCACCAACGTTGGCAGGTTCGCGGGTTAGCGCGCTTGAATGTTCGAACCTGTCAACCTGCTAGCTGAGCATGCCGATCTGGCGCTAGGGTCATAAGGCGCTGCTGGTCGAAGCGGCAAGCGCTTGCGCCGGTAGTTCGCTGCCAAACGCAGCCCGGTAGCGTTCGGCAAAGTCGACCATTGTATATGTATGCTCCTGGCAGCCTTGCTGCTCAATTGCGTATGTGGCGCACAAGGCGGCAATCCGCCCAGTAGCTTCTAGCGGCAGGTCGCGGGCAAGCCCAAAGACCAGCCCCGCAAGATAAGCGTCGCCCGCGCCGGTTGGGTCGCGTACTTCGTTGACTGGGGCAACCGGGATCTGGACTTTGCGGCTATCGGCTGCGCCCGTATAGATCAGCGACCCCTGTTCGCCGCGGGTAATCACAGTCACTGGAGCGCTGGCGATCAACTCGTCCTCGCTGATGCCCAGTTTCTTGGCCATCATCCCGAACTCATAGTCGTTGCCAACCAGCGCCCGCGCGCCCGTTAATCCTGCACGGACATGGTTTGCTTCCAGGCGGGGGGTCTGTTTGCCGGGATCGAAGATGTAGGGAATGCCAAGCTGCTGGCATTCAAGCGCGTAACGCTCGATCGCGATTGGATCGGTGGGCGAGATCACGACCAGATCATTGGCGCCCAGGCCAAGCTTTGCAAGCGAGAGTTCGCAGGCATGCTTCATTGCGCCGGCGTAGAAGGCGACGATCTGGTTGTTCGAACGATCGGTGGTGATGAAGCACGATGAGGTAAACTCGTGCGTAATTTCAATCAGACCGCTCGTATCGATTCTATGGCGTTCCAACCAATTGCGGTAGTCGGCAAAGTCATGGCCGACGGTGCCAACCACCAGCGGACCTTCGCCCAACAGCGCCAGATTGTATGCGATATTTCCGGCGACACCGCCGCGCATTCTCTGCATCGAGTCGACCAGAAAGCTGACCGACAGCATATGCGCTTTTTCCATAAGCATGTGGTCTTTGAAGTATCCCGGAAAGTCCATGATGTAGTCGTAGGCCAGCGAACCAGTCACAACAATGCGCACAATCGATTTCCTCCTTATGTAATAGTAGTTCGAGTCTCTTCAAGCAAGGGCAGTTTATAGGCGGCGCGCAGCCGCTCTGATACCTCGGCGCAGGTTTGTAATGCTTGTTCGGCAACCGGGATCGGCAAGTGATCCAGATTGTCGTTTGTTGAGATAAGCGACGCTTTGAGGATCTGATTGCGCTCGATGCCGGCTTCCTCGAATTCATCGAGGAGCCGATCGAACCTATTGAGCAGCATCGACGGCGTTTCCTGTTTAAGCAGATCTTCATCCGCAGGGATGAGCCCCCAGGCGATAATGCCGGACCGTTCAAGAAAAGCTTGCAGCGCTGCGCTTGATTCGAGCAATGCCGTACTATGATAGTATGCATCGAGGATAATCAGATCGACCGATGACTGGAATACGGCTGTCCAGTCTACGGCGCCGCTGGTCGCGAGACCGCGACACCCCTTGATACCAGCAAAGACCTGTTCTAACAGGTCGAGCGCAAATTCCCAATTCAGCGGACAGAAGGGCGATTTGAAGATATCCAGAAATGGCTCATCAAGGCAGATAATGATGTCCTTGGCATGGGCGGCGAGTTGCGCCGTTTGCCAGGCCGCGCGGAGGGCCAAGTGTTGTGCGAGCGCTTCCAGAAGCATGGGATCGTAGACTAGCGGCCGCTGCTGCTCATCCGTAAGTTGCAACGCCAGGCTGATCGGGCCAACGAGTTGACCTTTGATGGCGCGGCCTTTGAATCCTGATTTGATACTCCGCAGTAGTTCAGTCAAACCGGCCGCCTCTTCGGATGTCAATGCGCCATACGACACCTCATCGCGTAGGTAAGCCAGGGCGAGGCGGTCGATTTCGCGTTTGGCAATGGTTTGTTGTACATATGCACGTTTGATGCTATTGTCAATAACCAAGCCAGGGAACCCAATAGCACTCTGCACATAGCTTTGCTCGCGAAAGCTGCGGTGAGGAAGTTTCGGCCAGGTGACAAGCGCCGGCATCATTTTTAGTAATACGCCAACAGCTTGCGGCGGGCTGTTGTGAGGCAAGCCGCCGCGTGCGATAGGGAGGCATGCCGTTGGGAAAGAAAGTGACATAGGCTATTGGGCATTGTGAACTGCACACTGAACATAGCGAGCAGTCCATTCATATTGGTCTTTGGGTTTAGTTGCGCAATGAGCGCTGCGCAACGTTGCTTATATATGATATATGACAAGCTGCCGTAATCCTTCTGCGAATGGCGGGACGATTACCCCTTGTTCGGTGATGATCGCAGTGATCAATGGGTGTGGTGTGACATCGAAGGCGGGATGTGCTGCGGCAACCCCTTCTGGCGCGATTCGTCGGCCTCTCAAATGGGTGACTTCATCGGCGGCTCGTTCTTCGATCGGGATCTGGTCGCCGTTTGCGAGGGAGAGATCGATCGTTGTGGACGGTGCGGCGACATAGAATGGCAATTGATGCGCTTGGGCCAACACCGCCAGGCTGTAGGTGCCGATCTTGTTCGCTACGTCGCCGTTGGCGACGATCCGGTCGGCGCCGACAATGACGCAGTCAATATCGCCGCGCCGCATCAGGTGGCCGGCCATGTTGTCGGTAATTAACGTTTGGGGAATGCCTGCCTGGTGGAGTTCCCAGGCGGTCAAGCGGGCGCCTTGGAGGAACGGTCGCGTCTCGTCCACGTAGACATGAATAGAACGCCCCTGGCTGTACGCCGTACGGATCGGCGCCAGGGCGGTGCCATAGCCGGCTGTCGCCAAGCCGCCGGCGTTACAGTGTGTCAGCACGCAGCCTCGCGATGGAATCAGCGATGCGCCGTGATCGCCAATCGCGTGGCACATGGCCAGGTCTTCAGCCAGAACAGCATGGGCTTCATTCAGTAAGCGCGCCCGTAGAGCCGCCAGGTCTTCACCGGCAAAAGTCTGGGCCTGTTCGAGCATCCGGCTTGTCGCCCAGACCAGGTTCACAGCCGTTGGGCGTTGCGCATCAAGGATCGTTTTGGCTTGACGCAGCTCGGTGAGCAGTGCATCGCGATCAGTGGCGGCGCTGCGTTGGACGGCGAGAGCCATGCCGTAAGCGGCGGTGCAGCCTATGGCTGGAGCGCCACGAACCTGCATCGTCTTGATAGCGCGGGCCACATCATCGAGCGTGTGACAGCGCACTATTACGTGTTGGTCGGGTAATGAACACTGGTCAATCAAGCACAGCGTCTCTTTTTCCCACCAGACTGTCCTTAGTTCGTTATCGTCCATGACCATGAAAAAAGCCTCTCGTAGTGCGAGGGGCTCAAGCTGACATCAGCTCATCGCTCAAGGTATGCGCCATGACGCTACCTTGCAGGAATTGGCACCTTCCCTAACAGCAAGTGATACATAGCGAGTGACGAAAAAAAACGCTTCAACGAGCAACTCGCGACTCATACCTCTTCACTTGTCTTGGGGGGGGTTGCCGGGCATCGCAGGGCCAGTCCCTCAGCCGCTCTTGATGAGTTACCACATTCTTCAGTTGTTGGAATGATGTATTTAGCACTTTTCAGAATGGCAGGGGCGATTATAACATGGGTGCAGGCGGGGTGCAACTGGCGCGGCGGTTGATACGTTAGCACGTTAGCACGTTGGCACGTTAGCACGTTGATGAGATGACGCGACGAGGCGCGTTATCTCCTCGTCTCGTCCGTTCGTCGCCTCGTCCGTTCGTCGCCTCGTTCATTTATGCTACAAAGACCAGTTTGCTATATTTTCAAGATCTTCTCGTTCTTATTTGCGATCAGCAGGAGGATAATACGCAGGTTTTGCAAGTTTCTATAGGCCTAGATTGTGTTTGTGCCTCTTGGAACAAGCGGGGTTGTAGTACGCCGACTGAGTGGCAATCTGATACTGCATTGTCGACAAGCATGAAAGTTTCGGCTATAATTTTAACGGAAGAGGTTCACAAGAAACGCAACTTTCCCTCACGCACATCCGCTTGAACGCAACAAGTCAGTGCCGGCGCTGCACGGATAGCGTTTGAGTTCGGCTAGACAGGCTGATACTCTCGGCAAGCAAACCTAACCATCCCTCATCGACAGCGAGCCTGATAAAGAGTGCATTGTAGATGGCAGTAGGGTTCGAGATGCGATCTATCATCGATGAAATCTGTAACTGCTGTAGCGATAATAGTTATAGTACTACAGTAAGATTAGCCATTTCGAGCGTCGCAAGCAAGCTGATTATACGTCAGATGTGATACTCTGCGCTATGTTTTACACAAAGAGTAGCGTAGCTCCAAAAGCTCTATATTATGACCATCGAGGATCACCTTATTCGGCGGATACAAAAAATCGCGGTTTGCGCATCGCTTGTGTTGGCGGTATATAACACGCTTGTCGCATACGGCTGTTGCACCAATTTGCATTCGCCGTAATAGTTAGGTTTTACACGGCTGGCAGGACAACCCGGCTGTGCCGGTTTTCTAGTGGAATATCAGGAAAGGGGCAACCAATGACGGGGGCTTTGACACTCTACCGTTCCTCAATTGGCAAAAAAGCAATTATGGCCGTCAGCGGGATTGTTTTAGTCGGTTTCCTTGTGTTGCACATGTATGGCAACACGAAAATGTACCAAGGGCCTGAGGCATTCAACGCCTATGCCGCCGGTTTGCGCGAAATCGGTTATCCCGTTTTTGGACATGAACATCTGCTCTGGATCGTGCGTGTCGTCTTGTTGGCGGCAGTTATTCTGCATATTTGGTCGGCGACCCAACTGACCTTGATGAGCCGGGCCAGCACCATGACCAGCCGGGTCAGCAACGCATCGCGCTATGGACGCAAGAGTAATGCCCATTCCTCGTATGCGTCGCGCACGATGCGCTGGGGCGGAATCATCATTTTCCTCTTTATTATTTATCACCTGCTTCACTTTACCTTTGGCGTGGTCGGCTATGGCGCGGGGCAATTTATGCATCCGGAAAATGGCGAATACCAGGTTTACAGTAATGTGGTGCGGGGCTTCAGTGTCTGGCCGGTTTCGCTATTCTATATCGTAGCAATGGTTGCGCTTGCTATGCACCTCTATCACGGGGTGTGGAGCGCATTCCAGACCCTGGGGCTGAATAATCGGCATTTCACTCGCTTCTGGCGAGGTCTGGCCATTTTGGTGACAGCCGTCATCGTTATTCCCAATATATCGTTCCCGATTGCCGTCTTGCTGGGTATCGTGAGCTAGTTGCGGAGAGGGCAGAGTTATGACCACAGAAACAACGACCCGTACAGGGGTTCGTACAATTACAGAATTTACCGATGTCGAATTGAATTCAGGTGAGCCGAACGGTCCGATTGAGCAGCGCTGGGACAAACATCGCTTCGATATGAAGTTGGTGAATCCGGCCAACAAGCGGAAGTACACGGTTATCGTTGTTGGATCGGGGCTAGCGGGCGCGTCGGCAGCGGCGACCATGGGCGAGTTGGGTTATAACGTGAAATGCTTCTGCTACCAGGATAGCCCGCGTCGCGCCCATAGCATTGCCGCCCAGGGCGGTATCAATGCGGCGAAGAACTATCGGAACGATGGCGACAGTATTTATCGCCTCTTCTACGATACGGTCAAGGGCGGCGATTTCCGGGCGCGTGAATCGAACGTCTACCGCCTAGCCCAGATCAGCGTGAATATCATTGATCAGTGTGTGGCCCAGGGCGTGCCCTTTGCCCGTGAGTACGGCGGCATGCTCGACAACCGCTCATTTGGCGGCGCGCAGGTGTCGCGGACATTCTACGCCCGCGGTCAGACCGGGCAGCAATTGTTGCTTGGCGCGTATCAGGCGCTGTGTCGCCAGATCGCGGCGGGCAAGGTGGCGATGTATTCGCGCACCGAGATGCTCGATCTGATCCTGATCGATGATCGGGCGCGTGGCATTGTGACCCGCAATATGGTTACCGGCAAGATCGAGTCGCATATCGCCGATGCGGTAGTGCTGGCGACAGGCGGTTACGGCAATGTCTTCTACCTCTCGACCAATGCCAAGGGCTGCAATACGACGGCGATTTGGCGTGCGTATCGCCGTGGGGCCTGCTTCGCAAACCCCTGCTTTACGCAGATCCACCCCACCTGCATCCCCGTGACCGGCGACCACCAGTCCAAGCTGACCCTGATGAGCGAGTCGCTGCGCACCGACGGACGGATCTGGGTGCCAAAAGATCCGAACGATAAGCGATCTCCATCTGATATTCCTGAGAGCGAT
>JAKSDJ010000055.1 GCA_022360155.1 Chloroflexales bacterium | reverse complement strand
GTTTGCATGTGTGGTAAAGGCTTATCAACCTACCATACATCCGAATGGATCGTCCGCTACGTCTACTTTGTTCACACAAGCCGATATCTTTATCCTTAGAATACGCTCGATTAGTAGCGGCTCGTTCGTTAGTTTTCCCCATCCGACAAGTGTAAGGCGACCATGTCTTTGTCATGGCGTCCGTATGATATAATTGTATAGGTGCTTGTCTATACAGGCAGGCGCCTTTTATTATTGGCAATAATCCAATCGTGACTGCAACTGGCAGTGCGATGAGCAATCAGAAACGATACGATACAACTCGTGGAATACCAACCTGATCTCAAACGAATAACTGGCGAAGGTGGCGTGATCAGCCGGATCGTACCGGGGAGCATCGCTGATGAATTAGGCTTGCAGCCGGGCGACACGGTGTTGATGGTTGGCGATCTGCGCCTGCGCGACGTGATTGATTATCGATTCGCCATCGCCGACGAGCAAATCGAACTACTGGTACGTGGTGTTGAAGGCGAGGTCATCTACGAGATCGAGAAAGATCCGGATGAAGATCTGGGTATTGAGTTTGTCGAACCGCTCTTCGACCGGCTGCGAACTTGCAATAACAAGTGCCCATTCTGCTTTCTCACCCAAATGCCTAAAGGAATGCGCAAAACGCTCTACCTCAAAGATGATGACTACCGACTATCTTTCCTCTATAACAACTTTGTGACTCTGACCAATCTGAGTGAAGACGACTGGCAACGTATCGAACAGCAACGACTTTCGCCAATGCATATCAGCGTGCATGGAACCGATCGGGTATTGCGCGCGGTTATGTTGGGTAAACCAGATGTTCCCGATGTTTTGGCGCAGATCCGCCGGTTAGGCGATGCCGGTATTACGGTTCACACCCAGGTAGTGGCTTGCCCCGACGTGAATGATGGCGTAGCGCTGCATCGCACAGTGCAAGATTTGGCAGCGCTCTACCCGATTGTGCAATCGATTGCTGTCGTGCCGGTTGGTCTCACCAAATTCCGTTTTGATGGCAAGCGGCCCCAGAGCATCCGTACTGCGATCGAGGTTCATGAGACGCCGGAGTGGATCGACTCGAATTGGGAGCGTCAACCACTTTGGATGGAAGAGCCGAACGGAGCTTCGACTCCTCTCCACGACCCGTCGATGGGCTTCTGTGCGCGTTTGGGCGCAGCAACTGATGTGCCTTTGCGCTGTTACGCTCCTGCCGAGGCCGCGCAGGTCATTGATCTGTTAAGCCCGTATAGCGCGCGTTATCAGAGTACACTCGGTCTCCACTTGGTCTATCCAAGTGACGAATTCTACATTCTTGCCAATCGCGATCTACCGCGGGCGGAATTCTACGATGGGATGCCGCAATATTCCAATGGGGTGGGGATGACCCGCGATTTTCTGGATTTGTGGTCTCGGGAGCAGCGTCGCTTGCCTGTACGTCTGCCCCGACCAGTGAAATTGGCCATCGTGTGCGGCGTCCTGATTGCGCCAATTATGCAGCGTGTTGTTGACCGCCTCAACCGGATAAGCGGGCTGAAGGTTCGTATTTTGCCAATCTTGAATCGATTCTTTGGCGAAACGGTGACCGTGAGCGGCTTACTGATGGGCCAGGATGTCGTTCCTGCATTGCGCGAAAGCGGCTGTGACCGGGCTATCCTGCCACGTGTTATGTTCGATTACCAAGGCGAACGCACCCTCGATGAATACACCCCGCAACGCCTCGCCGCCGAGGCAGGTTTGCCGGTGGCAATCGCTGGTGATCCGGTGGAGTTGGTACGCTACATCAAGGCTTTAGGCCGCGACCCCGAAGTTTAAGAGCCTATCTAAATGATGAGGTGCAGAGGCGTAGGAATGAATGGAGGTTATCGCCTCTGCACTTCATCGCCTCGCCACTCCTCTACTCGTCATCTCGGCGCCGCTGCAACCCTGTTTTGCGCAGGTTGTCGCTGCCTACACACATTTACTAAAAATTCATTAAAAGCCCTAGCAGAGCGCAAACGAACCTGGTACAATGGCGGGTATGGCCGTGAGCAGCAACACCACAGCATAGTCGAGGAGGCGGAGGGATGCGGCAAACACACAACATTGTCACTGTACTCGTAGGAATTGCCGCAGCCTGGTGGCTCGCAAGCCAGACACTTGGTCTCTTGAGCCGCTTTGCCGATGTCCTGGCGATCTTTGGATTTGCCTGGTTGCTCAACTTGTTGCTTGAGCCGATGGTCGATCGCCTCAGCCGTCGATTCCCCAAAGGGCTCGCATGGAGTATTGGATATGTTTGTGTGCTGCTTGTTCTTATGGCATTAACAGCTCCGCTGGCAACTCAGGCTAGCACTCTTCCTAATGCACTCCCCAAAGTTATCGAACAATCGACGCGCCAGATTGATATGTTTCTTGTCTGGCTGCGCGAACACCACTTCCCTGTGCCAATGTCGTCCCGGATCGCAATGGAAAGCAGTGAATTGGTGCAGCAAATCGCCCCAATACTTGTGGCTTGGTCATTGGCGATTCTCAGCTTTGGCGGCCAGACTCTTCTGGTGATAGGCGTTGCGGCGGCGATGACCGCAGGCGATAACTCGGTGCGCCCGATCTTACGCGCAGCGCTCCCTCGTACTTGGCTTGATGAAGCTACATGGCTGTATCAGGATGTGCGGCGAACCTATTCGGCGGCTATTCGTGGGCACCTCGCGATTTGGACATTGGGCATGATCCTCAGCTTAGGAGTTATGGCCCTCTTCAATACGCCCAACGTTTTTCTCTGGATCGGCCCGTTAGCTTTGGTGCGCTTGTTACCATACCTGGGCGGCATCCTTGGCGGCGCTATGACTGTCCTTATTCTCTTGTTGACCCTACCCTGGCCAATAGCGCTGATCCCGGCGATCCTGGTGATTATTGGCCAAAATCTTATGGGCTATATCATTGAGCCGCATCTGCTGGGCCGAGTCTTACGGCTATCGCCTGCTCTCGTGCTGTTTGTGGTTTTGGTTGGTTGGAAGCTCGGCGGGGTGGCGGGAATCGCTTTTGGCGTTCCTGCGGTTGCTGTCGTGCAGGCGATAGCCGAACGTATTCTGAGCTACCGTGAACGCCGCAGGTCATTGCAGCCTGATGCGATGCCAATTGAGCCAGCTCCGGCAGTTCAGTCATCTGTTTCTCCTTCCAATGCGGCAGCGGCTCCGCCGTCTGCTCCGACTCCTAATGTCTCAACTGCAGCAAACCCGTGCCCCGAGTCGCTCCAAGCGCAAAGCTAGTTTGAGATGAGGTCTAGATTACCCGTATTGGGGGCTTTGCACAGCTCTTCCTCTTCGTTCTCGATTGCCTTTAACAGTGTCCTGTGCCAAATACGGCGTCTGCCTCCACGCCGGCCTTTGGATCGCATCGTTCGCTATGGTATAATAGCTCTCCAAGTTAGAGACAACTATGTATCCAATCCACCCTTTTACTGTTCACTTTCCAATTGCGCTGCTTTTGGCAAATGGCCTGCTCACGATACTGTATCTTCGTCAACGTGAGCCTTCCTTGGAAACCAGCGCCTATCATTGTTTGGCGCTTGGTTGGTTAGGCGCCTGTCTTGCTACCGTATCCGGTCTCATTGATGCCGTCCGCCAGCTTGCTGGTCCCGAATCGCCCCGCGACAACGCGCTCATTGGCTGGGTTAACGCGCACGCAATAGTGGGGGTTGCCACGGTTGTTGTCTACGGGCAAGCGTTACGCCGCCGGCGGCAGCATCCTGCGATCCTGGATGATCAACACGCACGAAAAGGTTACCTCCGGCTCCTTGTATTTGGTTCTCTCCTCATTGTGCTGAATGGCTGGCTAGGCGGCCATCTCGTCTATGTCTTGCGGTTAGGAGTCGGTCAATAAACGTATCATAGGGAGGCAGTGCATGTTCGGTGTTTTGTTCTATGGCTTTCTCTATATCTTGATCCATACCATGATTGCAATTGGCTGGTGGCGTTGGCGAGTCGAAGGGCGCGAAAACCTGCCGCCACGCCAAAACGGCGGTATGATTGTAGTAATGAACCATGTTCACTGGCTAGACATTCCGGCAGTCGGGGCGCTCTTACCGTTTTCGTATCGATTATCATGGTTAGGGAAAATCGAAATCTTTGCTCATCCTATTATCGGCTGGTTCTTTCGGGCAATGAATGTTATCCCTATCAAACGAGGACAACGTGATCTTGCTGCGCTTGATGCGTCAGTCGAGGCCTTGAAAGACGGAGCGGTTTTACTGATCTTTCCAGAGGGAACCCGTAACCGCAGCGGTGTGCTGCGCGAGGGACGCGGCGGGGCGATACGTTTAGCCATCAGTAGTGGAGCGCCAATTGTACCAATGGCGATGACCGGCACAATGCATGGCCTGCGTGGCACGTTTCGGCGCGAACCGCTTATGTTGAAAATTGGTAAGCCTTACATTATCAAACCTCTCCCCAATGGGAAGATACCATTTGATACCATGGAGCGTTTGAAAACCGATATGATGATACGGATTGCTCAACTATTGCCGGAAGAACGTCGCGGTTTCTATAAGCAGCTTGCGGCTAGCGATACCAAGGTTCTGTAGGGAGGCGGACTACTGCGGCTGAAGCCAGATCACTCCCTCAGCGTCACTTGCAGCGCTCCATCCGCCGTTCCCTTCTGGACCCTCGATTTGCCACCATGTCAACCCATCGGCTTCGATCGGACCATCGCGGATTGTTACCTGAATGCCCTCTGGGAAGCGAGCTTGGACCGGGCTGTTCAATCCAGGATCGCGGCGTGCGAGGAGGGCGGCTTGACCAACATTGGCAACCAGCGCTAGCCCGCCAATCCGCAACATGGGCGTGGCGGGGGTTGGGACAGGTAGAGTAGCTGTAGCCAACGTACGAGGCGTCGACGAAGCAGCAGCCGTTGGAGACAATGTCGTTGCCGTGTCGAGGCGCGCTTGACTCTCAGAACTGGCATTATTGGTTTGTAGTGCAACATAGCCGAACCAAGCGACTATCAAGACTCCAGCCAGTGACAAGACAAGCGTGATAAAGCGGCGAGTCGGCGACTGATCGGCGGGACTCTCACGACGGAGACGCCGACGTGTGGTGTTATATCCCTGGCGGTAGTGATAATAATGCTGGTAGTAAAACGGATTAAAGTCATCGCGGGCGGCATCTTGCACGCCGCGCTCGTACATCTCGTCGCTACTGCCCATACCCGTTTAGTTAACTGGGACAGAAACAGCAGACAAGGACTATGTCGTTGCCTGCTGTCTGCTGTCGACAGTTCGAGTTATGTAACAATCAAGTCCTCACGACCGAGCTCACGCAAGATCCGCGGGTACATTTCGTACATTGGCTCGACTGTGGGAAGAAGCTTGAGGATCACAGGAATCGGCCCCTTGGCGATAATCTGTCGGCGGGTGAGCGCTGCCATGAGATTAACTTTGCCATGCCAAAACCGGTGACCAATATCGGCCTTCATGCGCATCTCGACGGTGGGTTTTAGACCAGTGTCGTCGCCCCAAAGTACATCGAAAAAAGCCCCTTCTTGCGTTGGCGGCGCTATGGCATTGATGGTCACGATCCCCTGTGGTTCTTCGTAGCGAAACTGTACAATGATTTTCGCATCGCGAATCTTCGGTGCAACGCGCGAATCACACTTTGCTTCATCATACAGCTTTCCAAAGAGATAAGCTAGTTCGTCCGAGTCCTTAAAGTATGGCATCGGCGATTCTCCTAACACAAGCAAATATAACCCACATAGATGAGCTCACGGGAACTATGTCGATTATACGGTGAAACCCGCATGCGCGTCAAGGTGAGTGTAACGCGTTGCATTATGCGCCGAGTCGCTGACCGACTAGCCCTGGCTGTCCATGGACCCATGCTTGGCCAGACATCGATCGTCGACCGGACGGTTGCACCTCGTTCAGAATCAATGCCCCGCTGCCGGTGGCGATACGCGGCCCATCGGCGCTGACGATAGTGCCGGGACATTCATCGCCTGACCAGGTCGCATCAACCTGTGCGTAAAGCAGCTTTAGGTTTTGCCCGCGCCAGATTGTATGAGCGCCTGGCCATGGATCAAAAGCCCGAATACGACGCTCGATGACCAGGGCTGGCAAGGTCCAGTCGACTAAGCCATCTTCCTTGGTCAATAAGCGCGTTACGCTGGCCTGGCTATGGTCTTGGGGCCGGAGTTCGATAGCGCCGTTCACATAACTTGGCAGCACATCAAGCAACAGCTTGGCGCCGAGTTGAAACAACTCATCAGTTAACGCTTCGGCGCGAGCGCTGGCTGACAATGGCACGATGACTTGGGCTAGGATAGGACCGCTATCCATCCCGCGATCGAGCTTCATGATGGTCATGCCTGTTTCGGTATCGCCGGCCAGAATCGCTCCGGCGACAGGGGTTGGCCCGCGATGCAATGGCAACAACGATGGATGAATATTCAGATACCCCAGTGGCGGAATTTCCAATACTGCCTTACGTAAAATTTCGCCATAGGCGGCCACAACCCCAACATTAGGGCGTAGTGCGGCAAGTTGCTCAATTACTGCAGGATCGCGCAATGTTGGCGGCTGAAGTACCTGCAAACCCAGCCGTTGAGCAGCAAGTTTAACCGGCGGAGCGGTCAATGTGCGTTGGCGTCCCGCTGGACGGTCGGGTTGGGTGACAACGGCGCAGATCGTATAGCCTGCCTGGACTAAAGCCTCAAGCGGGTAGACCGCGAAGGAGGGACTTCCAAGATAGAGGATGCGTACCATTAGTGTATCTCCCTATAGAATAGTCACATCGAAAGTGATAGAAAGTCGTCTGTAACTCATTATCTCATGATGACACAACTTATGGTCTTAACACCCTGTAGGACTGTGGCAAAATCGCCTAATCCGCTCATATGATATCATGGGATGCTTGAGCCGGGATAAGGAGCGGCGGGACTTCGCTCCTGCTGCTCTCTCTCGTATCATATGTTGCATTGTAGCGGAACAGACTCTCTGTTCTATCCCAATGTGGCTTAGAGACTTGAGAAGACCTCACCCTGGGAATTACCTATTCACAGCATGGTCAAAGCGCAAAGTATCTTTTTCGAAACGATAGTTAAGATAACCCCGTTTCAGTTTTTTTGTGCAAAAATCGAGGGGGTCAGACTATTGCCAGAGGCTTGCCTGGTGTAGTATAATATAGGCGCTTGATAGAACGTTCTAATGTGTTACTGTATGGTTTATGATGTAACCTGTCACGTTGTCATAATATAATACGATAATCTATTATGCATGAGGGTTCGCTAAGAAGTGGCCCTCTTCTGTCCTATGGTTATCTCAGAGGCTGTCCAATATTCTAACGATAAGATCTCTTTCC
>JAKSDJ010000548.1 GCA_022360155.1 Chloroflexales bacterium | reverse complement strand
CAACGCCATCAACTTCGATCCGCCCACGCTGCAGGCGATGGCGCGAATTCACGCGCGCAACGCCGCGCTGAAGGTTGCAACGGATGGGTTGCAGTGGGCGATTGGCGCCGGACAGACCGATCCGAACCTGGCGGGCGCGCTCAACCTGCCGGCAATTTACCAGGCACAGGCCGGCCAGATTGACGATATGAACTTTGTCTCTAGCAAGTTAATGGAAGCATTCCCAGCTTAATACAATAAGTACGATTCGCGAGCACTACCGCATTTTTGTTCAACATCGTCAATCGTCAAGGTGATACAGAGGAGAGTTTGTGATGGATCTGAGAGCTGACCGCGCGATTGCCATTGTCGGCGTCGGCGCGATACTTCCCGACGCTCCAAACGCGCCGGCATATTGGCAAAATATCTGCAATAAGCGCTATAGCATTATCGATGTGCCGCCCGAGCGCTGGAGCGTCGCCGACTATTTCGATCCCGACCCGAGTGCGCCCGACAAAACTTACAGCAAAATCGGGAGCTGGGTGCGCGGCTTCGAGTTCGATTGGAAGCGTTTTCGTATTCCGCCCAAGGTCGCCGCGGCGATGGATCAGGGGCAGCAGTGGGCCGTGACCATTGCTGCCGAAGCCCTCGCCGACTATGGCTATCCTGATCGCCCGCTCGATACCGAGCGCACTGGCGTGGTCATTGGCACCGCAATGGGCGGCGAGTTGCACTACCTGACCACCCTGCGGATCAATTTCCCCGAATTTGCCCGCTACCTCGGCTCGGTCAGCGAGTTCTCGCAACTGCCGGCTGAGGTGCGTACTGCGATCCTCTCGCGTTGGCACGAGGTGGTGAGCGCCCAACTGCCGCCCATTACCGAAGATACGATGCCTGGCGAGCTGCCGAATATCGTGTCGGGACGGATCGCCAACGTGCTCAACATGCGTGGTCCGAACTTTATCACCGACGCTGCGTGCGCTGGCACCCTGGCCGCAATTGACGCCGCTGTGGATCTGCTGACCGAGCGCCACTGCGACGCGGTGCTCACCGGCGGCGTGGACCGAAACATGGGTATTTCGACCTTCGTCAAGTTTTGCAAGATCGGCGCGTTGAGTTCCACCGGCAGCCGGCCCTTTGGCGATGGCGCTGATGGTTTTGTCATGGGTGAAGGTTCAGCCGCATTCCTGCTCAAACGCCTCGCCGACGCTGAACGCGACGGCGACAAGATCTATGCCGTCATTCGCGGCGTCGGCGGTTCGAGCGACGGCAAGGGCAAAGGTATCACCGCGCCCAATCCGGTCGGACAGATGCTGGCAACGACTCGAGCCTGGCAAGACGCCGGTCTCGATCCGGCGACGGCAACGCTGGTCGAAGCCCACGGCACCAGCACCCGCGTCGGCGACGTGGTCGAGGTCGAAAGTCTGTCTAAGGTGTTTGGCGGAGCCGAACGCGGTCGAATCGCCCTGGGCTCGGCTAAGAGCAACATCGGCCACCTGAAGGCGGGCGCCGGTGCAGCCGGGATGCTCAAGACGGTCTGGGCGGTGCATCACAAGATGCTGCCGCCAACGCTCAACGCCGAGCAGCACAACCCGAATATCGACTTCGCGCAGACGCCGTTCTTTCTCAACCACGAACTACGCGAGTGGCCTAAGCCCAATGGCCATCCGCGTCGTGCCGGGGTCAGCGCTTATGGTTTCGGCGGCGCCAACTTTCATATTGTGCTGGAGGAACATGTGCCAGGCATGCTGACCAGCAATGGCAAGATGGCAGCGGGCGCGTCGTTTGGCAGCAGCACGAGCAGCGGCGGCGGTTCGACCATCAGCGCCGCCAGCGCGCCGCCGCGTAAAGCGCCGCCGCGCGGCATTCTGGCTCTCGGCGCCGAGAATCCGGTTGAGCTGAAAGACAAGCTCGACGCGACCTTCCGCCGAGTCGAAGGCGGTTGGACCCCGCCGCTCGTCGCCCCCGATCCCGCCGATATTCGCGCTCGTGAACGCCTGGTCATCGACTTTGCCGATCGCGATCATCTCCTCGACCAGATCAACAAGGCGCGCAAGGCGGCCGGCTTCGATAACCCGCAAGCATGGAAGGCCTTGCAGGCGCAGGGTATTTTCCGGGGCAGCGGCCCGCAACCCGGCAAGGTCGCCTTCCTCTTCCCCGGTCAAGGCAGCCAGTATGTCAATATGGGCCGCCAACTGGCCGCTTTCTCACCCGCCGCTGCCCAGGTCTTCAACGAGGCCGACAAGGTGATGAAGCCGATCCTGGGCAAGCCGTTAACCAGCTATATTTTTGTTGACAATAACGATCCCAATGCCCGGAAGCAGGCCGAGCGCGACCTGATGCAGACAGCGATCACCCAGCCGGCGATGCTCACGACCGACATCGCGATCATGAAAACGCTGGCGGATTATGGCTTCAAGCCAGATATGGTGATGGGCCACTCACTCGGTGAGTACGGCGCGCTGATTACCGCCGGGATTATGCCCTTCGCCGATGCGTTAGAAGCTGCCGCCGCCCGCGGTAGCGAGATGACCAAGGTCAGCGTCGAGGACAACGGCTGGATGGCGGCGGTGATGGCGCCCTACGAGGCCATCGAGCAGACGCTGAAAGAGATTGACGGCTATGTCGTTGCTGCGAATATCAACAGTTACAACCAGTGTGTGATCGGCGGGGCCAGCCAGGCGGTGGAACACACCATCGAGGTCTTCACCCAGAAGGGCTACCAGGCCCAGCGCATCCCCGTCAGCCATGCTTTCCACACCAGGATTGTCGCCCCGGCGAGTAAGCCATTGCGCCAGGTGCTCAACCGCTTGAACATCAGCACGCCGCAGATACCGCTGGTTGCCAATGTCACGGGCGATTTCTATCCCACCACGGTCGAGGAAATCAAGGACATCCTCGAACTCCAGATCGCCTCGCCAGTCCAGTGGGTCAAAGGCTTGGAGACGCTCTATCAGGCCGGTGTGCGCACTTTCGTCGAAGCGGGGCCGAAAAAGGCGCTCAAGGGTTTTGTGGACGATGTGCTGGGCAAGAAGCCGGATATCGTCTCGCTCTTCAGCAACCACCCGAAGACTGGCGAAATGCCGAGTTTTAACCATGTGCTGTGCGGTTTGTACGCTGCCGGTTACGGTATTTCTGCCGAACAGCCCGCGACCGCTGCGGCGACAGCCAGCCAGCAACTTGTACCGGCAGCTATTCCGGCGAAAGCCGCCGATAGCCCGGCCATGGGCAATGGCCATCCGGCGGCGCCTCCATTTGGCGGCGAATCGCGGGTCGAGCGCATGACGATGCCGGTTCCCGCCAGCACGCCTATGCCCGCTGCATCCGTTATGCCGCAATCGTTCGAGGCGATCGGCCAGATGTTCGCCCAGGCGCTGCAACACATGAGCCAAGCCAGCGGAAACGGTCATAAGGTCTTCGACCGGAACGACCCGCCGCTAGGCTCGATTGTGATCAGCGGCACTGGCCTGGGCCTGCCTGGTACGAGCAAGCCGGTGATGGACCCGGACAACGCTTTGCGCATCCTGCGCGGCGAGCAGTTCATCGACCTAATCCCTGAGCGCTTCCGCAAGGGCATGGCTAACAAGAACATCACGCGGGTCGTCAAGTCCGATGATGGCAGCGGCAGCTTTGAAACTATCACGGACACTTCAGAGGTGATCAAACTTGCGGCGCGGCCGGGCAGCTTCGACCTGGCCGAGGAATACGGCGTTCCTGAGAAGCTGATCGAAGCCCTAGACTCGACCAGCCAGCTAGCCTTTGCAGCCGGTCTGGACGCGCTGCGCGAGGCGGGTGTTCCGCTGGTGCAGACCTATCGGCGCACCACGACCGGGCGCTATTTGCCCGATCGCTGGCTGCTCCCCGAGGCCATGCGCGACGAGACCGGCGTGATCTTCGCCAGCGCCTTCGCCGGGATGGACCGCCTGACCGACGAGTTCAACCGCTACTACACCTGGCAGAACCGCCGGGACCAGCTCAACCAACTGGAGAACTTGCGGCTCTACACCAAAGACCCGGATACCTTGTTCGAGATCAACCGGCGCGCCGCCGAACTGCGCGATGTGCTGGAGCGCGAGCCGTACACCTTCGACCGGCGCTTCCTGTTCCGGGTGATTGCCTTTGGTCACGCCCAGTTCGCCGAGTACATCGGCGTGCGCGGCCCCAACACCTATGTCAACACCGCCTGCGCCAGCACGGCGACAGCGGTAGCGATGGCGGAGGACTGGATCCGTTCAGGTCGCTGCCGCCGGGTGTTGGTCATTGCTGGCGACAATATCACCAACGACACTATGCTCGAGTGGACTGGCTCCGGCTTCCTCTCGGTGGGCGCGGCTGCCACCGACGACAAGGTGGAAGAAGCGGCGCTACCGTTCGACCGCCGCCGCCACGGCATGATCCTGGGCATGGGCGCCTGTGCGCTGGTGGTCGAAAGCGAAGATGCCGTCCGCGAGCGCGGAATGCGCGGTATTGTTGAACTGCTCAGCAGCGAGACCGACAACAGCGCCTTCCATGGGTCGCGCCTGGAGGTCGAGCACATCTCGATGGTGATGGACCGGCTGGTGACGGCTGCCGAGCGGCGCTATGGCGTTGATCGGCGGACCATGGCCGCCCAGACCGCGTTCGTCTCACACGAGACCTACACCCCTGCGCGTGGCGGCAGCGCCTCGGCGGAGGTGTTTGCGCTGCGCCGCACCTTCGGCGACTCGGCCAACCAGATTGTTATGGCGAACACGAAGGGCTTCACCGGCCACCCAATGGGCGTCGGCGTAGAAGATGTGATCGCGGTGAAGATCCTGGAATATGGCATTGTGCCGCCGGTTCCGAACTTCAAGGAGATCGACCCCGAGCTTGGCCCGTTGACGTTGAGCCGAGGCGGGCGCTATCCGGTGCAGTATGCGATCCACCTCGCCGCCGGTTTCGGCTCACAGATCGCGATGACACTCATCCGGCGCATCCCGGGCTCGTTCAACCGGGTGGACAACAAGGGCTTGTACCAGCGCTGGCTGGCCGATGTCAGCGGCTACAACCGCGCCGAGACCGAGGTGGTCAAGCGGGTGCTCCGCGTGAAAGCGCAGGGTGCGCCGACTCGCCAGCCCGCGCCAAGCGCCTGGCAGTACGGCACCGGTCCGACTCTCCGTACGCCCGCTCCGGGCGACGGTATATCCGCCATCGACGGCTACCACCCAGCGCCGATGGTTATGCCCGCGGCGCCGGATATCCAGCCCGCAGCCGAGCCGGCGCCGGTGAGTAGAGGCGGGCAGCAAGCGGCTGCACCTGTACCTGCGTCCGTGCCCGCGCCCGCGCCAGTGGCCAAAGCGCCGACTCCGGCGCCGATGCCCGCGCCAGTGGCCAAAGCGCCGACTCCGACTCCGGCGCCGATGCCCGCGTCCGTACCCGTCGCGGCGCCAGCGCCCAGCATCGACGAGGTGTCGAGCAGGGTGCTCGATATTGTGGCCGCCAAGACCGGCTATCCCAGCGATATGCTCGACCT
>JAKSDJ010000286.1 GCA_022360155.1 Chloroflexales bacterium | reverse complement strand
GAAGGCGCCAAAGGTGTTCGCTGCCGCGCCACTCCAGGTGAAGTCCTGGTACACCGTGCCGGTTCCCGCCAGTTGGAGCGAAAAGCCCACCGGCGTATCACCCGGCTCTGCGACAGCAATATCGGTGCTGGCCAGACCCGCAGCGGGGCCATCGACCGCCGTGAAGCCGCCCTCATAGCTGAGGAATTGGATCAGCGCGCCGTTGTCAACAAGGGCCAGGCCATCGGGGGAGCCGTTTTGCAACCCAGGCGCGTCGACTACTACTGTGCCAAAGCCGCCGCCCTGGTCAGCAATTATTCCCGCCAATGGGATCGTCGTGTAGGCTGCACCGCCACTCCCGTTGTACAGCACCAAACTCCAGCCGGTCAGGTCGACGCCGGCTGGCCCGGCAATTTCTACGGCCTCGCCAGTATCCGCACCTGTGTTATCGTAGTGGATTTCGTTGATGAAGACCGTCGCCGATTCCTGGGTAAAGGCATAGATAGGTGAAATGGACAAGCTGGCTAATGCGGTGAGGATGAGAGCGGTGATGAGAACCAGGTGAATAAGTATTTGCCGTGACAGCAGGCGGACGACGAACATGGAGGCTCCTTGTTGCTATCTCCTAATACAGAACCATCGCCAACGACCTTCGTCTTCGACGAGTGCCTAAACGTATGATCGTGTACATCCCTATAATAATGGCGGCTGTATATTAAATCAACATCAAGGAGTTATTAAAGAGAGACGAAGCGAAGATGACAGTCTTTTCAGGGGAGGTAAACAAAAGGCGTAAAACGCAACTATCCGGATTAGATAACGTTTTACGCCTTACGCTTTGCGCTAATCCAGGTAGCCGTGCAAGCGGCGCCCGAGGAGCGGACTGCGCAGCTTCTTCAGCGCCTCGTTTTCGAGCTGGCGAACGCGCTCACGGGTCAGTCTCAAGGTCTTGCCGATCTGCTCCAGCGTGAGCGGATGCCGACCATGCAGACCATAACGCAGTTCCAAAATACAGCGCTCACGCCAAGTCAGGTGCGACATCGCCTCATTCAAATCATCACGGAGCAATTGCTCCGATACCTGCTCCAATGGCGTCGGCTCATTGATATCCGACAGCGTATCAGCGAGAGCATTTTGGTACTCATCGTTCTGCGGTTCATCGAGCGAATACGGCGTCATTGCTGCCTGTTCAGCCCGGACAACCTGTTCAGGCGTCAATCCCAACTCGCGGGCGACCTCGTCGTGAGTCGGATCACGATCCAGGGTCTGGACCAGGCGCTGACGCGCCCGCGACACCTGGAGCAGCCGCTCACCGAGGTGAACCGGCAAGCGGACGGTACGCCCGTGATCGGCAATCGCACGCCCCACACTCTGACGGATCCAGTAGGTGGCATAGGTGGAGAATTTGAGGCCGCGACTAGGATCGAACTTATCTACAGCCCGCATCAGACCCAGGCTGCCTTCCTGGATCAAATCGAGCAAACTTAAACCATGCCCTTGGTAGCGACGCGAAATACTCACGACCAGACGCAAGTTGGAATGGATTAACTGAGCACGAGCAGAATGGCCCGCAGCCACCGACTCTTGTAGCCGATGGCATTCGGCGCTATCGATGTCGTTTTCAGAGTTAAGCTGTTGGATTGCATCGCGGGCGGCCAAAAGCTGCCCAGCTAGTTTCTGCTCCTGGTCAAAGGTCAGCAATGGCTCTTCACCGATCTCATTTAAGTAGGTAATTATGGACTCTGAAGACGACCATGCCGCCGAATGTATCATATCGGACATAGTTACCTCGTAAGGGTTGAGGATATGCTCCTCTCAGCACGTGATTGAGTAACATGCAAATTCTAGTATGCCGGAGTGGCATAAATAGGATATGAGAGGCAGATGAGAGGATGATGAGAGGCCGTCAACCTACAGGATTGAGGCGACGAGGTTGATGTGAACATAGCCGATACCCCGCATACGCGGGGATAGCCGGGTCATGACATTGACCCCTGTGATCACAACGCCGATACCCCGCGTACGCGGGGATAGCCGACAGATCGCCATTGGACAGCTCTTTTCATGCTTGTGCGCGCGCACCGCTAATGAATTTTGATAATCAACAGGAGGATTTGATGTCGTGCCGCCCTCAGGTGGTTTTTCTGCCTTCAAACCGTCTGAAGCCAACATTACGAGGCCCTTTTCCCATGACCGATTTTGATGATTAGGCAGCGCCCCGGCAAGCCGATAATCGGCGTGTATCGGCGTATATCGGTGTCAGGAATTCGCTAGCCACGTGCTCGTTTTCAGGCGGCGCTGTGCGCACTGCGTATGAGGAACTGATTTCAGCGCGGGGGATTCAGGGAGCGCAGGCAACGCGCTCAAACGCCGCCGCGCCCCCCAGATTTCGGTCACGCACTACTCTTTGAGCGCCATCTCGCGGCGCTTCTTCTCTTTGCGACGATCCTCGGCGGCGAGGAGTTTCTTGCGCAGCCGCCAGCCTTTCGGCGTCACTTCGACCAGTTCGTCGTCGCCAATGTACTCGATGGTGTCGTCGAGCGAAAGGGTGCGCGGCGCTTCGAGACGCAGCGTCTCTTCGCCCCGGTTGTTGCGCATGTTCGTGAGATGTTTCTCGCGGCAGACATTGACTTCCAGGTCGCTATCGCGGATGTGTTGGCCAACAATCATGCCCGCGTACACCTCCTGGCCCGGAGTAATGAAAAACTGACCCCGGTCTTGCACGCCATGCATCCCGTAGGTCGTAGCAACGCCGGTATCAGAGGCAATCAGGGAGCCGTTCTCGCGCATTTCGATTTCGCCCGCCAGCGGTTCGTAGCCGGCAAACAGGCTATTGATAATGCCCTGCCCACGGGTCGCTGTCAGGAATTGCTGGCGGAAACCCAAGAGCCCGCGCGTCGGCACAAGATAGACGTAGTGGACGCTGTCGTCTTCGCGCACGTGCATGTCGCGCATCAGGCCACGCCGCTTGCCCAGTATCTCGACGACTGTTCCCTGGTAATCGCCGGCGACTTCGATTTCTACCAGCTCCATCGGCTCCAGAAGGGTGTCGTTTTCTCTGTGAAAAATCACCTCGGGCTTGCTGACCTGGAACTCGTAGCCTTCCCGGCGCATCGTCTCGATCAAGATGCCAAGATGCAACTCGCCCCGCCCGCTGACGAGGAAGACATCGGCGCTGGCGGTATCGACCACCCGTAGGGCGACGTCGCGCTCGGTTTCGGCATATAGGCGCTCGCGCAGTTTGCGACTGGTCACGAATGCGCCTTCGCGCCCGGCGAAGGGGCTGGTATTCACCCCGAAGGTCATCCGCACCGTCGGCTCTTCGACATAGATCGGAGGCAGCGCCTCGGGTGTTTCAGCGTCGGCGATCGTTTCACCAATGCTGGCGTCGGGAATACCGGCAATCGCCACAATATCGCCCGCGCTCGCCGTTTCGACCTCTTCGCGCTGCAAGCCGTTGTAGACGAACAGTTGCGAGATGCGCACCGGGAACACCATGCCGTCGCGACTAATCCGCGCCACCACCTGGTTGCGATTCAAAAGACCGCGCTGCAAGCGCCCGGTAACGATTTTGCCCTTGTAGTCGTCGTAGGTGCTGGTGGTGACCAGGAGTTGCGCCGGAGCGTCCGTGTCGACGTCGGGCGACGGGATGCAATCGAGGATCGCCTCGAAGAGCGGTTCGAGCGACTCGTGCAGCTTGAGCGACGAGCGCCCGGCGTGGCCGGTCAGCGCGTTGGTGTAGATTGTTGCAAATTCGGCTTGTTCGTCGTTCGCCCCCAGGTCCACGAAGAGATCGAAGGTGGCGTTGACGACGTAGTTGGGGCGCGCCTGCGGGCGGTCGATCTTGTTGACGACAACAATGGCGCGGTGACCAGCCTGAAGCGCTTTGCGCAGCACAAACTTGGTCTGTGGCATTGGGCCATCGACGGCATCAACCAACAGCAGCACGCCATCGACCATATTCATCACCCGTTCGACCTCGCCGCCGAAGTCGGCGTGACCAGGGGTATCCACAATGTTAATTTTCACGCCCCGGTACATCACGGCGGTGTTCTTGGAGAGGATGGTAATGCCACGCTCGCGCTCCAGCGCGTTGCTATCCATCACACGCTCTTCGACAGCCTGATTCTCGCGAAAGATCCGGCTCTGCTTGAGCATCGCATCGACGAGGGTTGTTTTGCCATGATCGACGTGGGCGATGATCGCGATATTACGTGTATCAGTCCGTTGCATAGTGTCCCACACGAAATGCCCTGACCACAAAGGGTCAGGGCGGATAAACCATTATTCCCGGACGAATTGTACCACGCCGGTTGGGGAAGAGCAAAGTCATGCAATGGAACGCTGACGACGCAAAGCGGCGCGGATGTGCCGCAGATCTGAGAGTCTATCTGAAAAGCTTTCCATCAAGACCTAACATGTGCGGCGCTTTGATCTGTTTGGGAGGATGTAGGGGGAGCTGTGGATGCCGCACTGGTCAGGTCTGGGGTTCAGACTCGAACCTTTTCAGGCAGCTTCTGAAATATGGGATTGACGCGAGCAAAGCTTTGATTGTATTACCGAACAAAAAAGCTGAGCTACGCCGCACGGATAGACCGAGAATGGATATCAAGACGAAATCAGCTCTCAAAAACGCCCCTATCCTGCAGCCGAACTGCGGCGTCGGCTGGAGTGTAGTGTTGAACGGCATCTGGCTCTAGCTAGATGTCGTCGCGCTGCTCGAAGATATCCCAGGCCATGCGCTACGCCACGGCCAAGTTGGCACAATCGTCGAGGAGTTAGCCCCCTGCATTTTCGAGGTTGAGTTTAGTGACGATGAGAGACGGACGTATGCGCTGCTTGCACTGCATTCGAACCAACTGATGGTTCTCCATTACGAGCCGATGATGGCAGCATGATAACAATTGCGT
>JAKSDJ010000486.1 GCA_022360155.1 Chloroflexales bacterium | reverse complement strand
GGGCAACTGGCCCAGCGATCTGAACAACGAGCACAGGCCCCCAGGAAGCTTCAATGCCAATATAGGTTCGCGTATTGCGTTCAGCCGCTTCTCCATCGCTAACGGTGCGATATTCGCCGGTTATGTGCTGGATATAGCGTACAACACCCGAAACAGGGCTGCGGTTGACCGGAACATCAAGCAGTGAAAGGGAGGTTACAATCCGCAGGCTATCAGTATGAAGAAAACGATGTTCATAGATCTCGTCAATGCTTATCACTGTACCATCAGAGACTGCAAACAACGCATTTGGCGCATAGGGCGTTGTGCGCTTCGGATCACGATAGAGAATGGCGGCCAAAGCTGTCAGTGCGAGGGGGACGGGAACCAGGCGCGGGCGCAAACCAAGCGCCAACCCAGTAAGACCCAGGCCCAGACCCAAGAAGGGAGCGACTTCGGCATCCAGACCAAGAATATGCGGTGCAGTATCTTTTGAGATGGTTTCCTCGGGCATAATCGGGCTCATTAGCTTGGTAGAACTATATTGATTCTAGTCTAGCATGGCTGGCGCCAAAACGCAACGCATAGTTATTTTGGATAGGGCGGCGTTATTATCCTGCAAGGGACTGCCAATGACGCAAGGATATAACTGTGGTGACAGTTCGCAGAGTATGGGGAGATAAGAAGGAGCGATCAGCGTGTCTGCGCCAAACGGTATTATTGCCAAGAACCTGGGTTTACGTACATGCACAGAGAAAGCCGCAAACCTGCGCTATAGCGCAGGCTTGCGGCTTGCACAGGGTGAAAACATAAAACAGACTATCCTTCAGCAAGGAGACCAGCGATATAGATTAGCGTGGCGCGCCGACCCTGAGGATGTAGTTGTCGCCATAAGTGGATTAATTGATCTTCGTCACGTGCAACCGGAACCCCAGGCCCGAGGCGAAGCGTTGAGGCGACTTTCTCATCGTAGTCTTCACGAGAGTCCGAATTCATTTGCGCGGATGAAACATCTGGTGCAATATCGAGCGAAAGATCAACCAGCGGCGTAAACGGTTCTTCGATAGGCGCGGGCGCTGTTTCGCCACCCGAGCGTAGCGTCAGGTCGGCAACGATCACCTGGGCAATATCAAGAGAGGAAACCCCGAGTGCATCTGCGAGGCGTTGGGCCTGATCAGCGTCGGGCAAGGTTTGCCCGGCCAAGTAGTTCCGCAACGCACCATCACTGATGCGAGTTTCGCGAGTAAGCTTCGCCCGCGAGAATCGTTCATCCATTTGCGCTTTAAGCCAGTCGGCAAAACTTGGAGTCGTGATGGGTCGAAGTGACGTACGGTGACGAGCCTCATCAAGAGAGATGCCTAGCGCTTCAGCTAACAATTCCAATGTCTTTCCACGCGGGCGTTGAGTTTGCCCAGAAATGAACTGGCGTAATGAAAGTGCGCCGAGGCCAATCTGTTCAGCAAAATCGCTCAACGCGATATTTTGGGTCATCGCAGCATTGAACAACAACACCGAGAGAGGTAAATTGGTCAAGGATGCGCCGTTTGCCGCAACGGGTGATGTTTTACCCATTCAAAAAGCTCCTCTAAAATACAAATGCACACAAACCATCAAAGCGCTACAGGTGCTAACCTAATAGCTGTAATTGTGTTTTTCACGACTCTCAGCTAGACCTACCTGCAAGGATATATCCCTACATCAAACGCTAAACATATAAACGCCCATAGAGGAACTCCACCTCTCGACAGTACTACTACCTCCACCTTGTAGGGGATGATTAAAGAGCAAACCAGGCCCAGTGTTTTTGTTTCATCCTGAACGTATTTTGTGCGATGTAAAATGAAAGTGAAGTTTGAAACTGTGCCGAATGCTAAGAGTATACGACCATTTGGGTATCATGTCAAGTGTAAAAACCGTTCGTAAACGGTGATATTCATTAATTCCGATGGTAAAGTAACGACAGTTTAAGGATGGCTTCTCTAAAAAAGGGACACGAGAAGTAGCCTGCGTAGCCCTCTACCTCCTTTTTATTCGCCGTGGTATGCGTGAAATACATGATAACGTTTAAACTATCTGATTATCGTATTTGTGAGTTCATACATGGAGCGATCAACACTGTCCTCTCATCCTTAACACTGCCATACCATACGCAGCAATACGATGTCTATACACGCTGAGTATGGGTCTGTTCTGAGCTTGAGACTGTTTGGGTATTGCGCTGCATACGGCTTGTCATGGTTCTCTCCATTGAGCACTGGCGTTGCTGCTGCACTTTGCTGCAAGTTGGCTATATACACAGATCTATTGACACGATTCATTGCAGCACGTATTGGTTTGATCATCAGAAAAACGAATGCAAAAACTTCTATGGTACAATAGGTTTGTTATTTTATTCTGGATCGTATGTTGAAAGTATCAACCAGTCTTGTGGCCCATATACGCCTATAACTGGAGATAGCAGAGAGTTACACCCGTGACAACCGACGAGCGAACTCCCTTTACGGTTGAGGATCTTTACCTGATTGGCTGGTTGGAAGATCCCCGTATTAGCCCTGCGGGGCAAGTGGTCGCCTATGTTCAGGTCAACATTGACCGCCTGCACAATTGTTATCGCCGCGCTATTTATCTGGCGCCTCTCGATGGCGAGGCGCCGCGTCGCTTTACAAGTGGTGCAAAGCAAGACCATACACCACGCTGGAGCCCCGATGGAAACAGATTGGCTTTTGTTTCAACACGAGACGATGATCAAGGTCAGATCTATGTCATCAATACGTTTGGTGGCGAAGCGCAGCAGTTGACAAAGATGCCCCATGGCGCGAGCAATCCTGTCTGGAGCCCTGATGGAAGACAACTTGCATTCCTATCTCGCTGCAATGAGGAAGAGCGAGTAAAAGAAGATACAGGTATACAATCGCCTGAGCCAGAAACCGCCTGGGAAGCCCAGCGTCTCAAAGATCAACGTCGCCATGAAGATAAGGAACGCGATGACCCTCGGGTCATCAAACGCTTACCTTATCGCATGGGCACGGAATTCTTCGATGACCGTCGTCGCCATATCTATATAATAGATGTGCCCTCTAGCGATATCAGCGCTATCCCAATGCCACGACGCATAACAGATGGCGATATGCACTACAGCGCACCTGCCTGGATGCCGGATGGCAATTCTTTGCTTACAACAGCGACGCGCGATCCAGAAGCCGACTCGCTCTTCGCCTACTATGATGTGTTGCGTGTGCCGCTAACTGAAGGTAAAACACAGGTACTTACCGAAGCCGGTCATTCTTATTTCGAGCCACAGCCTTCGCCTGACGGTGCGCTCATCGCTTTTCGGCGCGTTCCGGAAGACCGCCTCCTTAGCGCTGGCAGTCGCGTTGCCATTATCCCTGCTGAGGGCGGCGAACCGCGCGACTTGACCGCCCATACCGATCTGCATATCGAGGGATTTCAGTGGCAGCCTGACGGTCAGGGTGTAATCTTCTTCGCTGGCTGGTATGGCGATGCCCACATCTATGCTATTGGACTGGAGGGAACACCAACCCATCAGCGCGGCGCTACTCTGGTGGGGGGACGACGTATCATTCACGCCTTTGATGTTGGTCATGATGGCACTATTGCCTTTATTGCCAGTTCACCTGAGAATCCATGCGAACTCTTTGTTCGCCATCGAACCGGGACGGAAATGCAACTGACTGGATTGAATACTACACTGCTAGCGACGCGCTATGTTGCCCTCATCGAAGAGTTGCGTTATACCGCCCCCGATGAGGAAGTGGTGCAGGGCTGGGTGCTGCATCCGCCAGATTTTGATCCTAACCGGCAATACCCGCTGGCGGTCTATATTCATGGCGGGCCGCACACCATGTGGGGGCCTGGTTTTCGCACAATGTGGCACGAGTGGCAAACCGCTGCTGCACGTGGCTATATCGTATTCTTCTGTAATCCACGTGGTTCCGAAGGATATGGCGAGCAGTGGCGTGATGCGATCCGCCAGCGTTGGGGTGAGGCCGACGCGCCCGATATCGAAGCTGGGATTAACAAATTGATCAGCAGGGGTTATGTAGACCCGGCGCGCGTGTGCGTGACCGGCGGTTCCTATGGCGGCTTCATGACGGCATGGCTGATTAGTCATACTGATCGCTTTGCGTGCGCCGTCTCCGTGCGAGGCGTTTACAACTTGCTGACCGAGCATAGCACGAGCGATGCGCATGAGTTGATCGAGATCGAGTTCAATGGCTATCCCTGGGAATTGTATGAGGAGCTCTGGTATCATTCGCCCCTGGCGCACGCGCACAAGATCAATACGCCTCTGCTCATTCTCCACAGTGAATTAGACTATCGCGTACCGATCAGCGAGGCCGAGCAACTCTTTGCAATATTACGCCGCCAGAAAAAAGTTGTTGAATTTGTGCGCTACCCTCGCGAGGGTCATGAATTGATACGTTCAGGTGAACCGCGTCATCGGGCAGATCATATGACCCGTACACTAGATTGGTTTGATGCCTACTGCCGTTAGTTTTATGTGGTATGCAACTACAACTGAGGGTTTGGAATTCATAGCCCTTGAAGGAATGTGCACTGCAGCTGATGATCAACCATCGTCAGGTTCAGTAAGGTATGGTGCGGCTTATGTCCGCACCATACCTTACTGGCGCTCTAGGCCTTTCCATTGGTACAATACATGTTAAATAGAAAGCGGAGTAGTACCTTTAGGCTGTAGCTATCGTTTATCGTACGCAGTATGATAGCTCTGGAGCGTATGAATCGCTTAAGTCCTGGAGAGCAGCGCTATGAAGGAACAGTCAAATCGACACGACTCACATGCTTGGGCAAACCTGACGCCAGATCAGATCCTTACTACATTGGCATATGAGTTGTATAACCCGGTCAGCTTGCTAGGAAATCAACTCAAACGCCTGACCGATGATGAAGACCCGATCACCGAAGACGACTATGAGGCTATTTTCGAGCAGATGCATGCCGCCGTACGCCAACTCAGCAAAACGGTCGTCAACCTCAAGCTCTATACCCAGGACCGCAGCCAAGCGCCCAAAGAATAAGGTTCAAAGTTCATCGTAAAATCATCACATCCTTACCTTATGCTTGTAGGCGTCATATGCATTTTTGAGCAGACCTGAATAGATATGCGAGCGCACCTCATAGGCATGAACCATCGCCAACGCAGGCAACGAACGCTTTTATTCAGTTTGCCTGCGACTCCTAAAATTTGTGTGGAGGGTTGTCTCGGCCCTGCTACTGCAGAAGAATGGGCGTTAATACCCCAACTCCAAGTGCGAACAACCACAAGGCTGGCGCAGGTGTGCCAATTGGCCGCCGGCGACGTTCTTCACGGGCAGCGATGCGCGGATCAAGTTGCAGCCATGCGGCGTGACGGTGTTCCAACCGTAGAAAGACAAAGGCGATAACCGCGCCATAAACCAAGTGACCAAGCAGTGAGGGTAAGGTGGCTCCGGCAGCAGTGATATTCCAGGTCAGTGATCCGCCAAGCAGAAGCGGCAACAAGGTCAAGGCGCCCAAGAACCACCAGATCAAGCCGTACACCAATCCCCACGCAACACTTGACCCGGCATCAGGCGACTCGCGTTGGAAGAGAACACCATAGCTCATGCCGATAAGTGCGCTGATGACCATATGTACAACAAAGCCTGTCAGTGGTGATGAACTGCCAACGAGTTGGGCAATATTGGGAAGCACATTGGTCGCCACCATCAGCAGGCTGAATAGCAATCCTCCGGCAAGGCTTGCCAATGCCCCCCACCCCAGCGAGCGCAATGTCTGTGTTCCTGGGCCTTCTGGCTCACGGTTGATTGGGTCTGAAGCAACGAAGAAGCCAAGCCATAGCTGGTCCAGCGCAGCGTAGATAACGCCTAGCAGCACCCCATAGATAATATGCCCGACCAGTGCGCCGAATTGAGCTCCGGCTTGGATGTACGACCAGTCAACCGGATTACCATTGAAGAGGGGAAACAAGGTCAGCGACCCGAGGAACCACCAGAGCATGCCATAGGCTACCCCCCAGCCCATACTTGAACCGTAGCCACGCACATCGCGCTGGAAGAGCAAGCCGAAACTACCGCCAATGAACACTGCGATGAGAAAGTGAAGCGTCACACCGATATCGCGCGAGGTTGAATTAAGCAGGCCGGCCACAAGCGGAAAAAGCCCAGCCTGTTCCATCCAAGCGCCAAAAGCCCAGCCGCCGAACAAACCCGCCAACCCGCCAACGACCACTGCCCGGGGCAGGCTAAAAGGTTGTAAGCTGAAGTGCCCCGGTTGGCCCGAGAGCACATTCCAACTGCCCATCACCAACCCTAGAGGTACGCCGATGCAGAGCAAATAGGCAACCAGGTCAGGAAATTGTGTGCGGGCTGTCTCGATCATTCCCATCGTTGCACCATTGCTGAAAAGCGGCAACAGGCCGATAGGCACAACGAGCCATAACAAGAATGCATATCCCAACCCCCAGAGCAACCCTGAGCCAGGACTGAATGCACGCGGTAGCGCAATCAGACCAAACAGCAGCCCATAGATCGCGCCAAGCCCCAACATCAACACCAAACCTGCGCCGGTTGCCAACGCCGCAATAGCGCCGCCTATGGCGCCAACGATGATACAGGCGATAAACCTAGGATTTAATATTGTTTGCATATTACATTCGTCCTTGTTCCAATTGTTTGGCGCCGCTAGCTACAACTTCTGCCGGCATGCTCTGAGCGTCGGACTGCACAGTGCGACGCTGCGTGAAGGGACGCCTGATATCAATGGTCTGTACGATATCGCGCGGGAAGAACAACTCGACAATCCATGCAAGGACCACGCGGACTTTACGCTCCAAGCCTGGCAATTTGCTCAAGTAGACGCCACGCCACAAAAACCAGGCGAAGAGTCCGGAGAAACGCATGGTCTTGTCGCCGGAAAATGGAATAACGAGTTCAGCACAGGCATTATGGTGACCAATAACGCATAATACACCCTGCACAGCAAAGTCGAAGGTCTTGAGCGGTTTGCCTGTTATGCTGGCGTGGATATTGTAGGCTAGCGTATAGGCCTGACGTAACGCGAACTGAGCTGTTGGCGGGCTGATCTGGCCGTCTTTGGCGTTGGGTACGGCTGCACAGTCACCTAGAGCCCAAACTCCTGGAAAACCGGGCGCCGCCATCGTTCCGTCCACTATCAACGCGCCGCGCTTATTGCGTTCGACTGGCAATTGCTTGATCAGCGGGTTGGGGGTTGTACCAGCAGTCCAAACGAGGGTTTGCGCACGGATCTCTTCAGTCGGATTGAGGATCACGCCGCTGGAATGTGCATCAGCGACACGGGTATTAAGTTTGAAGGTTACACCGCGCTCCTCCATTTTCTTGAGCGCGTAGTCGGCGAGCGGTTCACTCAGCTCCGGTAAGATGCGTTCGCGAGAGTGAACTAGGACGATTTGTACGTCTTCAGGCGTAATGTTAGGGTAGAAAGCCAACATGCCCCGTACAAAGTCGTTTAAGCCGCCGGCCAATTCGGCTCCTGCAAAGCCTCCTCCCGCAATCACGAAGGTCAACAGCGTCTTGCGAAGCTCGGGGTCTGGCTCACGGTCGGCCCGCTCGAACATATCAATCACGTGGTTGCGAATGATGATCGCGTCGCGCAAGCTTTTGAAGTCGAGGGAATGGTTCTCGACATTGGTTAGGCCGAGGAAGTTCGAGACCGAGCCAAGCGCAAGCACCAAGTGATCGAACGGCGCCTGACGTGCAGGCGATTGATCGTCTGCTGCAAGCAGAACCTGTCGATTCTCCAGATCGATCCGCTCTATGTGTTGGCGGATGACATCGGTGCGGCGCAGCGACGTACGTAGCGGTGTACTGATTTCACCTGGCTCCAGGCTGCTCGATGCTACCTCGGCTAGCATAGGGGTGAAGAGCAGCGCATTGGTATCACTGATAAGCGTGAAAGATACTGTGGGGTCCGGGCCAAATTCTTGCTCAAGGTACTGTGCTGTGGTCACCCCGGCAAAACCGCCCCCTAGGATGACAATTCGAGTCTTGATCTCGCGTGGCTGCGGTTTTTTGCTAGGTTCTGGGCCTAGCAACTGCAAGAACAGATCGTTGAAGGCCTGATTGAGAAGCCCTAACCCAGCCCCATAAAGCACCCATCCCACAAGAGCAGGAAACAATGACAGCATTCCGGCGGCATTCCACTGTGGCCCCTGGCCCATCAGAAAGGGCAGTATAATCACACTGAACAAACCCCAGAGCGGAATGCCAAAGGCCGCCGTAGTCATAATGCTGTCGGCATAGGCGTAGCGCTCGGAGCGGAAGGCCAGAGCGTACCCGATGCCGAGCAGTCCGCCGAGCCCAATGCCTACGATCATCTGGTCCAGTGTGGCCATCAGGACAGTACTGCTTGCCAACCCTGCCAGTAACCCAATAATTCCTCGTCGTAAATAGTTATGCATTGAACCCCTTCCTGATGATTAGCTTATATCGGTAATCCTGGCCCTGTGAGCTGTCCGCAACTATGAAAATCAGTATCCTGAGTCCGGCGGCTCCGCTTGGCATGACGGGCGGGGCATGTACATCGAAATGGTATGACAGTTTATAGTCGTCATGATCAAAACGTTGCCAGTGTATAAAAACCGTCTAACAAGGTCTCACTTGAAGGAGCGAGGTTTCACTCAATCTGGTCTTGCGGATGCAAAAACAACGCCGCCACTCCAAGCAGTAAGCGCTGTGATTTGGTACGCCAGTCAGTCGACTCTTATCAGACTTACGCTGCAGACAGCTTCTTAAGATTTGTAATGAGCAGCCATGTTACCTTCACTGTTGGTGTCTGTAGAGTCCGACTTTTGTTACAGTATCAGTGGATTGTCAGAGAGGGAATAGCTCTTCAACCGGCATGAGCCGGAGTGAACCGGTTGGACAAGCGCTGAGACATGCTAAGTTATCATAGTTGTGGCACAAGTCGCATTTATCGGCGCGGTATGTATACTGGACCGGATCGAGGGGGATGATATGGCGTTGATTGTTGAGCCGCTGCTGCATCGCCGACCAGAGTTTCCAGAGCGGTCCGTTAGGCTGATGAGGTTGAAGCGGCTTTTGTGTCACAGCATCATAGGGGCAGGCGAGTACACATTCGCCGCAGCCAGTACATTTATCAGTGATTATCAGCGCGCCCTGATCATTCCACTGAATGGCGTCTTCAGGACAAACCTCGACACATTCGGCATCAATCCGACACTGTCGACATGTATCGACGACGTCGAAATCGCCAATTTGTACACCGTTGAGGTGCAAGCGGGTTTGACCATGCCGAGAAGCGCAGGCGTCCTCACAGATGCGGCAACCCGGCGGGCAAAGCTCCGGGGTGCGGACTAACAGGTGACTTCCACGCAACAAGCCGTTTTCAACCGCTAAGGTCAAATTCCGCACGCGGTCTTGGTCGGTGCGCATCGTGGCATTATGGTTCAAACGTTGCTCGACAACAGTCCGTAATTGCGCTTCAAGTTCAGGTCGTTGCACTAGAAGCCAGTGAAAATCGGCGGCGGGCAGAGCCAGGATGTCGGTCGCAGTGAAAGCCCGCACTGTTGCGTTATGTGGTCGATCGGAAAGCAACGCAATTTCGCCAAAGAAGTCGCCCTCTTGTAGAGAGGCTATCGTTACGCCGTTCTGTTCGACAACAATCTGGCCAGACTCGATCAAACAAAGCGCCTCGCCGGGCTCGCCATGCCGCACAATCACGCTGCCACGGGGGTAATGCGACCTTTGGAGCAGCGCAGCTAGGGCCAGTCGTTCCAGCGGGAGTAGCTGACTAAAGAGCGGTACACGAACCAGGGTGCTCTCGACCATACGGCGGCGATGGATCTCGCGGAGGGCTGCACGAAGGGTTGGCAGAGACGGAAGCAGCACTTGTATGTCGGATAGCGCAACCTGGAGCGCATAGCAGACAGTATTGGCGCGGACCCGCGCGCGGCGGAAGAAGTTGCCAAAGAGTTGTCCCTCGCCACAACAATCGCCGCGACCAAGCACACCGACCAATATCTCATGACCATCGCGGTCATGCGAGGTTAATTGAACATCTCCTTGTAACAAAAAGTACAAGAAGCGGCTGGCCTCACACTCACTGATCAGTGTTGCACCGGGAATAAATGCGCGCAATACACAAAGATCAAGCAGGCGACTCAACTCTTCAGTCGAGACCTGATGCAAACAATCTAACCTTTGCAGTGTTGCTAGTCCCTCGTGCCGCTGATCTTCGTGCTGCTGAACAAGCGCGATGCTCTGGATACCTGATTTAGAGGATGGTAGCCTTTGCGCCATTTTTGACGCCATCGTGCCACCTCATCTCGTGCAGAAGCGCACGAACTTGCTTAGTTAATGGTATTATATAATTCTATTGTACCATGCCTTATTCTGGTCTGTGGGTAAATATTGCTCTGTCTCAAGGCATGGTGTACAATAGCAATGCTCTAGGCCATCGAGAGCATGGATGAATTGTTGCAGCTTGCCGATACCAAGGGGTCTCATGACTCTACGCGCACTTACAGTGGCTCTTGGTCAGGACAATGCGTGTCACTTTCTCCCAGATGATGTCAAGCAGGATTATCTGGGCGGAAGGGGCGCTATTGCGTGGCTTCTCAACAACTGGCTCCCCGCCGACACTGCACCGTTCTCCGCTGAGAATCTATTAGTCTTTGCCGCTGGTTCACTTGCCGGCATACAGTCCTTTGCTACCGGCGGTTTTGTTGTTGGTACGCGCTCACCGCTCACCGGCAGCATTGGTTATGCTTGGGCGCAGGGCCACTGGGGCGCTGCGCTGCGCCAGTCCGGCTATGATCTGTTGGTGATAAGCGGTCAATCTCCAGAGTGGTGTTTCATTCAAATTGATGGTGATCATGTTCAGGTGTCTCCGGCTAGGCATTTGCTTGGGTTGGATACGCGCGCTACCTCCGCAGCGCTCCAATCGGAATTGGGAGTAGACTATACTGTGCTCTGCGTTGGGCCGGCGGCTGAGGCCGGAGTCGCGTATTGCAGCATTGTTGCTGAAGGTCGCTATATGGCTGAGCCAGCCGGAACTGGGGCGGTGATGGCCCACAAACGGATCAAGGCAATAGCCGTACGCCGGGGATCGCCTTTGCCGGTGCTCGACAAACACAAGCTCCAAATCGCTACCGACATTATTCGTAAACGAACGCAAAACAGCGCTCTAGCGAAAAGCATACGCCAATTCGGCAGTATGTACTATCTGGAACGGGCGATGGAGTGGGGTGCGCTGACTGGGCGTAATGGCCAAGATGGATATGTAGACGATAAACTGAATAGTATCGCTGGCACGTTGTCTTCACGAGAAGCGAGCGAAGATCGAGGCTGTGTCGAATGCCCGATGCCTTGCTACTTCGACATAGTGCTTCGTACTGGCCAAAGAATGCCACGCCCAGAATTGGAGCTGGTTGCTGGGTTTAACGCGCATTGCGGCATTACCAGCCCTGATGCGCTGCTTGCAATTGCTGATCTATGCTTGCGGCTGGGGCTCGATCCTGCTGCAACTAGCGCCGCCATCGCATTTATGATGGAGTGCCAGGAGAAGAACCTGAATCGTTCCGGCACCTTGCCTTGGAGCGATGACGATGCAGTGATCCTGGCCATTGAACGGCTGGGTCAGCGTCAGGATAAACGGGATGTGCTTTCGCTTGGTGTCGGCGAAATGCAAGAGATCTTCTGGGGGAGCGCAACCTTTTCCCCTCACGTCAAAGGCCTTGCAATGCCAGCGCTCGATCCGCGCGCGTTGACGGGGGTGGCCCTGGCGATGGCGACAGCCCCGATAGGCGGCGACTATCGTTATGCAATGGCGTACGAAGAATTATCACCTGAGCCGCCGCCGTGGTTGCCTGACGAACCTTCGCATCCACACGCAGTCAAAGGTAAAGTGTTGCGCTTGATCTGGCACGAACGCTATGCGGCTGTCCTCGACTCGGTCGGTGTTTGCCGCCGCCTGGGCTTGATGGCCTACCAAGTTTCGCCTGGCGAACTGATCGCCCTGATTAACGCAGTCACCGGCCGGTCGCTCAATGGCGCTGAGTTAGCCAGGATTGGCGAGCGTATCGTCACCCTTGAGCGACTCTTTGCTCGCCGCTATTGCGATAACGGCTGTCTAGACGATCTGCCGTCCCGCTGGCGTGAGATAGAGTTGGAGGAGGGACGCGCCGCTGGCCATCTTCCGCCGCTGCATGATCTTGTGGCTGAGTACTATCGCCGTCATGGCTGGGATAACATAGGCGAGCCAACACCTACCCGTATAGCTGAGCTAGGAATACGTTTGAAACAGGAATGATGAAGGACAGGAACAAGGGTTGTATCTGGACCCGGTTCCATGTTCACCGTTCGTCGTTCAGCGTGTATCGTCATGTTTGTCCTCATTGCCATTCTCGCTGCGGTTGTACCAACGATTATCTATACATTGCTGATTTGGTGGCTCGACCGTTATGAAAAAGAACCGCTTCCGCTCTTGGTCGCGGCTTTTTTGTGGGGGTCGCTGCCTGCAGTCGTGCTAGCAGTCATCGTTATGTTTGTTCTGGACGCGCCGATCTTCAACTCGTCGCTCGGTCCAGGATTTCAGACGTGGGGCCTGGCGCCGCTCGTCGAGGAAGGTCTCAAAGCGGTAGCGCTGGTAGCATTGTTCCTCTTTGCTCGCCGTGAGTTCGATGGTCCGCTCGATGGGATTGTCTATGGCTCATTGATCGGCTTTGGCTTCTCGATGACCGAGAATCTGCTCTTCTTTGTCGCTTACCCCGATAATTTTGGCGGTCTATTCTGGCTGCGCAGCGTCTTCTTTGGCTTCAACCACGCCTTCTTCACCAGCATTGTCGGACTAGCTCTTGGCGCAGTCCGCTATGCGCCGCAACGTTGGCTCGGCTATGTCGCTCTGCCATTAGCCCTGCTCCTGGCGGTATTTATGCATGGCTTGCATAACTATGCGGTGAACTATCAATTAGCCGGGATTGCATTTTCGTGGATTGTGCAATCATCGGGTGTAGCTGCTGTGTTGGCGGTGGCGGTGCTTGCTTGGCGGCATGAACGCAGTTGGATGGTGCAGGAGCTGGATGAAGAGATTGCGATGGGCATAATCAGCGCTGCCGATTATGCCGAGGTTATTTCTGCCCCGCACCGGGCGCACGTGCTTTTTCAGACGCTGTTGAGCGGCAACCTAACCCGCTACCAACAGGTTGTCCGGTTTTATCATTTGATCACCGAACTGGCCTTCTGCAAATACCAACTTCGGGTTGGTGATCGCTTCCAGCACCATGCCGAGCGTGATCGTCTGCGCGAGGAAATCATCATGCTACGCGCTGCCCTAACACGAGCCGAAGAAGCGCTCGGCCTCTAATCAGGCTGTTGTGCGAAGGCATATCTTCCCCATTTTGTATTGCTGCAATATTCAGGTTCGAATTGCCCAGCTATCGCTGGCGAGTCTCGGTGCGTAGGCGTTTCGCCTACGCACCGAGAGACATCATTGCGCAATTCGCCAAATGTAAGGTCGTTAACCCACGCGCCGGATGCGGAAATTGTTGTTGGGCGCAGGGTTAGGGACGGCGCGGATTTTTAGTTGATAATCCGGCGGGTCGATCTCGAATTGCCCAGCGTGGATCAATGCGGCCACCGTAAGCATTATTTGGATCTCTGCCAGACCAGCCCCCAAACAGGTATGTGCGCCCAGACTAAATGGCGCAAATGCACCAGGCGTGCGATGCTCGTTGCGCGGCGGCAGATAGCGGTCAATATCAAAGCGGTATGGATCGGGATGCAGATTGGGCAAAAAGTGCGCTACCGTCGTACCAATAAAAATGCGTTGTCCAGCATCTACGCGATAGCCCGCAAACTCAAACGGCTGCGTCACGGTACGCTGTACGGCAGGCGCAATCGGATAGCGACGCAGAGTTTCTAAGACGGTGCGATGCAAGACATCTGCCCGATTGAGTTGTTCCGGAGTAGGTATTCCGTCGGCGAAGAGCGCCTCGGCTTCAGCCTGCACCAGCTTGCGCACTTCTGGATGCTTATACAGCGCGTACAACAAAAAAGCAATCGTGTTGGAAGCGGTATCCAGACCAGCGATGTACGGCCCCAATGCTAACGAAATCAAGTCCGTATCCTTGATCAGATCGCCCTGTGCGACTGCCGCGAGCGCATCATCTACCAGGTTGGTCGGGCGATCGATGGGTGGATTGCGCCGATGCTTCTCCACGATCTTACGGCCCAATTCCAACGACCGCGCTTTAGCACGCCGATAGGCGGGTGTGTACAGCAGAAACCCTGGTCGCTGACGGGTCACGCGCACCAGCAATGCGGTGCGGATAAAAGTGCGGATGTCAGCCACATATTCGCCCGGACCTTGCCCTATGATAATGGCGCCCAGTTGTTCAGTTACAAGATCCTGGATGAAGCTGAGCACCGGACGGCTTTCGCCCACCGGCCACTGGGTCACGGCTTTTGTCGCTAGCTCCGCAACCGTGGGTAGCTGCGTCTCGATAACCGCTTTGCCGAAGCCACGTTTTTGCAAGAGGCGCAGACGGGTGTGCAACTCACCATCACTGCTAATCAGTGAAACTTCCGCACCCAGTTCATCATCCATTCCTTGCCAGAACTCTTTCGAGCGGAAATGCTTGCTGCCCTCACGCGCAAAGAATAAGTTCGCATCACGTCCAGCGATGACGGTGTATGTTTCATTCAGCGCACGGATGCGGAAAATCGGACCAAGCTTGTAATACTGCTTGGTCAGGAAACGCAACACATCGTCCGCCAGTTCGATCACATTACCGAGCACAGGCAACCCGGCGGCCAACGGTGGCAGCGGCGCTGTACTCGGGCCGCTTTGCCAACTTATGACAGAGGTCTTTTCTGATATTCGAGTATTCATGTTGCCCTCATTCTGCATAACTGGTACATTCCAAAGATTGATATTATCTACTATACTATACCGTATGCATGTTTCAAATCAGTTTGATTGTATACGCGAACAACACTCCAAAACCTGTGCAAGTTTGCGTCGACCTCGCGTCATCTGCGCCCTTTTGCGTCTCAACGATGCGTTACCGTATTGAAGCGGCGGAGCAACAACGCCAGCAGTAACGCTTGATAGATCAACCCAATCAGAAACACGATCCATCCCCCAGACTCGCCGGCCTGGAGCATCCAGAACAGCTTAGCAGGCCAGAAGGTCGGCACAACGCCAAAGGCCCATTGCCAATTCCCCGGCGCGAAATAAGCAATCACTGGAGCGATGAAGAAAACGCCGCTGGCCTTGGTCAAGGCGAACCCTTGCACCTTGTTTGCGGCGAATGCGCCTAGAATCAAGGCCATCATCGGCGCCAGCGGCGCTGCCGCTATGGATGCCGCCAGCAGCGTTAGGAGGCCGTTCTCGCTCAAGCCGGCGATAGGAAAGGCTAGGAGAGTGACAAGCAGGCTGATCAGCATGGGCATGCCAAGCCGATAGACCAGGTAGCTGTTCATCGGTAGCGGCGTGACCTGAAGCGCCGTCAGGGTGTGGTCGTCGCGCTGATCCAGCAGCAAGAATCCGATGACCATGCCACAGAGATTGGGGGCGATGGTCAACAGTACGTAGCCCATAAACGCCGGATAGTAGGTCATCAACTCGAAGGAAAGCAACTCCTCCAGGTTGAACAGCGCCGGTGGAATTGCTAGGCGCGCCGCCAGCGCAATCACTAGCGGCAGGATTGCCATCCAGCGCAGCAGCGAGTCGCGGCTGACACTACGGACATCGATCGGCCCCAGAGCCTTGAAAGCTTTGAGCATAGACATCTCGTTGTCTCCTCGCACGATGACACATGAAAATAGCCGGTGGTCCAATAGATGAGAATGGAGAATGGGGCTATAACATTTAAATGCACCAACGTGCTAACCTGATAACCTGTCAACGTTCAAACGTGCCATCTGCCAACCTGCCAACGTTTTATCCCGCCGTCTGGGCAACCACGAAGCGTTGAAAGAGGCGCTGACTCCAGATGAAGAAGATCCCGATCCATACTGCCGAATAGACAAACCCGTAGATTATCTGCCACACAGCGATGGGGTGGAACGCCGCATGCATCAGCACCAGCGACGCTTGCAGCGGATGCAAATAGAGCAGCCAGTGTTCCCACTGCATCAGATAGGGCAGTAATGGCAGTGTCAAAGGGCTTGCATAGAGTATTGACGGGAACAGGTATTCGTTGATCGAAGGATACCGAACCACACTGATGAAACCCGCCAACACAAAGATTGCTGAACCGAGCGCGATACCGCTCAAGAGCGGCAGAGATGCGAAATCAAACCCGGCGAGCAGAACGACCAGGATCAGGTTTTCGATCAGAGCCAGAAGTGTTAGGGTCAACACCTTCACCGCCAAGTATTCGCCGGTGCGCAGCGGCGTCACAACCTGCGCCTCGAGTGTACCTTCGTCTTTCTCCAGCAATATTAAGCCGGCAACGAAGTAGAACGTTGTCATCAGCAGGTTGCCTAAGACCATAGCCGGCAACAGCCATCTTATATCGAAGGCGGGAACCTGACTCATCAATAGCGCCCAGAACGCGATGATAAAAGCGGTCGCGTAGTAGAACCCATTCCGAAACTGGAGCTGGATATCCCAGTGCATGGTTGAAATCAAGCGGCTCATGCCAGACTCCTTCCTGTGACGCGAATGAAGATATCCTCCAGCGTCGCTTCCTGGGAGTGGATCGTCTGCACCGTCTCGCTGCACAACAGGTCGACAAACCTATGGTTACGACCCAACCCGGAGAGCGGGAAATCCTGGCACTCGGTGTGGCTATTGTTTTGAAATTCGACCCGCACCTGCGCCTCACCATAGTGCAGCTTCAACGCGCGGGGGGCGTCGATGAGCCGGATCTGGCCATCCACGATAAACGCCACCCGATCACACAACTCGTCGGCCACACTCATGTTGTGGGTAGTCAGGAAAATCGTCTTGCCGGCTTGCTGTTGCGCCTTGATTAAATCTTTAACCCGCCACGCGTTGACTGGGTCCAGGCCAGAGGTCGGCTCGTCGAGGAAAAGCAGTTCTGGATCGTGGAGCAGCGCGCGAGCCAGATTCAAGCGGTTCTTCATGCCCTTCGAGAACTGACCAACCAGCGTTCGCCCATCATCGTCCAACCCAACCATCTCCAACACAGCCTGGGGCGATAAGATTGGCCGACTGTATAGCGCGCCGAAATAGGTCAAATTTTCCAGGGCAGTCAATTTCAAGAAGTGATTGGGCAATTCGAATGAGACGCCGATCCGCTCGTAGTAGTCCGATTTCCAGCTTGTCAGGTCGCGGTCCAGCACGCGGATGTTTCCCTGGTAACCACGCAGCAGGCCAATCAGGATCTTCTGCGTGGTGGACTTGCCGGCGCCGCTTGGCCCCAGGAAGCCGAAGACTTCACCCCGTTTGATGCAAAAGTTGAGATCGGAGATCGCGGGCGTAGCGGTCCGTTCGTAGCTGTAGCCTAGCTGTTGGACTTCAATCATGGCCGTATCCTCTGTGTCAGTGCGAACTCGAACATTCCAGCGTTGAAACGTATCCGTTGCCATTGCCGCGCTCGGAGCGTTTCAACAACGTTATGCACAAACCAAACGATCGGTAACCATATCTACCAGCATATCCATCAGCACTGGGTATGCTTCCGGGTTGAAGTCGGCCTGGCGGAGGCTAATGAAGAACAGAGCGCGCAGCAGTCCGGCGACGATTTTGGGGTCTTCTTCGATCACAACGCCATTCTCGCGCCAGGCGGCGATAAAGTGCTCCGCAAACACATCGTCGTCACGGATGGCCCTCTGGAGGCGTTCTGGCGACAGTTTGCGCACCAGGTGCTCGTAGTCTTCTTCGCCAAAGCGGGCAAACAACGGATTGCTCTTCCAGAGTGCAATTACTCTGCTCACCAGGGCTTTGAAGCGCTGGCGTGGCGACTCGCCTGGCTGGGCAATCTCCTTGATCAGGGTAGCCTGGAATTCCGCCTCGAACAGTTCGAGAATATCGGCGAACAACTCTTCTTTCGAGGCGTAGAACAGATAGAATGCACCTTTAGAGATCCCCGCCGCCGAGATCAGATCCTCGATGCTGGTCTTTTTGATGCCATACGTTGCTAAAAGCTCGCGGCCTTTTTCCAGCAATGCAGCGCGTATGAGTTCTTTCTCCCGTTCTGAAAAACCTTTTGGCATAGCGCCCCTTGTAAATATATGACTGATTTATTTTTTTATTCACAGACAGTATACACCTATATAGCCTCATGTCAAGTCGGTTTTTGGAATACCTTTGGCATCGGCGCTGTTTCAAGCTTCATGCGCTTGGATTTACACGATACAGGTGTTGGTTTGTAGATGAGACCCGCTTGGCCTTCAACAGGCGGGAAGCGCTTCTTCTTTGTATGGAATATCAGTCGCAGATCAACTGGACGATTACCACAAGTCTTTTGCTCTCTGCGGCAATCGTGCGTTCATTTGCGTCATCTGCGTGCCATTGCAGGACATTGACGCAGTCCTACTAGTTTGGTTGACAACTTGTTATTCAGCGCTATAATGCGATATGACATATATATCGCATCAGGAAGCTGTACAAGGCAAACAAGAGCCGTGTGCGCTTGATCTGCGCTAAGGAGTTTGATGTATGTTTTTGCGCATACCAAAGGGATGGGCTCGGGTAGGCATCGGCTGCTTGCTGTTAGGGATGCTGGCCGGGATCTGGCTGGCGCCGCCCAGCCTTTCAGCAGACGATGATGGGCTCTTCTTTGCGTCCACCGGCCATAGCGTGAGCAACACCTATGGGTTTCTCAACCATTGGCGCGCCGTCAACGGCGAACGTATCCTTGGCGCACCCGTCACTGCGGCTATGGTCGAGAATGGCCTGACGGTCCAATATTTCGAGCGTGGACGGCTGGAATTCCACCCCGAATTGGAAGGGGCGCCGATCCTGTTGGGCCGCGTCGGCGTCGAGTATGCTGAAGCGCTCTGGCGTACATTCGAGGCAGCGCCGCCCCGCACCCTAGCGCCCGGCGAGCAGTTCTTCGAGGAGACCAGCCATACCCTGGGTGAACCATTCCTGAGCTTCTGGACCGAGCATGGCGGCCTTTCGATTTTTGGCTACCCCATCAGCGAGCCGTTGTGGGAGTATGTCGGCGCCCGAATGGCGCGGGTGCAGTACTTCGAGCGCGCGCGTCTAGAACAATACCCCAGTGTTGGGAACGAAGTTTGGATTGGCTCACTTGGTCGTGATCTGGCGCTTCTGCGCGGTCTGGATGTAGGGGGGGCCGCCCCCGCTGCGCCTGCCCCGCTGCTGCCGACGGCGACACCGCTGCCGCCCACCCCTGCGCCTACGGCTGTCGCTCCTGCCGCCCCTGCCCCAGTCAACACCGCGTCCCTTGGCGGCAAACACATTGTGGTAGATCTGGGCGACCAGTGGCTCTATGCTTACGCGGGTGAAACGATGCTGTTCGACGCGCCGATTTCCACGGGCAAGGACGGATTCAACACGCCGCCCGGCAGTTTTACCGTTTACTCCAAGGTCCGTTCACAGACCATGAGCGGCACGATTGGCGGCGAATACTACAATGTCCCCGATGTACCTCATGTCATGTACATCAACGGCGGCGTGGCGCTGCACGGCACCTATTGGCACAATCAGTTTGGCACCGGCGTGCGGCGCAGCCACGGCTGCATCAATCTGCCTCTTGACTCGGCGGCGTGGCTCTACGATTGGGCGCCGCTGGGCACACCCGTTCAGGTGCGCTGGTGAGGTTGGCACGCTGACACGTTGACACGTTCGATCTGTGTTGATTGGCGTTCATCTGCGCCATCTGCGGCTCATTGCAGGTTGGCATCCTTCGGCTGCGCTCAGGACCGGGGTTGGCGCATTAGCACGTTGGCATTCTGTGCTGTGCTCAGAACAAGCGCTAGTCACTTTGTCAGAAAGGTCACCTACAATGAGGTATGCTATGCACCAGACATTTGCCAGTACAACCCGCGGCCTGCGCCGCGAGAGCCCGCCGCTCCGTTTATTCGAGAAGGCCAAGCGCCTAGGCATCTGGAACCCCAGCGATCTTGATTTTAGCCAGGACATCGCGGACTGGCAGGGTCTCACCGAACCCGAGCACGACCTATTGCTGCGCTTGACCTCGCTGTTTCAAGCTGGAGAAGAGGCGGTCACGCTCGACATTCTGCCGCTGATCCAGGTTATTGCGCGCGAGGGCCGGATCGAAGAAGAACTATTCCTGACGACGTTTCTCTGGGAAGAGGCCAAGCATACTGACTTCTTCCGGCGCTGGCTGGACGAGGTCGCGCAAGTGAATCGCGACCTAAGCAGCTATCACAGCCCCAGCTACCGCGCCTTGATCTACGAAGCCCTGCCGACCGCAATGGAACGCCTGCTTACCGACGCATCGGCGGCGGCGCAGGCAGAAGCTTCGCTGACTTACAACATGATCGTCGAGGGCGTGCTCGCCGAGACCGGGTATCAAACCTACTTCGCTATCCTTGAACGCCACAACCTGATGCCGGGTACGCGCCAGGGAGTGCGCTTGCTGAAACAGGACGAGTCGCGCCACATCGCGTATGGTGTTTTTCTGCTCTCGCGCCTGATCGCCAAGGATGACAGCCTATGGGAGCTGATCTCGGAGCGGATGAACGAGCTGATTATGTACACCCTGGGCACGATTGACGAGTCCTTCGCAGCCTATGATGTGATGCCCTTTGGTCTGGTGATCGAGGAGCTTACCGACTTTGCTTTGGCTCAGTTCCAGAAGCGTCTCGACCGGATCGAGCAAGCGCGGGGCAAATCCCTTGCCGAGATCGAGCGTCTAACCGATCGGGTTATTGCGGAGGATGATGCATGAAAGCGCCGGACCTCGATCCAGCGTAGGCCGAAGGTGTTCGCGCCTTTTTGGCAGCGACGTATAGTGTTGTCCAAGGTGTTACAAGACTCCGCGGTCTTAGTCCCAGTATGGTTTGGCGCGTTGATTTTGCCCAGGCCCAGGTGATTGTTAAGGCCGTGGTGCAGCCGCAGGAGTTTGAATTTTACCGGCAGATCGCACCGGCCCTTGTAAAGTAAGGTATCGTACTACCTCAGCTGTACTGGGATGGCTACGCCGACGATAGATACTGGTTGGTGCTCGAAGCGCTTCCGGAACAATTGCCCGAAACCCGCTGGGTGGCTGATCCAGCGATGCTTGAAGCTTTGGCACATCTTCATCGCAGTGTATTGTCTACGGTCCCATCTCGCCCTTTTCGCCCTGCCTGGACTCCCGCTATGACGGCTGATGCGATGACTTTCTTTCCAGATACTTCGCTGGAGTCACTCGGCGCGACCCTTGTCAACTTGCAAGTTCAAGCCCAAGCGCTCTTTGCGCCCCAATGCTGGATTTCAGGCGATCCGAATCCGCTAAACTGGGGATTGCGCAACGACGGAACAGCGGTGCTTTTCGATTGGGAACGCTTTGGACAAGGCAGCGCCGCCCTCGATCTGGCAATTACAGCTCCTGGGCTTGTTACGCCGGAGAGCTTCCAACTAATTGCAGAACGGTATCTTCAGGCAATGACAGGCATTGGAACCCCACAGGCTGTGACCCGCTTGAGCCGGGATATTGCGCTTGCAAAAGTGTGGAGTATCGTCGAGTTCTTGAGTATGGTTCGGGCAGGAATAGTAGCGAACACAGTAACGAACACGGCAGGTGTTACCCGCTTGGTCAAGTCGTTTCCAGATTGGCTAGCGACGATTCGATCCGCTGATCTTACTACGGACGCTAGGTAGTTTCTGTGATATGGTGTGAACGTCAGTTTGTCGAAGGGCTCTTTTCAGATCCAAACCGCCTATGATTTTTGGTGGCTCGGCTCTCGCACCTCAAACAGAAAGCCTGGATTCCAACACCGCGAGCATTTCTACATGCGGCGTGTGGGGGAACATATCGTAGCCGCGCAGGAGCGTGAGGCGGTACACCGGGACGAGTTGGCGCAGGTCTTCGATCTGGGTCAGCGGGTTGCAGGACACATAAACGATCCGGCGCGGTGCAAGACGTAGTAATTCGGCGCAGACTTCCGGCCCCATCCCTATCCGCGGCGGGTCGGCGACGACAATGTCAAGGCTGTTTGCAGCCTGGTTGCGCAGAAACGCTGCCACATCAGCCGTCTCGGCTGTGACATTGCTCGCCCCATTGAGGGCAATGTTCTGCCGAGCTAAATCTGCGCTCTCGGTAACCGATTCCACGCTAACAACACTGCGAACCACTGGGGCGAGGTGCAGTGCAATCGCACCCACGCCACCATACAGATCGGCCACAGCCGGCAATTCTCTGGCGTCTTCAGGCTTCGCGCGGTCTGTTCCGCTCACTGCTGCCTTGACAGCGTCGAGCAGGGGGAGCAGCAGGTGAACATTGTTCTGGAAAAACGTGTTGGGACCAATCAGCAACGTATTCGATCCCACCCGCATGGGTAAGGTCGCAGCGCCCCAGTGGCGCAATGGCGTACCGAACGAGAGGTCGGTCAGCGTGTCGTTGAGCAGCCAGTGGAACCCGATCACGCCGGGCTGGGTGAGGGCCAGGTCTGCCAGTTGCGTGATCTCCGCTTCGTATGGCCCGGCGGCAGTGACTGCAGCTAGCAACAACTCATCGTCTGGGCTGCGGCGGACGACGAGGTAGCGCAAAAACCCCTCGTGGCTGCGCACGTTATAGTCGGGCAGGCCCAACTCCTGGGCGCGCAGCCAGAGCGTTCGCGCCGCCTCAAAAGCTATTGGCGGGATCAGATGGCAAGTCTCCAACTCGATGATGTAGTTGAAGCGCCCCCGCATGCGTAGCCCAAAACGCCCTTTCGTCGCGACGTAGTCCATGCGGGTGCGGTAGGCGAAGGGATCGGGGGAAGAGACGAATTCGATCTCGGGTTGCGGCTCCGGGCGCTCGGGTTGCAGTACGACGGTGTTCCAAAGCTCGTTGAGAATGGCTGCCTTTGCGGCGACCTGTCCGGCGTAGGCGCGATCCTGAAAAGCGCAACCGCCGCACTCGTTGGCATGCGGGCAACGGGGGGCGACTCTTGTGTCATTCAAAACCGCCCGGACAATAGTATTACGGAAATCCTTTGAACGCATGATCGCCTTTGTCGAGACTCGCGGCGCGAGATCGAGGAGCGGCGCCCATCTCACAGCGCCAATCTTCTAATCGCGCATAGCAGCTTGGGCAGCGAGGCGCTGCTGCATCACCCGATCCAACTCTTGCCGAGTCGACTCGGACTCGCCCAACAATGTATGAAACTCGTCCTGGTGGAGCAGAACGACCTCGACGCCAAGATCGGGATCGGCGTGGACGGTCGCCATCCGTGTACCGCCTTGCAGCAACCCCGCCTCACCGAAGTATTCTCCACTGGTCAAACGAGCGACGACAATCTCTTGTCCATCGGGATGGTGCAGCGTAATCAACACCGCGCCTTTCGTGACAATGTAGAACGTGTCGGCCTGTTCGCCGTGGGTGAGGATGGTTTCACCCGGGTGATAGCTGCGTAGTTTGACCTGGCGCATGACTTTCGCCAACTGGTCCATCGACAGCTTGGAGAGCGCCTGGGCGACGTACTGATTGATGATCTCGCCATCGGCGACAATGACCGAGCGGGTCGCCCGCCGGGCCAGGTCAGTGTCGTGCGTGACCATCATGATGGTCTTGCCTTCCTGCACCAGTTGCTCGAAGAGCTGAACAACCGACTCGGCGGTTTTCGAGTCGAGGTTGCCGGTTGGCTCGTCGGCGACCAGGATGGGCGGATCATTGGCGAGGGCGCGGGCAATCGCCGCACGCTGCTGTTGCCCGCCGGAGAGGGCCGAGGGCAGTTTGTTGGCGTGGTCGGTCAGGTCAACCTGTTCGAGCAGCCGCATGGCCCGCGTGTGACGCTCGCGCGGCGTCCACATGTCGCAAAAATCCATCGGCAGCATCACATTCTCGACCACGGTGAGCGTAGGCAGAAGCTGAAAGAACTGGAAGATAATGCCCAAGGTGCGACCGCGCCAGACGGCCATTTGCCCCTCGGTCAGCGTATGAATGGCGGTATCGCCCACTAGCACTTCGCCGGAGCTGGGCCGATCAATCCCCGTGACCATGTTGATCAGCGTCGACTTCCCGCTGCCCGACTTGCCGATTACGGCGACGAACTCGCCCCGATCGACCCGCAGGTCGACGCCTTTTAGCGCGGCGAAGCTACCCGCTGCATTCTGGTAGGTCTTGATGACCTGACGTAGCTCGATCAGATGGTCATTGCCATGACGATAGCGACCATTCGTGGTCGGACTAGACGAATTCTCTTGCTTCAACCATCGCCAAAACATACGTTATTTGTTACCTCGTTTGAAACAGGATTGGAAGCGACTTTTGCGCTAGGCGTATGATCGCGATCCTTGTAGCTGACCTAACATGTGGCAAGACAAAAAATGACATCTGAATAGCGGGCCTGCATTGCCTATCTATTACTATATCACTACTCTATAGTCTTTGCCGTATGCAAAGCGGGCGATAGCAACGCCTGAAAAGAGCGTGCGAAAAGCAGATCATTATACAGATTTGCTCTTATCTACGCCGTCGGCGTCAGCCCCAGTCGATTGCTTTTATCGCGACGCAGCCCCAGTATGTTAACAAATTGTCACTCGGCAAAGCCTTCGTCCTCGACCACCCGCCGCATCCGCAGCAGCATTTGGTTCCGGCGCGTTGCGGCGATGACCTCAGGCGGACAGGGCGCGCTCCGCCACACCAGGCTGGTCTCGCGCTCCTCAATGGCGCCGCGCTCCAAGTCGATGCGCACGATCTGTCTGGCTGACAAAGCTGTTGCTGCGGTGGCCTGGATCAGGATCGGGAGGCCGTAGACGCCGGCCAGGGCAACGATGCTATCCGCTGCCTCGGCACAGATCACCGCCGCAAAACCGAGCGCCTGAAGTGCAATCACCGCTATTTCGGCTTGTGCGCCGGTATGCAAGCGCCCATTGACAACCAACACATCGCCTTCTCGCGACACTTCAGCCAGATGCGGGTCAATCGCTGCCAGACAATGGGCCGCTAGGAGCGCCGGATCACCGGAATCGGCATAAACCGGAGCGATGATCTGCTCCGGGGTCAGGTCTTGCTCGATCCGTTGTGTGTAGCCAGTGAGAATCATCTGTTGGGAGCGTTTGAACGTTGAAACGTTGACATGTTAGCACGTTGGCGCTTCGTCGCCTCATCCCCGCATACGCGGGGATCATCACTTCGTCGCCGCCTCCATCCGCTCGTCGATAACCCTCCGCACCGCATCTGTGTCGGCAGGCAATTCAAGTGGCGGGTTGGCGTAGTTGCTGACGACGTCGCGGAGGGCGCTCTCGTGGTAGTCGACCTTGAAGCGGCTAAACTTGAGGCCGTGCGCTGTCGAAATCACGACCACGCGGTCGGATTTCTTGATAATGCCCCGCCCAATTAATTTGATCGTCGCCGCCAGCGCTACGCCGGTGTGGGGGCAAGCATAGGCCCCGCTGCGGTCGGCGCGGGCGGCGGCGTCAGCCAGTTCCTGCTCGCTAGCCTGCTCCACAATGCCATCGAAGTGTTGCAATACACGGATCGCCCGGCTAACGCTGACCGGATCACCAATCTGGATGGCGCTCGCCGCGGTCGGACGGGCGCTGATCGCCTCGTAGCGCTCGAATCCGGTTAGGTAAGCCCGATAGAGCGGGTTGGCGTGTTCGGCCTGCGCGCAAACAATCCTAGGCAGCCGATCAATCAACCCCAACTCGTGCAGCATCGACAGGCCATTTCCCAGCGCAGCCGTATTACCCAGGTTGCCGCCAGGGATAATGATCCAGTCGGGCGCTTGCCAATCGAACTGTTGGACAATCTCAATGCCGACGGTTTTCTGGCCCTCGATCCGCAGCGAGTTGAGCGAGTTCGCCAGGTAGATGCCTTGGTCAGCGGTGATTGTGCGCACTATCCGCATACAGCCGTCGAAGTCGGTATCGAGGGCGAGCACCAGCGCCCCATGGGCAATCGGCTGTACCAGTTGCGCAACGCTGACTTTGCCCTTGGGGAGGAACACGATGGTGGGGATGCCTGCCGCCGCGCCATAACAAGCCAGCGCCGCCGAGGTATCGCCGGTGCTGGCGCAGGCCACGGCGCGGATCGGCTTGCCCTCGGCCATCATCTGGCGCACCACACTGATCAGCACGGTCATACCCAGGTCTTTGAAGCTGCCGGTATGAGAGTTGCCGCAGAGCTTGATCCAGAGATCATCTATGCCCAACTCGGCGCCGAGTCGCTCGGCCCAGAACAGGTTGGTACCGCCCTCGAACATGCTCACAACATTGCCGTCGTCAACAATAGGGCACACCCATTCTTTTTTGCCCCACACGCCGCTTCCATAGGGCCAGATGGTACGCATCCAGCGTCGCTCGAAGAGATCGCGCCACTCCTGCGCGCTGCGCTGGCGCAGCGCCTCCATATCGTGAACGACTTCGAGCAGCCCGCCCGATTGACTATAATAGACAACTTCGGTCAGCGGGTAGCGTTCATCTGGGTTGTCTTGAGCTGCAAACCAGGCATTGTAGCGCATAGGCTCCTCGTTTTCGCTAGGGTACTGTGCGCTCATTATAGCATGGCTCCTCATCGCCCCAGGGAACTTTTTGCGCCGGTTCGCCGTCTGTTTCATGAAGAAGGGTTCGAACGTATATGGAGCTGCACTTCTTGTGTCATACGCCTAGCTCCATATACTTCTTCTGTTCGATTAGGGAGACAACGATGAAGCACATATTGACCAGATTCCTCCTCGGTGGATTATTGGTCGGCATGCTTGCCGCGTGCGGCCAACCCAATCCGGCTAACCAAAACAGCTCCGCAACAAACACGCCAGACTCTGCTGCTACTGCAGCGACACAGACGGTTCAGGTCGAAACCACGACCCAACCTTCTACACCTGAAGCGACACAGACGGTTCAGGTCGGAATGCCGACCGACTCTCCCGCGCCTGGAACAACCGAGAGCAGTCGGGCGACAACGACGCCCTCAGGCGCATCTGATCCAGCCGCACCGGCCGGTACATCTGTCGCCAGGACGACGGTTGCGCCGATCACGCCAACAACGGTTGTCCTCCAGCCGGCGGTTTCCCCGGCGCCCTTGTTGCAAGAATCGCCTGCCCCACCAACCGCAGCGGCTGTTCTTGGCGAGGTTCCTGCCGACCTGATGGCAAAGATTATCGATGACCTGGCGGATCGCACCGGCGCCGAGCGTTCGGCTATCGTCACGGTCGCAAGCGAGTTTACCACCTGGAATGACGGCTCGCTGGGCTGCCCGCAACCTGGTATGGAATACACCCAGGCGCAGGTTGATGGGTACCGGGTGGTTCTGCGTGTGGGCGCTACCGAGTATGACTACCGTTCCTCGACTAGGGGCTTCTTCTTCCTCTGCTCACCCCAATCTGCGTCGACGCAGCCGACAACACGCGCGCCAGCTGACCAGTTTCTGATCTATAGCGTTGATGAGAGCGACTTGGTAAGCGATACACAGCCAGCAACTCAGCACAAAGACCGAGCAGAACAGGCTTCGATTGAGCACTTGGCTGCTCGGCTTGGCGTGGGGGCCGAAACCATCTTGGTCGTAAGCACGCGGGAAGCGGAGCTTCAATCTGCGGCGCCGTGCGGAACGACCGTTGCCGATGAGAGTGGCGCGCTTGGCGACGGCCTGAGAATGGGGTATGAAGTTGTGCTTCAGGTTGACAACACACAGTATCGCTACGTAGCACTAGCTGCATTGGGATACTACTGCGGCGTTCGCTAAAAACAAGAGGCCGGCGCTGAGAGCAGTTGTTTGTACTCTCAGCGCCAGACTTTGCACTCCTCTCTACTACTCGATCGTCACCTCGACCGGCGTCTGGAACAGCGCCGGCGCGTCAGCCGGACCCATCAGCACCAGACCATAGTATGTGCCAGGGGCCTTGTCCGCCGTTGACCAATTCACGGTCATCGTAGCCGAGCCACCCGCCGGAATGTTCGATGGCAGGTTGCTGACGGTCACGTCGTTGCCCTGAACAGCATTCACCGTCAGATCGAACGAAGTGCTGCCAGTTGGAACATTCCAGCCTAGTACGGCAATCGTGTACATGCCGTTTTCTGGGAAGAGGATCGACACGAACTCTTCGTCGGTTGGTGTGGTCGACGAGCCGAGGAGTTCGCCGTCGGGGCCATAGACGAAAAGATCGAGGTCATTCCCGGCTGCGTTCCCGGTGCTAACTTCCAGCAACGCCCCATTGTCGATATCCACTGTCATTACAAACGAGGCGGAGGATGGATCGTTGGGGTCGTCCTGGTTGACGGCGCCGGTTGTCGTCTCCGGAGCGCCGAGTCCGAAGCCCCGGGCAACGAAGCCGCTCAACGCGATATCGCTATCAATAGAGAGCGTCGTTGAACCCTGGCTGGAGGTTCCGCCAATTGTGCTGGGGTTCAACGTCACCAGACCAGCCTGCCCATAGAAGCGGTCGTTTAGCGTGCTGCCATCCACCTTGACCTGGTGGAGCAGGATGCCATGCAAGCCCTCGCTGACCGGCGCCGCGATGATCTCGCGTGGGCCGCCCGACGAGGTCTGATAGCGCCAACGACCGCTGCCGATATAGGTGTAAGCGCTCCGCCCGACCTGACCCAGAGTGTAAGGGCCATATGTGGCCGGGTTTTGAACTGCTAAGTCGTCCTCGGTTGGGCCGAGGATGATGGTATCAATGTCGGTCCCCTCATTGAGCCACGCATTGTCAACCACCAGATAGGGCGACCCCTCAGACGGCAGATCGCTGGCGGCGACATCCGTCCAGAAGAAGCGCCAATCACCCGACTCTGCCCGCCAGTTATAGTCAGTGTAGCCGAACATGTTGGCATTGTCGTACGGTGAACGCTTTGTAGAGAACTTCCCAAACTCAAAGTTGCCGCCCTGTGCCGCCACTGCCACGGTCACTGGAATGATTAATTCTTTGCGACCATCGTCGCTATAGTTCGCCACGATGGAACCTTCATACATGCCATTTGGCGCCTGGGGCGGCGCCAAGAAGGTCGCATTGAATGTTGCACTGCTACGGGCCGGAATGGTGACGACGTTCTGGTCGAAGCGGAGCCACGGCCAGCGCTTGTGCCGCCAGTACGACGCCTCGATCGTCAGGTCGGTCTGCGACACAGATTCAGCCTGATCGCGGTGACGCAGCGTCAATAGAATGCCATCGGCCATACGCTTCAGCGGGTAGCCGACCCGCGCTTGCTGGCTTGGGCCGGTGTTGTAGCCATAGGTGAAGCGGATATGTTCACCAGTCTCCATCTCACCATTGAGATCGACTTTACCATTGTCATTGGCGTCGACCCAGAATTGTCCGTCGCCATCGACATCGGTCCAGTTCTGTACATGGACTCGCCAGTTGTTGAAGGGCGGCGCCTGGTTGTCGTCGGGGTCGAACTGCTTGTAGGGCTTCTGGACCCGCACCTGGAGCATTTCCGTTCCCGGCGGAATATCCTGGTCAATGCGGAAGACATAGTCAGGGGTGGTAAAGGCGCCATGGTCGAGAGACTGGTCCAATGACCGGAACGAATAGTCTTTCGCGCCCATCTTGACCAGTTCCAGCGCGTTGAGCCGTACGCGCGTCGGCTTATCGCTATGATTCCACAGCGTGAAGGTCTGGGTGTCGATCTGGCCGGGGTGGATAATGTTCGCGAAGGCAGGATACTCCTCGCCTCGATAGCTGCCGACCGACCACTCGGATGGTGTTGCATACACATCACCCAAACCAGCCGCCGCGTCGGTGCCGGTATCGGAGTCAACCAGACCGCCGCCCTGGCTCCAGATGTCGTGGCCGGTGTTCTTAGCTGTTCCCATCAGCAACGCCTTGGCTTGATCGAAACTTGGCCACGCGCCGGTGCGATCACGCCAAGCGTCGTAGATCAGCGCTAGGTTGCCTGCCGCCACCGGGCCAGCCATCGATGTCCCGCCAAAGCTGGCCGTCGCAATCGAGCCGTCCAGCACTTGGTTCAGCGCCACAGAACCGGTGCCAAATGCGCCTGTGGCAATTACATCGGCGCCAGTGTCGACATTGACGCCCGGTCCACGGTTCGACCAGGATATCGGGTCGCCGCCGACGATCTGGTCAGCCGACTCGATGGCCTCGAAGTTGCCAATCGAGCCATAGAGCGTCGATGCGCCAATACCAATGCCGCTCGCCGGGCTGGGCGGCGCATTGGTTCCGTACCCTGCGGCGCCATTGCCGGTCGAGAAGAGCAACGCGGTGTTCGGCGCCAGTTCACGGTTGATCTGGTCGATCAGCCGCGAGTCGTTATCGAAGCCGTCGTTGTCCGTACCGCTGAAGCCCCAGGAGTTGCTGACGATCTGTACGTCGTCGCCGGTGCCAGACACGCCGTCATATCCCAAGCCAGCGTAGATATACGCATCCTCGATGAAGGGGTTGATGTAAAAGTTGCCATTCTGGGTTGTCATCACATCTTTGCCTGGGCCAACGACTAAGCCTTTGCCTTCAGCCTGCGGCGGGCCTTCCGGTCCCGAGATGATCGACCCGCTGACGACACCCTGGCCGACCGCTACCGAGGTGCAACCCATGCCATGGGTGCCGCCGCCCTCGAAATAGTCCATCACGTGGAAGGCGACCAATTCACCGTTGCCATAGGCGCTGCCAGGGACGCCATAATACCAATCGAGGGTGGGCGCCGCCGTGGAGCCATCGGAGATGAAGTAGACTAGGCCGCCAGAGACATCATTCAGCCCGTCGCCATTGTAGTCGAGACAGGCAGTCTCTTTGTAGCCGAAGTCGCGACTCAGGCGAGCCGGCTTATCATCAGTGAAGTCGAAGTTGTAGTTCAGGTCAACATAGACGGTGTCATAGACACCGGCGGTGGTTTCGTCTACAACCAATATCGCGGCGCGCTCTCCGCGCACAGCGGCGCCGTCACCGAATGCGCCACTTAAGGTAGCAGCGACGGAAGCCAGAGCTTTATCTGGGTGTGAGCCGTAGTGATAGACGCCGCTTTTGCTGGTGCCGGGTACATTGTAGTCGTGCGCGACATCAGCGCCCAGTGGGGCATAGCTGAAATTACCGCTGGCTGTGGCCGAGGTGTCGGAATAATCGGTCCGACCGTTGGCAATATTGCTCTGGCCCAGATTGTAATCAAGGGCGGCATTATAGCTCGAAAAGCCATCGAACATCTGCGGCAAGCCATAGTAGGGCGATGCCGGATCGTCGATATAGGCCCATGTGCCGTGCAAGTCAGCATGGCAATAGTCCGCGCCCGAGTCGTTGACCAGGTGGCGTACGCCTTCGCCGGTGTATCCCTTGGCCCAGGCTTCCTGGGCGCCGTGGATCGCGCTGCCGGTATAATACCAACCTGCGGGAGCAGGTCCGCCGCCGGCCGTTGGCGTCAGGTTGAGTTGGCGCGTGGCGTTGAGATTGACCGCTTCGGCCACATCGGGGTCAACCGGTGCAGGTGGTTTGATTAATGACTCGGGGCGACGCAAGGTCAGCACGCCATCGAGTGAGGCTAGTTTCAAGATTTCGGTAGGCTTGGCTGTCCCAATTGCAACAGTGTTGCCCAGCGGGTCGATGAAGGGGCGCGCAAACCACGAATCGGTGTAGGCGCTCAGATCGGTACCGGCCTTAATCCGGGCCACAAACTGGAGATCCTTGCCTCCTGTCGCTGTGTTGACCTCGGTCAAAAGGTTCGGGTGGATTTTCGTTATCGGGTTCAGCCGTTCACGCAAGCGCGCGAAGTCGTCAACCGAAGGCCTTTGGGCTGTCGCTGCGGGTTGAAATGCCAACCCAAGGGACAAGATTAACAACAGGCCGAACAATTTTGCGAATATAGTCCGAGTACGTTGACTCATTATATAACTCCCTCCTTACACGGGAATAATATAGTGTTGGCTAAAGCGCATGTGTATGAAGATGCAATGCGCATCGAAAACGACACGTACGAGTCCCTGGGGGCGTCGTTTCTATTATGAATAGCAAAGATCACTGGCTTTGGGTTTCCCCAAAGGTGCTGCAATAAAAAAACCCTCCTTTCTACTTTGTCTCGACGCAGCGAACCACTTGATTCAGCGGTCCGCTGCGCATCTATACCGCGATAGAGATAACGCGATTAGGGCGTAACGGTGATGGCAATCGCCTCGTTGTCGACCGGTGCGCCGCCCTTGACACCACCGCTTCGCACTGCGTCCAAGAAGAGGAGCACCCCGGTTTCGCTTGGGTTGGCGCTTGCACCCTCTACTGCAACAATGTTCAGCGGCGTGCTGCCATTGGCGGGCATGTCAATGCTCGTGCCGCCCTCTGGGTTGATGGCGAGGTAGTTTTCTCCACCTGGCGCAATGGTGATGCCATCGATGGCATCGGTAACAACGCCAGTGAAGGAGCGGTCACGGGCTACGGCGCGTACTCCCATGAGCTGGCCGAGATTTTCCGCATTCATACCGATCTGCTCGCCACAGAAGGTGAGTACAGTGTTAGCGCTATTGGTACCGTGGTCCGTAAAGAAAAAGACGCTGGCTCGACCGGTTGCGTTGTTCTGTACATAGGTGGCATTACGGCCATCGGTTGTAGTGGACTGTGAAAGCTGGGACACCGAGCGATCAGCGTTAAAGACGACGTAGTCAGTTGTGCCGTCTTGATTAGTATCCAGATAGAACTCGAAGCGGGCTGGCGCATTGGCGTGAGTCTGCCGCTCCCAGGTGTTGACCGCAAAACTCATCACAAATGACGGATTGTCAGAGCAAACTCCTGCATCAACCGGGAAGGTCTGGACGCCAACATAGCGCAGATCAGGGGTAGGGTTTTGCTCGCCACGCTCGCCCTCAGGGAGGTTGGGGCTAACGCCGATCAGCGAGTATGTGTTCACATACCCCGTGCCAACACCGCTGTTCGCGAGCGTGATTGAGCTATTCGGCACGACGGTTGTCGTCTCTGCCGTGACGTTGGCCGCCAAGCGCGGCAGTATATGCCAAGCCAGGTGCAGGTCATCGCTGGTTGCGGTGGTCGGATCGTCAAGGAAGATATAGCCGTCATACTCAAAGGTGGTGAGGATGTCGGCGTTGGCGCCCTGCGAACCCGAGTTGAGCCCCCACTCGCGCAGCTTCGCGCCATCAATGGTCATGACAACATTGAAGCCAGCGTTCCTCAGCGGTGGAATCGTGATGGATTCGGGGGCGCTGATAGTGATTGCGCCATTCTCAATATCGTCGGTAAAACGGAAGGTCGGCTTGATCTGGTATGTCAACGTCTCGCCGGTGTAGTTGCGCACGGTCGCCCGTCGCACCAGGGTGACACTCTCGTCGGTAACGTCGAGGAAGCCGAAGGCCAGCGTGCCGCTGCGGGTGAAGAGATCCCACGCGGCCGCCGGTGTGTTCAGCGCCCGGTCGACCCGGACTTCACCGCCGCCGATGCGGGTGATTGCGGCCTTATCGCCGTCAAAAAAAGCTGGCCGATTCATAACATTGATCTCGGCGGTGTTCATCAGCATTGGTTTTAGGTCGCGGATAGGCCGGAACGGATGCGCCTGGCGCAGCAACGCCGCCGCACCGCTGACCATCGGCGCCGCGCCAGAGGTGCCGCCAAACGGCTCGACTCCGGCGCCGGAGCCGGCTACTGCCGAAATCGAGGCTCCAGGCGCGCCGATCTCGGGTTTGGGCAAGCTATTGTAGTTCATGGTCGGACCACGCGACGAGGAGCCAACCAGGTGCTTGACAAGCGGAAGGATCGTTGCCGGATCGAGCCGCGCAGTCACCCCGGCGTCGAGCTGGCTCTTGACCGTGTTCGAGTCAGCCTGGCTGATCATGAAGCCAGGGATAGCGGGCGCCGGCGTGTCGCCGCCGAAACCGCCCGAAAACGGCTCGCCAGGCGCAACCAGGCCGATAACGCCGGCCAGTCCGCCACCCTGCTCGACCCGATAGATCTTGCTGCTAAACGTACAACCGCCTCGGTCGACCAGAACGATCTTGCCCGTGAGCGAACCCGGGGCAAAGTCGGCGCAAGCGTTCAGGTTGCCGCCGGCGCCATCGCCGTATTGGACCGGAGCTTCGATGACGTCAGTCAGCATACTCGACCAGGGCTGGAACACGGCTGCGTACTGCCCAGCAATAGATGATGGCTCGACAATTTCAAGCAGCGGCAGGAACGCCGAGGGCGTCTGCGTCTGGGCGACCGACAGCGCTGTGGTCGTTCCGGCGGGTGTGCCGGTCACGTAGGGCTTGTCAGCCGAGTTGCCCGCCGATGCGACCGTTAGCACACCGAGAGCGCTCGCGTTATCGACCGCGGTTGAAAGGTCGTCGTCGAAGGCCTGGCCATACGGTGAACCGAGCGACATGTTGATAATATCAACTTTATCGTTGACAAGACCGTCACCGTTGGGATCAAGGGCGAAATCCATCCCCTGGAGGAGCGCAACACCGCTGCATGCCGACGAGACTGCCGAGCAAACCTTGACTGCGTAAAAATCCACGCCAGGAGCGACGCCATTCACGCCGCCGATGATATCGGCAACGTGGGTGCCGTGACCATCGAGATCGATTGGGTCGGGATCGGGCGATAGTTCGGTAACGTTGGTGCGATCCCAGAACTCGCCAACAAAGTCATAGCCGCCAACCACCTTCGCAGTTGGGAATAGTCCATCCCGCGTTGTGTTGCGCGGATCGTTAACGTCAACACCCCAGGCCGCTTCGTAAGCTTCGCGGGAGCCGGCGCCGCCCAGCGCAATGTGGGTGTAGTCAATCCCGCTGTCGAGAACAGCAACCTTGACCCCGCTGCCATCGTAGCCCGACTCTTGCACTGCCGTGGCGCCGATGTAGGGCACGGTATCGCTGAGGTCGAGTTCGTAGTCGAGGACGGGGTTGATTGAAACGACTTCGGGACGAGCAGCGAGAGCGGCAAGGGTTACGGCGTCAACCTCGAGTATTACTGCATTGAGAGCCAACCGCGCTGTGCCAAGCATCTTCAGTCCGGAGTCGGCGGCGCGCGCCTGGCGCAGGAAGCTGTCCTGCTGTTGCTGGACGCGGTCTAACTGGCGACGCTGTAAAACGGCGCGCGGGTTTCGTGCGGCGATCACCGCGACCGGGTTTTCATTCAAGCGGACGACAACCTGCTGCGGGCCTTGCATCTCCAGCAGCTGCGGGTTGAGTTTGGTTTCAGGGGAGAGAACAATATCGGTAAGCGGCGTCTCCAATTTGAGATCGCTAACGGAGTCCGGGAGCGTGCGGTTGGGGTTGTTGCTTTGGGCAAACGTAGCAACAGTACTCGACAATCCAATTGTCAGGACAAGAAACACACTAAACCCAATTCGAGCAAGTCGCTTCTTGAGCAGCAGCATTGTTTATACCCTTCCTTTGGGAAAGTATCGCTGTTCGTCACATGGAACAGGTTTTAATATATGAACACAATAAGATTGGTGCATCATCATTCAGAGCGCTCAACTTCTAATCAACCTTCATAGACCTGCTGAACACAGTCAGTCCAAAATCTGGCGGGTAGCAACAGCTTTCGTGACTGTATAGAGGACACTCCCAGGGTTTACGCCTTCATATCGGCAAATCCCCAAGACCGCTTATACCGGCTTTGTTTGAGTGTCGACCAAGATGTTTTGAGCGTATCGAGTTTGGAATGAAGTGATGAGTCGTTACGATTATAGCTGGTGCTGGCTTGCAATGCATTTGGGGCGAGTGGCATGTGAGGGAGATATTGCTCCAATACACCAGTTAGGGCTAACCAGCGATATGTATCTGAAATTACAACAAAAGGCGTTCCTCCTAACTAAAATACGTCCGGACTGCCATATGCACCTTGCCTACGAGCAACTATAAGGTTCGTGAGGAGTCAGTCGTCATACGAGCTCACCCTGTGAACCTAACTGAACAGTCAGTCTTGATCAGATAGGCTTTCGTATGGTTCGCCCGGCCTGGTAAATAGCGAAAGGGGAGCTAGAGAGGACGATCCTCCCCAAAGCTCCCCTTGTTCGTGTAGATTGCCACCAAACCATAGCCTTCATCGCGAATCAACATATTGGCGAGAAGAAGACAGTCCTTTGTTGTATAGCTGTGTGTGCCTGTTCATGCACAGACAAGCCACATTGCTTGTCTTCATGACGCCTTCCTGTATGCATCAACGAACAGGTTGACTGCCCGCTGCATTGGTACAATGGAATGCAAACGATCCTAAATGATCCTAGCGAACGATACGACAATGGCTGTAATCGCCGCCTTGTATGAGCTACGAAACCTTGGACATATATAGTATGCCAGCAGAACGTTTAGGATGTCAAGTGCCATCAGAGCCCGAGGAATCGGAAAAATACGCCTTTTTAACTCTTCTCAACGGTCTAAAACCTATCCCTGACATCTTGAAAAATGAACAAAGTGTTATAAATGTTAACAATTTATGTCATAGAAAGTAAAGATAATATATAACAAAAAAGTAATAAATTTTCGGTTATGAACACGCTACACTTGTACATAGAGACAAATTATTCATCCTATAGCTTGCGTTGCTTTTCACGCTGAATGTATGTTCTAAGGATGGTTTCTGTTCTTCATCTGAGATATTTAAGGCCAGCGATAGCGCACCCCTGGCGGTAGTCTTAGTGCATCGTCACCGAGGCGACCGAGATCTGTCTCGCCACGATCTGGCGCGTACTCCAAGCGCGCATAACGGGTCCACTGCACACGGAAGCCATTGCGCATGACTTCGCCGCTGATCGGCGAACCCAGGCTTGCGGCGCCGTATTGCTGCCAGAGTTCATGGAATATGGCGCAAGGCGCTTGGCCGTTGCTATCGCTCAATGTTGCGCCCTCAGCTTGTTGTTCATGACAATCGGTGCTGCGTAATGTCTCCGCCAGGTACAGTTGCTCTCCCAGGGCGCGCTGCCCAACCACACCATCGCGCTGTTCGAGGCAGATTCGCTCGAAACATTGTAATACGCCCCAACTGAAGGGCACAGCCGACATAAGCGGGTAGCCAGCGCGCTCTATCCCGCCCAGCGCTTCCCAGGAACCTAGAAATGGCTCTGGCACGAAGTAGCCGGTCTCCGTGAATAGATGCCCCGTTGCCGATTCAACGGTCACCTGCGCGAACTCGCGCGGCGGTGCTAGGTTGTTCCCTGCTGCGCGCAGGGTCAGAGCCAGACTATAGCTGCGCGGCGGCAGTTCGGCAGGCAGTGTTATCGGGTACATATGTTGAACTGCTGCACCTGGCGGCAAGTCTTCCGATGCCAACGCACCGTAGAGCAATGGGCGCTCGTTCTCGATCAACGTATATCCCGCACCATCGGTAAGCTGAATAACAACAGAAAGAGGAGACTGCTCATCTAAGGCTAGGCGCTCATCGTTACGCTCTGCACGCTGCCACTCTAGTGTAACGCCAAGCAGTTCGCCAGCGGCATAGGTCGATCCGGGCAGCGCCCCAACCGATGGAGCGAGATGATAACCGTTCAGATTCAGCCCGCCCGGAAATGCCAGGTCGGCAGAGATGCGCGGCCCCGGCGCAACCGGACGATAGAGGTCAAAGGTTCCGAGTGACCCGTCCTGAGCATAGCGACGCTGTAACACTGTGATCATCTCTGGCGTCAGCCAGTTTCCCAGATAGTCAATCACGGCCAGCGGGATCGCGCCGTTTGCGAGTTCGATCAGCAGTGGACCTTGCTCCCACTGACCTTGGTCGAAGAGCTGGCGTTGCTCGAAGATCTGTATGCGTGACTGAACATCTGCCGCTGCCGCAACGCCGGGAATGTCGGTGAAGATCACTGCACCCGCCGCTCGCGCCTCCATTGTCAGGACCGCCTGCACCCGCGCCTTGGCTGCAAGCACGTCAGCTTCACGCTGTGCGTCGCGCCACAGCCCGTAGCGCCCAAAGGCCAGGCGCGGCGGGGCAGGCTCGATTTGCCCTGCCGGGCGTAGCCGGTTCGCATCCCAAAGCGGCAGGTAGTAAAACAGGCTTGCAAGCAGGAGGACGTAAATGGCAATTGGCTGGAGGCTAGCGGCGATAGAGCTGTCGATTCTTTCTGATCTTGGACTCGTGTTTGCCGATAATCCGATCAACCAGATTAATCCAGCGTACAATTCGAGAAAATAGTTGCTATAGGCCCCGACCTTGCCCACACCAATCGCGGTAACGACGCCAAAGGCAGTGTACAACAACGGCATCACGACTCGTTGGGGGCGCTGGTCGAGCGCAATGCGTATCGCTATCCCGGTTGCGGCGAGAGCAAGCGGCCAGCGCAATTGCGTTTGGTCGAGCCAGAACTGGCGCGCTAGCTCGCCATCCCAGCGATTAGCATTGGCAACGATAACGTGCAAGGCGAACCAGCCGCCACTTGCCCACTGCAACAGGCCAAAGAGCAAACCGCCGCTCGCCAGCATCACAACGAGCGATGCCAGGCCAGCGATCAACGTTTGTCGTCCAGCGGCGTGTTTCCGCTGTCGCAAGACCTCGAAGAGCAGCCAGGCATATCCCGCTGCCGGGGCGGCGATCAACGACGGCTTGGTGTAGAGCGCCAGGAGAAACAACAACCCGGCAGCAATTGCCCACCCGAGTTGCGGGGAACGAGAACTGGTCGGCGAGTCGAGGGTTGTAGTCTGCGTAGGATCGCCCGTCATACGAAGGGCGACTAAACCCCATAGCCCTAGACATACCCCCAGCATATCGACGCGCAGTAGTACCGACCACTCGCGGACGATGGGAATGGTCAGGAAGAGTAACGCAATGAGCGCTGACCGTAGAGTCTGGCGCAAATCGTGTGTGGGTTGTCGTTTGCCCTGGGTCAAGATGAAAAGGGCGATGCCACAGCCCAAGGCCGCTAGCAATGACAGCAACCGCCCTGCCGACAGCGAGTCGCCAGTGAGCAGGCTGAGTGCAACAACCAAGAGCGGGTAAAGCGGCGGGTAATTGACAACCTGGAAAGGCGCCTGTGCTGGGTTGGCATAGATCTGCCAAACCGGCGTACCGGCGCGCAAAATCTCGATTTGGTCGAGCAGCGGCCCCTCGCCATAGTCGAGCGGATAGGGATAGACGAGCATACTCCAGGCATGGGCAGCGAAATAAAGCAGGTAGATAGCGGTAGCGACGAGCAAAAGCGCCTGCAAGAGAATGCAAATATATTGCCCGATCTGAGAGAGGAATAACCGCATAATAACCGATAGCTAACCGCAAATGAATGAAAAAGTCATTACCGCATACAAGCGCATTATACCCGACTCCTATGGCTTGTCGTGCGCCTGCAGCGGCAGGTGAGGTATGTTTGCGGAAGTGGAGTTGGGAAGAACCACGGGGTAAGCGGCCACTGGATTGCTATGCACTGCCAGAATAGGCGCATAGCGTTTTCTTGCTCTGAGGCAGGTCGCCTTGAGGAAAATAAGAGGTCGCCATCGTGCGCCTATCCAGCGACCCCTTATTCGTAAGAGCAATCAAGTGTTAGGCGGTTTCTTCGGCAGTCGTAGCAGCATCCGCACTCTCAGCTTCGTCGCTAGCCTCCTCTGCGCCGTCGCCTTCGCTATCATCGGCGGCGGTTTCTTCGGCAGCACCCCCTTCGCTGGCCTCTCCAGCATCATCGCTCTCGCTCGCAGACTCCTCGTGCGCTTCAGTCGTGGTCTCCTCAGTCAACTCGGTGGCGGTTTCTTCAGCTTCCGTCTCTTGCATTTCCTCGTCGCTCATGATAACTCCTTAAATGAAAATCTATAGCTATGCCTGAGAAACCCCAGCGGCGCTCAGCGCATATCTATCAAAGCTTTGGGGTCTTGAAAACTCTGTTGTATAGCACACAAGCGACAGCGATGCGGGGATACGTCTGTGATCCCCAACATCTTGACATTCAGTGCTATTGATCGCAAAACTACAAAGAACGGGGTTGCAGAGACACACCGCTTTGAGTATTACGCCAGATTATTGTGCTCACCGCTATCAACGGCGAGCCGCTTCGCACGTCTTGGGCTAAATGCTTTTAAGATGTACCTATGATATCCGCCGACTAGCGCAACTGCCCGTTACGAATGTAAAGACTGCTGTGCAAACTTTGCCGATATCGCTGTGGATGAAAGCATTTAGATTTTTGAGGTGATTGTATTATACACGATCTGCGTTAACTTTGCTTTAAGCAGACGTGAAAGAAAAGTCATTTTTGTAAAATCAAGTGGCGCTCGTACGGGTTAGATCGGGTATACTAGATAATGTGCGATGATATGAATTCAATATCTATTGTATGACTCGTTTTACGATCAACTATCTTTACACGCTATGAAGCTCTACGCGATTAGCGATCTCCATCTGGGACATCGCATCAATCGGCTGGCGTTGGAAGCCATGCCGTTTTATCCTGACGACTGGCTCATTTTGGCTGGTGATGTCGGCGAAACCGAGTCGCATCTGCACTTTGCTCTGGCACACTTGACGCTCCGTTTTGCACGAGTGATCTGGGCGCCGGGCAATCACGATCTGTGGACGTTGCCTACAGATCGGAAAGGGTTACGTGGTGAAGCTAAATATCAACGCCTCGTCTCCATTTGCCGCGACTATGGCGTTCTGACGCCAGAAGACCAGTATGTTCAGTGGACCGGCGCAGGACCGGCGTGTCTGCTCGTGCCGCTATTTCTGCTCTACGATTACAGTTTCCGCCCCGATAATGTTGCTGCTGAGCAGGCTCTAGATTGGGCTGCGGCAGCGGGTCTTATTTGTGTGGACGAAGAACTGCTCCATCCCGATCCCCATCCCTCGCGGTCAGACTGGTGCGCTGCGCGTTGCCAATACACCGAAAGCCGGCTCCGTGCGATTCCGCCAGACATGCCGCTCGTACTAATCAACCATTTCCCATTGCGCCAGGATTTGCTGCAACTGATCAGAATCCCGCGCTTCTCGTTGTGGTGCGGCACGAATCGAACCGAGGAGTGGCATGTGCGTTTTCCTGTCTCGGTTGTTGTCTATGGGCATCTCCATATGCGGGGGTCGCATGTTCGCAACGGTGTACGTTTCGAGGAGGTTTCCCTGGGATATCCGCGTGATTGGAACCAACACCATGGCCTGCACCGCTACCTGCGCGAAATTCTGCCCGGCCAGCAAACGTATGCGTAGGAGCGTCGATCATATCAGTAGGCCATGGTATATTGCCGGAATATGACTCATTGGTAATATAAACAATGACCGATCCGATTGCTCCATGGGCAGCGTCGCCCAACCAGATAATGCTAACAGACGGCGAAGTGCATCTCTGGCGAGTCGAGCTGGATTTGCCGCCAGCGCAACTGGCTCGCTTGGCGCAAAGCCTCGCTGCTGATGAGCAAGAGCGGGCCGGACGTTTCCACTTTGCGAAAGATCGCAATCACTATATCGCCGCGCGGGGGGCATTGCGTCTGATACTCAGTCGCTGCCTTGGCATTCCTGCGGCGATTCTGCGCTTCACCTACAGCTCCTATGGCAAGCCCAGCTTGTCCGAAGAGTTAGGCGGATCACAAGTGTGCTTCAATCTTTCACATTCGCATGGCATTGCCCTCTATGCTCTTGCGAAGGGCCAGTCGATTGGCGTTGACATCGAGCATATCCGTCCTGACTTAGCGAGCGATCAGATCGCCGAGCGCTTTTTCGCGCCAGGCGAAGTCGCTGCACTACACTCTCTGCCTGTCGCGTTGCGCGCGCAGGCCTTCTTCAACTGCTGGACACGCAAAGAAGCGTATATCAAAGCCAGGGGCGAGGGGCTTTCGCTCCCTCTCGACCAGTTCACCGTCTCGCTCCTTCCGGGCGAGCCCGCAGCGCTCCTTACCGCCAGCGACCCAAGCGAGGTCAACCGCTGGAGCCTCCATGCTCTAACCCCAGCGTCTGGCTATGTCGCGGCATTGGCGGTTGCGGGCGGAATCGGCCAGGTTCGCTATTGGGATCTGGCGCTATAGATGAGGAATGATCACATGAAGCAACCAACTTTCTTCTATCCTAATCACCGCACCTACACGCTGCTGCTTGTTCTTTGGATCTGCTCCTGCGTGGCGCTTGCAACACCAATGCGTGTCAAGGGAACAGCAAGCGCGATCGCTCCCAATACGGCCAATACCAATACGATTTATATCCCGGTTGTCCTGACTGCACCCGCTGCTGTGCAGCCTAATACAATCACCTACTGGGGGATGAATCTGTACTTGTCTAAGCGCGAACGCCTCGGGAGTGGCGATAATCTGCCTCTGCTGGCCACGACTGCGCAGCAAGCCTCTGTGCAGTGGACTCGCGAGGAACTACCCTGGGATCTGATCGAACCCGCCAACAATTCCTTCCAGACTGTCTACGATGAATCTCTGGGCTTGGCGGCTGAGTCGGGCTTCGGCATCATTGGTATGCTGCTCACAACGCCGCGATGGGCTCGCGACCCAGCCTGCCCGGACAACTTCTGGTGTCCGCCCGCCAACGTCAATGAGTTTGCTGAATTTGCGGCTTGGATGGTCGAGCGTTACGATGGCGACGGACAGCAGGACGCTCCTGGTTCGCCGCGGATAGCTGCCTGGGAGATCTGGAACGAACCAAATGACACCGCGCTATGGCCCAACATTAGCGCTGATCCGAATGCACGCAAGCTGCGCTATGGACAGATGCTGGTTGCTGCATACGCTGCAATCAAGGCAGCCGACCCGACAGCGACAGTTTTGATTGGCGGGGTCTACATCTATGACGGCAGTTGCACGAATAATCTTTGCGACGGTTTCAATTTCCTGAACGCGGCGGGCGGCGTTTTCCAGCAGATGCCAAACGCACGTCAGGCATTCGATGTGTTTTCGATCCATCCCTATATCCCAACCGATCGCCCCGATGCACCACAGATTCCTGGCGTGATCACCGTTGAAGGGCGTATCATTCAGTCACGAAACTGGCTCAACAATGATATTGGTCGTCCCAATGCGCCGATCTGGATTACCGAGATTGGCTGGTGTACTGCGGGCGGCGCGTGCCCCGGCGGTGTTGCAGTCAACGAGAATCAACAGGCTGATTACCTGATCCGTTCGATGGTTATTGCACAACAGAATGGCGTTCAGCACACCAGTTGGTTCCAGTTCGAGGACGCCTTCAACGATGCGAACCGGACCTGGAGCAATGCGGCGATTGTTCGCAACTATAATGGTTCGAGCTATGCGCCCAAGCCGGCGTACACCGCCTATCAGGTGTTGGCGGAGCAACTGCGCGATGCGACCCCGGCTGGAACTGGTCCGGTGCATACCCACGTCTATAATCCGTCGATTGGCAGCGGCAATGCCGGTGATCATACCTACAACTATCGCTATAGCCGGGACGGCGGCACAACAACGATAGATGTGCTCTGGAACGCTTTTGCCAGTGTCCCGGTCAGCTTTCCTGTTGCGGCGGGTAAATCGATAACGCTGGTAGATCGCGCTGGTGTGCAGACGCCGTTAACGCCGGTTAATGGGGCAGTCGCCTTGACGCTAACCGAGAGCCCGGTGCTGGTCGTGCAGACTAACTAGTCCTACAACGCGCCATGTCATGCTGCACGACGTGACGGAATCGCCTGGGAAGCGGGTGCGAGACCCTTCGCGACGCTCAGAGTGACATGGTCGACGGCGTTCCAACGAGGTGGGTCTGGAAGTCTCGTTGTAGTACTAGGATGCGACGGTCGTCTGTGTACGGCTGCGAGGCTCGCCCTCCGTATGAGGTGAGCATATAGACGCATGAAAATAGCCGTCTCGTACCGAGCTATCGGCCCATCGGTGATTTGTATATCAACGGCGGTGTGTGGCGGCACGCCGCCGTTGATCTGTTTGTGAGCCTTGAGAGGCTGTCTGCAAAACCTTTGGCAAGATCTGTCATGTGCGGCGCCCTCAACCCCTTCGCTCCAAGAACAGATCGCAGTCGTCACACATGACAGGTCCGGGGATAAGGATGAACCTTCTTCAGATGAACCGCAAGACCCTCCACTCCCTGCTTCCCGCCAAAAATAGCCTTTTGCCACCTTGAAACCATTGCGTGTTTGTGTTGGAATAGTTGTCTCCTGCTAACTGTCAATGAAATTTTAATAACCATCAACGAATCCTAAAAGCTACGACAGCGCGTCAGAATGCCACAGCGAATAGTTGCACAGGCTCCCCAAGGCTTTTGCCAAATATGTCATGCATTGACCTTAATGCTATAATCCGGCCACGTCAAGTAGTTTTTAATGCATACTACGTCACGTTCGTTCTTGCTAACGACCTGCATTATGTAATGGGATAAGGGTTAGCGCTGTTTTGTTGAGGCTTGGTTGTATAAACATTACTCAACACTCTCGATGCCCAAGGTGTTTTACCAAAAGACAACAAGAACATTGCCGATTTTCGCGCAAACGTGAATATAACCGATGATCGATAGACGCTTTCTATGCTTTAAGGTAGTCTTGTCGCATAGAAGCTGATCTGAAATCCACCTTTTGGAGCATACAGGACTCGACCGATTGCCGAAGCTGTGATTCTGGTTAAACAAGGCTAGCGATACTCGTGCAGCGGAGTAGGAGGAACCAACATGCGAATTCTGATGATTCAGCCGAACTATCATGCCGGCGGTGCTGAAATTGCGGGAAACTGGCCGCCAAGCTGGGTGGCGTATATTGGCGGGGCTTTGAAAAATGTTGGCTTTACCAACATCCGCTTTGTCGATGCAATGACCAACGATATTCCCGATGACCGCTTGACCGAGCTGATCAAGCAAAACCGGCCCGATGTCGTGCTGGCGACGGCGATCACACCGATGATCTACAAGGCGCAGAATACCTTGAAGATCGTCAAAGAACTCTTTCCGAGAGTGAAAACGATACTAGGCGGCGTGCATCCAACCTTTATGTATGCCCAGGTTCTGGCCGAATCGCCCTGGATCGACTACATTGTGCGCGGCGAGGGTGAGGAGATTATTGTCAATCTGATGCGCTCGATTGAGGCAGGAACCGAGCTCAAAGATCGCCACACCATCAATGGCATTGCCTTCCTCGAAGACGAACAAGTAGTTGCTACACCAGCGCAACCGCCTATCGCTAACCTCAATATCCTAACGCCCGATTGGAGTCTGCTGGAGTGGGAGAAGTACATTTACATCCCGATGAATGTGCGAGTGGCGGTGCCTAATTTCGCGCGGGGCTGCCCCTTCACCTGCCGCTTCTGTTCGCAGTGGAAATTCTGGCGAACATACCGTTCCCGCAATCCGCACAATTTTGTGGATGAAATCGAGACATTGGTCAAAGACCACAAGGTTGGCTTCTTCATCCTCGCCGACGAAGAGCCGACGATCAATAAGAAGAAGTTCGTTGCGCTCTGTGAAGCGCTGATCGAACGCAAACTGAACATCCCCTGGGGC
>JAKSDJ010000547.1 GCA_022360155.1 Chloroflexales bacterium | reverse complement strand
AGGGCGCAGTCTCACCGCAGATCTGCAGCAATTCTTCGCTTCTTCGCGTCCGCGTCTCCTCGCTTCTTCGCGTCCGCGTCTCCTCGCTTCTTCGCGTCCGCGTCTCCTCGCTTCTTCATCGCGGCTGAACTACGCGAGCGACCGGCCAAAGCGACGACTAAACGATACTAGGAGAGCAAGGATCCGCTGCACATCCGGGTCGTTTAGGGCCAGCAGCAGGCCAATCGGGCCAAGCTTGCGGTCGTGCATCCGCATCGTGTCGTAGCTTTCAACAAATGCATCACCGGCGCGACCCACCAGATTCACGGTATCGGTATGGAAAACGCCCGATTTGAGAAGGGCGTCGAACTCGGGCGAGGAAACAAACGGCTGTAAACGCTCGATAATCTCGATGAACTTGGGTGCGACCGACAACAGCGTGGGTACGGCGGGCAGGAATATCGCCAGCGCCTCAAGCGAGCGGATGATCGTGGCGCTGGCCTCGGGTGAACCAAGCCCCATATCTTGCAAGCTGCTGCGCAGATTATCGGTCAATACGTCACCGCGTTGCAGCAGCGTGTCGAGCGACTCTACCAAGAAGACGATCAGCTCGCTGCGGCTCAACAGACGGTTGAGCGCATTCAGCGTCGCTGGGTCACTGAGGAGATCCAGGGTGTTTTGAAACTCCGGTCGCTTGGTCAGCTCGGCGAGCCGATTAGCCGCCTCGATCAACTGTGGGAGTTGTGCCACCAGGCGTTCGAGTTGCGCGCTGTCGGGCACACGGTCAATGGGCAGCTCACGTTTGATATCTGCAACGCTGGTTGCCACATTGTCGATGATTACCTCGCCCCGCCGCAGGAAACTGTCAAGCGATGAGACTGAATAGGCGAGGAGTTCAGCATGATCGAGCAGACGATTGAGCGCTTCAGACGTTCGCGGCTCATTGAGTCGGTCAAGGAGTTGTCCAGCCGCATCCTGACGGCCGTTTGCATACGTGTCACTGGTTGTACTCATAAGCCATCCTCATACGTATGCAAGAGAAAACGACCGCGCATACTATCGTTAGCCGGGGAGTTTGCAGCTACAACGCTGCCCACAATGCGCACACAGTTAAATGCTCGCAGAAATGTTCTACTGAGGCCGAACGATGGTTCTTATATAATACCAACGCATTATGAATATTTTGAGATCTGAATATTATACCCTAATATTATAAAGGTTAGGCAAAATCACGTCAAGTTAACAATTCGCAACTGAGGTTCGTGACTCACAACTGTAGGGCGAGCCGATAATCTGTGATGGAACGCTGATGCCGCCGATAGGCGCCGATCAATGCAGAGCAAATGTGCGAACGCGCCAACCTGCCGACATCACCAACACGTTTCGGTAAAGCCCTGGAGTTTGCCAAGCGCCTCGAGAAAGAAGTAATCGCCGTAGATCAACGATACATCCACATCACGATTGGTCACCAGATTACCGGTGGCGTGAAGCAACAATCCATCCTGAGACGGGTCGTCCCAGGCGCGGCAATGCACACAGAGCGCTTGGAGGAGGTTACAGGCGGCCTGATGATACACCGCGCCGCCGTTGGGTAGTACACGGGCCAGTTCGAGTAGCCCCGATGCAGCGATTGCGCCCGCAGAACTGTCGCGCGGGGCGGTGCTTGCTTCAGGTGCGTGAAAGTCCCACGGCGGCACGTTCTCCGGCGACAGGGCAGCGATGAAGCTATCAGCAATACGCTGGGCCGCCATAGCATACGCATTTGTGCTCGTGTAACGATAGGCGAGCGTGAAGCCATAGATCGACCAAGCTTGTCCTCGGCTCCAGGTCGATGTGGGGGCGTACCCTTGACCGCCCATTGGCTCGATTGGTTTGCCGCTGACTCGGTCGAAGCGCCAGACATGATGCGTCGTGCCATCAGGGCGCATAAACAGACTCAACGCTGTTGCGGCATGCGCCTGGGCTACGTGGCGGAAGCGCGGTTGCTTAGTTTCTTCGGCGGTCCAGAACAAGAGCGGCAGGTTCATCAGGGTATCGATGATTGCCATCTCTTGCCTGGATGCGCCATTCCAGGCCTCGATGAAATTGCCGGCGATGTTGAAGCGGCTCATGAGCAGCGCGGCAGCCAGCAGCGCCCGTCGGCGTGCTGTGGCGTCACCGGTCAGCTTGTAGCGCATCACGGCGGTTGGCTGGAACTGAAATCCGACATCGTGGTGCAGCCCATAGAACTCCTCGCTGCAAATGACGCGCTCTAACTCGTCCTCGGCCTCGATCGCGAGTTCCATAAGCTTTGTTTCTTGTCTCTTCCGAAAAAGCAGCCAGAGCATGCCTGGCCAGAATCCCGAGGTCCACCAGTCGCCGATGAGGCGCGATAACGCCCATTGGTCGTTGCCCACAGGAAAGCGCTGCCCATGCGCTGCGCGAGATCGGTCACTCGGCGTTCGGCCTGTTCTTGCGCCGCCACGACCCAGGCTGGTACTGTTTCAATTGCCATATTTGCTTTCTTTGCTCGTTCAAACCGAGGAGATGAAGAATCCGGTTGCTTGCTATCGAATAGCCCTATCGATTAGTGCTGCCATTATTCATAGGGGTCAGCCGCATCGCGCAGTCCATCGCCCAGGTAGTTGTAGGCGAAGACGAGAATCATTATAGGGGAGTTGGTTGCCGGCGGTATCGACCTTCCAGTAGTACGGGTTGCGTTCTGCGGTGAAGCGCTGGCCATCGCCCAAGCGGTTGATAAATTCCCAGGCGGTCAAGGTTGGCAAGTCGGGGTTCAGGAAATGCGCGTTGCCGCTGCCGGGTTCGAACTCGACTCGGTTCTGCCGCAGTTCAATCCATGAGGGGAGTTGCGCCTCCTCGGCGAGTTGTTCGACATTGGGGTTGAATTTCTTGTGCCACTGTTTGGCATACTCGGCCTGATAATGGGTTATCACACCGCCGCGCAGTGTGGCGAGATTCGGCAGGAACAATCCGTTTGGTTGCGATCACTCGAAGACGAGTGTGCAGTCGTCGGGCGCAGTGAGCTTGATCGGCTCGTCATCGCCGACGCGCAGCCAAAATGGATAAACCTCGGTCAATTCTGGGTTGTTCAGCACCTCATCAACCCAGAACATAACATCGGCGGTGGTAAACGGCTTGCCGTCGGACCATTTTACCCCTTCGCGCAGCTTGAACGTGTATTTCTGGCCATCGCCCTCGACCGTCCAGCTTTCAGCCAGATTCGGAATAATGCCTTGCCACTGTGGATCCCAACGGACCAGGCTGTCGTGGAGTAACGTCTTGGTGGCGAGCGCTTGATCCTCGCCCTCGGCCATGCCCATCACCCACTCGCCGCCATATTCTCCGATCTCTCTGGTATTCAGGACAAGCGGATTCACGGGCAGGCGCTCTGACAGTTCGGGAAGGTTGCCGGCTT
>JAKSDJ010000481.1 GCA_022360155.1 Chloroflexales bacterium | reverse complement strand
GAAACATTTCCCTCAACTGGTTGTTCTGGTCCGCGCCTTCGATTGGGAAGATGCGCATCGCCTGATCAAAGCCGGCGTGACCTATGTCTATCGTGAGTCGCTCGATACATCGCTGCGGATGGGCACGGATGCCTTGCGCATGCTAGGATTTCGTTCGTACCAGATCCAGCGCGCCGGCCGGACATTCTTGCGGCACGATGCAGAAACGTTGCACGAACTGACCGCTCGTCGTGATGACCGAGCGCGCTATCTCGATGTGGCCCGGCGCCGCATTGCAGAACTGGAGCGTATCTTGCTTACCGACCGAGAAGATCGCGGTCTAGACCGTGATCTTGGCTGGGATGCCCAGTCGCTGCGTGAGGAGGTGCAGCAACGCCCCCCTTGACGGCGCTCGGCCCCAGGCAACTGCCGACTGAGTCGTTCCACTGGTAGTCTTGTCATGTTCTGGCGCTTCTATGGTATTATTCGCTTATGAATAACCCTATGTTGACTGATAATGGCGAGACCTTGACGGTCGGCCTCGCTCAGATTGCGCCGGTTTGGCTTGACCGTGAACGCACGCTGGGCAAGGTTGTTGCTGTTATAGACCAGGCGGCTGCTCAGGGGTGCCGCCTGGTCGCTTTTGGTGAGGCGTTCGTGCCGGGCTATCCTTTCTGGATCGAACACACCGATGGCGCACGTTTCAACGCACCGCTGCAAAAAGCGATCTATGCTCACTACATGCAGCAGGCTGTGCAGATCGAAGCCGGTCATCTGGCGGCTGTCTGCGCTGCTGCGGCCCGTCATCGCATTGCGATCTACCTGGGCTGCATCGAACGCCCGGCTGACCGGGGCGGTCACAGCCTCTACTGTGCGCTGGTGTACATCGATGTGGAGGGGCGGATAGCCTCGGTTCACCGCAAACTGATGCCGACCTACGAAGAGCGCTTGACGTGGGCGCCGGGCGATGGCCACGGCTTGCGCGTCCACCGGCTGGATACGTTTACGGTCGGAGGTCTGAATTGCTGGGAGAACTGGATGCCTTTGCCAAGGGCTGCGCTCTACGCGCAGGGCGAAGATCTGCACGTGGCGGTCTGGCCGGGCGGTCTACACAACACCGGCCAGATTACGCGCTTCATTGCGCAAGAAGCGCGCTCCTATGTCATGTCGGTATCGGGGCTGATGCGACGTGACGATATTCCTCTTGAGATACCGCACCGCGACGTAATCCTGGCCAACTGCCCGTCTGTCCTGGCGAATGGCGGTTCGTGCCTGGCCGGCCCGGATGGCGCCTGGGTAATCGAGCCGCTAACTGAACGGGAAGAGCTATTAGTAGCAATGATTGACCACCGCCGTGTGCGCGAAGAACGGCACAACTTCGACCCCGCCGGCCACTACGCGCGCCCCGATGTCACCCGGCTTGTCCTCGACCGGCGGCGGCAGAGCACTCTAGAGATCGTAGAGTCGTGCTCCGAAAATGAGTAACAGCGCCCCAATCGTTTTGCAATGCGATCAGGCGCGGTTGAGGCCGCGATCGGAACTTGGAGCAGCCCCCGATTCGTCTGTCGTACCAGGTTCACCTGACTCCGCCGAGTCGTTGGCTGCTATGCTGCTCATTGTGGTTGTGCCTTGTTCTGCATCGGGGCTGTTCTGCGTTGCGCTGTTTGCCGGGTTCTGGTCAAACGGTCGGCGATGGTTCAAGAACAGCGCCACTGCTCCGATAAGGATAATCAACAAGCTGACGAGCTGCGCGACCCTGATAGACCCGGCGCAATCACCGCCCGTGCCGTTGAGGCAGAGGCTGTCGGTGCGTAAGCCCTCGATCCAGACCCGCCCTAGCGAGTAATAGATCCCATACAAGAACAACAGATCGCCGTTGCGCAGCCAACGCTGCCCCACCGGAGCTAGCTTCCCATAGCGACGGTCCAAAAGCAGCAGCAAGCCAACGCCAATAATATTCCACACCGACTCGTAGAGAAAGGTGGCGTGAAAGAGCGTGTCCTGCGGATAGAGTTGCATGTTGTTGTAGGGTGGGAGGCGATATTCTGGATCAATCCGCACGCCAAACCCCAGCGTCGTCGGCCCGCCGTAGGCCTCCTGGTTCATAAAGTTGCCCCAGCGCCCGACGGATTGCGCCAGAAGAAAACCAGGGATGCAGATGTCTACCCATTCCCAGAACGGTAATTTGTTGTAGCGGGCGTAGATCACCGCCGAGAGCAGTGCGCCAATCAAGGAACCGTGGACCGCCAGCCCACCTGTGGTCAGATTGAGTGCGCTGATGGGATTGTTGGCAAAGCGCTCCCACTCAAAAGCAACATAATAGATCCGCGCGCCGACAATTCCCAGGATCAAGCCAAGCATGAGTTGATTCCAGACGTGATCCGGGTCATAGCCGCGGGCCAGCGCCCGTCGACTGGCGAGCCACGCGGCCAGCAGCGCGCCGCCCATAATCAGAACGCCGTACCAGCGGACTGCAATCGGGATGCCGAACAACTCTGTGTTGAACAAGTATGGACCAAAGGGGGGATAAAGTTCCATGGCGCCTAATGTATAAGTGTGTGTCGCCTAGTCCGAAAACTCAATGTTGTGATGTACATAGTATGCGACGATAACAACGCTTTGTGACAAGCAATTCTAATCATCTGTCAAAGGAATGTTCATTCAGAGGCATTGTAATGCTGAAGGGAAAGCGTGTCAACACGAGTCCTGTCATTGCCTAACGATTGGTAAGGGGATGAGGAGATGAGGAAATGACGCGACGAGGAAGGGAGGAGGCGCAGGGACGACGAGGCGATGAGGCGAGGAAACGATGCGATGAGGAGGGGAGGGGGCGCAGAGACGACAAGATGAAGTCATCCGCTCATTCCCTCATCGCGTCACCGTGTCATCCATTCATCGCATCACCGCCTCATCCGCTCAGAGGTTGGCGGCATAGCATACAGCATTGCGGAAGATCGCCAGCCCGTCACCGGTATGACGCCAGGGTTCGCGTGTCCAGCGGGGATGTTGTTGGGGAAGTATCGCATTCTCGGGATGTGGCATCAGTCCCAGAACATTGCCCTGAGCATTGCACAAGCCGGCGATATCATCCATCGAGCCGTTGGGATTGGCGGGGTAACTGGCCGTACTGTTGGCGTCCACATAGCGCAGCGCGATTTGACCAGCCGCGCGTAGTTGTTCCAGAGTCGCTGCGTCTCGTACGACCAAACGCCCTTCGCCGTGGGCGACGGGCGTCTCGATCGGCTGCTCGATGCCGCGCGTGAAGATGCAGCGGCTAGCGGGATCGGCGGCGAGGCGCACCCAACGACACTCGAAGCGCTCCGAAGCGTTATCGGTTAAGGTGACGGACGGTGTATGACAAGCGTCTGAGTCAGAAGCGTGCGGTGAGGTTCCAGGCAGTACACCCGCCTTGACCAGTACTTGGAAGCCGTTACAGATGCCCAGTACCGGACGTCCATCGGCTACGAATGCAGCGAGCTGATCGCCGAGACGGTGAATCAGATCAACAGCGAGTAGTTTGCCTGCACCCAGGTGATCGCCATATGAAAATCCGCCGGGAACAACAAGTAAGCCGTAGTCGCGTAGTTGGAGGCTTCCCTCAGCCAGACGGTTGACGTGAACCCGTTCGGCAACTGCTCCGGCCAACTCACACGCAGCGGCAGCATCGGCGTCGCGATTGATGCCGGGCGCCCGTAAAATCAGAGCTTGTACAGTCATATCGTTCCTTATAAACGATCGAGTGATGAGGCGACGGCTGTTCTGGAAGCAGCCTGCTTCACTGCATATACACCCGGTCACGACTTGTTCCAATGAAACTCGATTTCCACTTCGCCTACCTTAATCCGGTCGCCCTGTTGCAGCCGTTGGGGAATAAGCGGCGAGATGATGATGCCATTGAGCATCGTGCCATTGGTGCTTCCCAGATCGGTCACGGTATAAAAATCGCCTTCGCGTTGAATGGTTGCGTGGTTGCGTGAGGCAATTCCGCGATCATGTTCGGCCAGATCGAGTTCGGGGTAATGGTTCCGGCGCGGGTCGCGCCGCCCGATCCGAAAAGGCAGGCGTTCGAGTTTCATTTCCCACGTGTTGCGCGGCGATCTGATCATCAGGCGGGCCGCCGGAGGCCCTGCCATAGGTGAGCCGCAGCCGGAACAGAAGCGGGCCTTGGACTTATTGAAACGACCGCAATGCTGACAGGGCAGGCTTTCCTCCTTGACAGGCGGCGGTGCGGGTTGAACTGGCGGCGGGAGGCTTGGCGGCGGGACAGGCGGCGGTGGGGCGGCAACCTGCGCTTTCGGCGGCGTCTGGGGCGGCGGCGCAGATGGCGGACGAGACGGGGGTGCCGCAGTCCGCGTTGTCGGGTCTACATAGGGAACATCGAGACAACTATGCAACGCTTGTTCCATCTCGGCGCAACTCGCATATCGCTGATCGCGCTCCAGCGCCATCGCCTTGATAATGACCCGCTCGGTTTGTGCATCGACCGAAGGATTGAATTTGCTGATCGATCCCGGTTGAGGCGGTTGCAGAGGCACCGGCGGCAAGTTGGTCAGCAGATGCAGCAGCGTCGCGCCCAGGGCGTAGATATCGCTACGGGCATTGGTCTGCCCCTTGCCATACTGCTCCGGAGGGGCATACCCCGCCGAACCCATAGCCACCGTGTCTTTTGACTTCCGCACTTTATAGGTTCGCGCCACGCCAAAATCGATAAGCTTTAGAACGTTATCCGGCGTGAGGATGATGTTTGAGGGCTTGAGATCGCGGAAGATGATCGGCGGTTGCTGCATATGCAAATAATTCAACACCCGGCACAACTGCACGCCATAGGCAATGACCTGCTGTTCGAGCAGCGGCGCGTTCGCCTCGTGGAGGCGATCTTCGAGCGTCTGGCCAGGAATAAACTCCATCACCAGCACGGGCCGGCCATCGTTCTCGAAATGATCGGCAATCAGCGGGAGATTGGGATGGTTGAGCTTCTGCAACAGATCCGCCTCCTGATTGAAGAGCTTGCGATTTTCGGCTACTTCTTCGGGAGGGACATCCGGTGGCGGGCGCATCTCCTTAAGCGCCCAAATAGATTTGTCATCGGCGCGCTGGACGCGATAGACTGCGCCCATGCCCCCGCGCCCGATCAAATTTAGCACGGTATAACGGGCGTAGGGACTTTGCACAATATCGTTTGCTTCGAGAAGATCAAGTACTGTCACAGATTTATAGTCCAGGGTGCAAAGTCTCGATGTTCCAAGTACTGATTATACCATGGTCAGGTATGAAAAGTTGCAGATACCCGCCTGCAATGCAATGATACGCGGATGATACAGATACGTTGCAGATTGACTTCAGATGGCAAGGTTATTGGGAACGGAAAACAGCAAACCTGCGCTTACTTCTGGCGGAGGAGAAACATATGGCAATGCAAGGCGGATCGCGAATGCCTTCGCTTCTCGCAACCTGTCAGGCGCCGCGCTGCGGGGTCATCGTCGAATCGTGCGCTGGAAGGCTTTCAAAGCCAGCCACACGCCCAGAATAGCAAATAACGCAACGACCGCAACGCTCAGCCCCAAGTTCAAGGCGGGCTGCGCGCCAAAGGCCAGAGCGCGAATAGCGTCGATCAGGTAGGTAACCGGGTTGATCATCACCAGGGCTTGCATCCAGGTTGGCAGCACACTAAGCGGATAGAGCGCGTTCGAAGCAAACAGCAGGGGGAGGTTGAAGAGGAAGATCAAGCCGTGATAGCCCATCATGCTGCGCGAGACCGCCGCAATAGCTAGGGCGATGCCGCTGAAGCCAAGAGCAAAGAGCGCAACCAGACCCAGCGCGAGCAACCATCCCAGTGGATTGCCGCCAAGCCGTGCGCCCATCAAGATCCCGACCATTAACATCAGAATAGCCTGGATCATCGCTTTGGTCGCCGTGCTGGCTGCATTCCCAAGCAGAATGCTGAGCCGAGGAATCGGTGCGGCCAGGTACTCCTTGACAATGCCGCGCAAGCGCTCATCGAGCAGGATCATGCCGCCGCCAACCGCTCCACCCAAGGCGCTCAGCGCGATGATGCCGGGCAGCATAAACGACATATAGTCGCTGCCATTCACCTCTGGAACCAAGCCGCGCATTCCCACGCCAAAAAGCACAACCCACAAGACCGACTGGAGCGCCACGCCGAGCAGCTCCTCGACACTGTAGGCGAATTTAGTCATATGCTTGGACCAGATAACATATGTGGCATACATCGCTTGTTCCTTTATAGCGGGCGATACGCAGCACGCATAACGCTTTACGCATCACGCAGCGCGTGCCCGGTATGGTGCAAAAACACATCGCCCAGGCTGGGCCGGGTCACCGAAATATCTTCAATCACGAAACCGTTGCCGCTAGCCGCGCCGACAACTTCGGCCAATCGCCGACTGCCGTTGTCAACATAGATCATCACCGCTCCTTCCTGATTGTCGCATTGGACCCGCTCGACAAACGCCAGCGCGCCAATTTGGTTGGCAAAATGGCTCTGATCGCCTTGCCCCTGGATTCGGATGATATCGGCCCCCATCGCAGCGATGAGCTTAGATGGCGTTCCTTCGGTGATCATCTTGCCGTGGTCCACAATGCCAACGATGTGGGCGAGCGCTTCGGCTTCCTCCATATAGTGCGTCGTTAACAGAAGCGTCATGCCATGCTCGCGATTCAACGCGCGGATGTAGTTCCAGATCCCGGCGCGATTCTGCGGGTCGAGCCCCTGGGTCGGCTCGTCGAGAAAGAGCACCTCCGGGTTGGTCATCAAGCCGCGCGCGAGTTCGAGCCGGCGTTTCATACCGCCAGAATAGGTCTTGACTGGACGATCAATAGCGTCGCCGAGTTGAACCAGATCGACCAACTCGGCGATGCGGCGCTGTCGTTCGCGTTTGCTCTGGCGGTAGAGTTGGCCGTGAATGTCGAGCACCTGCCGCCCGTTCAGATCGAGGTCAAGGACCATATCTTGGAATGTCACACCGATGTACTGGCGCACCTGGCTGGCCTGGCGCACGACATCGTAGCCAGCCACTCGCGCGCTGCCGGATGTCGGCGGCGTCAGCGTGGTCAGGATATTGATCGTCGTGGTCTTCCCTGCGCCATTTGGTCCCAGCAGCGCATAGATTGACTGGGAGGCTACACAGAGGTTGATCCCATCGACAGCTTTGACCTCGCCATAACGCTTCACGAGGCCTTGAGCTTCGATAGCTGCGCTGGTCATTCGTCTATCCTCATGCTTTTGCTCAATAATGTAGCTTATGTGATTTGCAGACCAATGTTTTAACGTTCCACTTGAGCGATCAACTCGTCGATCCAGCGCAACTCGGCTTCGGTGTGCAGCAGATGATGATCGATCACCGCAGTGTGATTGGACGGCAACCTGTTGCGTAATACGTACAGCTCTTCTTGATGCGCAACCACCGCAGCCCGTCGTTCGTTGAGGAGATCGGCGGTCTGCTGTGACGGAAGATGGTGCTGGAAAATCACGCCAATATCCTCAGCATACATCGGTGCTTGATATGTCGCCAGATTCTCGCGCAACAACTCGTAGAAGCGCTCTTCGCCTGCTGGCGTGATCCGATAAATACGGCGCTCGGGGCGGTTGCCTTCGCGCCCAACTCCTTCCGTCACATAGCCGTCACGGCATAATTTATCGAGTAGATAATAAGCGGTAGAGCGCTTTAGGTCAACACAGAAGGCCATCTGTTTATCAATGAATTCGTTGATCTGATAGCCATGCATCTCCTGTTTGCGAAGCAAGCCTAGCAGAAGGAGTTGCCGGTCCATGCCGAACCTCACTGATGGTCACATTTAGAATAATCAGGGTTGATTATAGTAAAGAGATGTAACAGTGTCAAACCTTGTCTTGAGCGCTGGTCCCCTCCCCGCTTTCGCGGGGATCTGCTGGGAAGGATGCTGCCCCTGCAATGGCACGCTGATGTCGTAGTTGGGCCGCACCCCCAGTGCCAATTGCTCCTTATCGATCGTTCCTCGCGAAATTATGCTATGATGAAGCAGATCAAAACTTAGGGAGGAAGGTAACATGCTCAAGAATACATTGATGGGCCTCGATGAACTTCTTCTTGAGATTTCCGACCAGATAGAGCGTACGTATTTCGAAGAAGCGGCAAAGTGCTATCACATACAAGCCTATCGAGCAGCAGTCATTTTATCTTGGATTGTGACTGCCCGCAATTTGGAAAAGAAGCTAGAGCAACTTGCGACTGAGGATGGAGATGCGAAAAATTACTGGACAAAGATCGACGATAAGAAGGGAAAGGAGCAAGCCTATGAAGAGGATCTTATTGACGCTTTCAAGGCGCTCGGAATCCTCGATGAACAGGAAACCAAGGATTTGAAGCACCTCAGGGACACACGCAATTGGTGCGCACATCCTACAAACTATGAACCCAAAGCAGAAAAAGTACGACACTGTCTGCGTAGTACAGTTGAGTTAGCTCTGTCCAGACCTCTTGTCCGCGGCTTCGTATATATACGTT
>JAKSDJ010000098.1 GCA_022360155.1 Chloroflexales bacterium | reverse complement strand
CGTTCCAGCATAGTCAGCGCTTCAGCATCAAGCCGGCCCAATCGGTGTAAGAGCGTGGACAGGTCAGTCAAATGAATAAATTGCAGTACACCGACCGGAAAGCGCTGGCCAATCACCGATGCGATGCGCAGTAACGAGCGACTGTACTCGTCGAGTTGGTCGATCCGCGCGAGCAGCAGGTCGTTCAGGCTGTCGGGCAACTGGTCGAGCGAGGTTGTCGCGCTCCCGTTGGCGCCGATGACTGCGCGCAGCAACTCTTCGAGAAAGAGCGGGTTGCCGTTCGCCCGCGCGACGATTTGCTGGAGTAACTCCGTTGATACAGCGCGGCTGCCCAGCCGCGCGAGCAGCAGCGCCTCGCTATCCGCTGGGGATAGCTCGTTCAGCGTGAGCACGTCTGCGCCGTCGGGGGCATCGGCGCCCCAGCCAAACTGCGGGCGATGGACGCCAAGCAAGAACACCGGCAGATCGGCAATCTGCTCAGTCACATACTGCCACAGATCCAGCGAGGTCTGGTCGGCCCAGTGTAAATCCTCGAAGACCACGAGAAGCGGGGTTTGTTGCTGCGCACCCAGCGCTAGGGGCTGAGCGAGTCCGTTCCTGTTATTCGGCATTACCTGCGGGCTGTTCGCAAAAGCCCGCAACAGATGGGCGATCAATTCAAAGCGGCGCTCCCGGCGTTGCTGCGGATCGAGTGCGCGGGTGAGCTGCGTTTCTTCGACCTCGACGCGAACTAGCGGCGCCAGCAGCGGCAGCCAGTCGTGGGCGTCGCCAGGCAAACGGTCCAGCATTGCACCCAATTTTGCCACCCGCTCAGCCTGATCGTCTTCCGCCACGATACCACAGAGCTCTTTGAGCCAGTCGCTCCAGGGGCTATACGGCGTAGTCATCGCATACGAAAGGCAGGCGACATGGATCACGCGCACATTCTCGACACGGGCTTCGGCCAGCAGCGTCGCGATCAGGCAACTCTTGCCCACACCAGCATCACCGGCGATCCGTGCGACTTTGCCCTGCCCAGCACGAGCTGCCGCCAGCCGCTCGCGCAGCCAGTCCAACTCTGCCTGGCGACCGACCATGGGCGACTCCTGCGCTTGTACTGTGGAACGCGGCTCTTGCACGCCCTCAATGCGCAACAGGTGCAGCGGCTCACTCTTGCCTTTCACGGCGAAGCGCCCGCGATCCGCGCATAGTAGACGAGACGTGATCGGCGCTGCCGTGGCCGCGCTGCACCAGATCTCGCCCCACGCAGCCTGCCCCATCACCCGCGCGGCGACATTGACCGCGTCGCCCATGACCGTGTATTCTTTGCGCTCCGCCGTGCCGACATTGCCGGCAAAGACGATCCCGGTGTTCAATCCCAAGCGGATCTTGATGTTCCAGGTTGGATGTTGCTCGTTCAACTGCTCATACAGATCCAACATCGCGAGAGCAGCCCGCGCCGCTCGTTCGGCGTGATCCTCGTAGGCGACCGGGGCGCCGAAAATGGCCAGGATCTTATCGCCTTCGTCGGCAAGGTCAAGCTTGTTGATCACGCCGCCAAAACGCTGAATGGCTTCCTGCATGGGGCGAAGAAAGGCATCGAGGATGCTTGCGGCTTGCTCCGGCTCCAGCGCCTCGACGAGCGCGCCAAGCCCAATGATCTGGGCAAAGAGCACCGTCACTGGGCGCAGATCGGCCTCGATCCGGGGGCGTTGCGGGTCGACCAGAATGCGCGATAGCAGACCTGTCGGCAGGTATGGGCTGATCCGGTTGAGTTGCTGCACCAGCATGGGAATAGCTTGCTCGGGTGGAGCGGTCACCGGCTCGTCGCGGGGGAGCAAGCCAGGATTAAAGGAATGCGGTTGCAGATCGCGCACCCGAACATAACCATCGGCCAATTCTTCGCCTTCGGCAGAGTCTGCAATAACGGACCAGGCGCCAGGCCCAAGCGCCAGTTCACCCTTCTCGCAATATGTTTCGGCGCGGGCCACACGGTTGACGACATTGCCCAGAGCGCTGTAGCGTAACGCTTCGGGGTGACCGGCGCTGGCGAGCGCGACGCAGCCGCTCTCGACCCCAATTCGCATACTCAATGTAAAAGTTCCAATCCCCGGTACCGTTCGCTCGAAGCCGCTCAGCTTGGCGAGCAGCGCGGCGGCGGCATGGCTGGCGACGTGCGGATGGTCTGGGCCGCGGAACAGCACGAGGAGCGCGTCGCCGCCAAAGTTCAGCAAATCGCCGCCGTAGGATTTGATAATCGTGAGCATCGTATCGAAGAAATCGTTGAGCGTGTTGGTGACGATCTCGATACCTTCGCGGCCCAGGGCGGTCAGTTGCTCGGCGAGGGCGGTTGAACCACTGACATCGGCGAAAAGCAGCGAACCCTCGACCCATTCAAGCCATGGGCCATCAGTGGTTGTTGCCAGGCGGCGAGCCACCAGGTGGCGTGGCAAGTAGGTGCTGATGGCATATCGCGTGCTGGCAAGTTGCACAAAAGCCTCAACGAGGGAACGGGTCGGGTAGTCTTCGCGAAACAGCGCCGCCACTAAATCGGGCGGGAGATAGCGCTGCAACGCGGCAGAACACTCAGTAGAGAACGGAAGCGTTTGATTCGGGAACTGGTTGTAGTGCTTCATTGGTCCCTCCGGCTATGCTGCTGCACAAATAGCCGATCACCGATAGACCGATAGCCGATAATCTGCAACGGAACACTGATGTCGCTGATCAACGCCAATCATCGCTGATCGAACATGCCAACGTACGAACGGACCAAATAATCTGTCAACGTTTGAACGTGTCAAGTAATGATACAAGAATGAGCCAATGCGGGCAATTATAGCTTACGGTTAGGGAGCGGGCAAGGCGATGATGCAGGAAGAGGCGGCCGCATGTTCGACTGAGATAAACCCAGCCCTTTTTCAAGAAAACGGGATTGCTTGAGCGTCTTATGCAATCGGTGTTCGATCACATTCTATAGAGATGAACGCAGCTACGACAGTATTTCGTATACTGATTCTTTCCAAAATAGCGTTTGCATTTGCCATGGTACAATAGGGCAACCGGAGCAGCATAAAAAGGCATTGGTATGACATATATCATCCAACTCGGTCTGGGCGGCGTTGGGCAGGCCTTGGTCCGCCAGTTGTCGGCCCAGCGGGCGGCGTTGGCCGCGCAGTACGGCATCAACCTCGATTATCTGGCCTTGATCGACCGTAGTGGCGCGCTCTATACTGGTCAGGCGCTCGCCAAAGCGGCGGTTATGGCTGCTGTTGCAAGCAAGCAAGCCGGTCATTCGCTCGCCAATCAGGGGCCGCTTCGCCCGCTGCCGGCGTTACTGCCCTCCACCCCAGCGATCATTGTCGACGTCACTGCGGCTGACGGCATGGAGATAAGCCTCGGAGAAGCGGTCGCAGCAGGACACCGGGTGGTGTTGGCGAACAAGCGCCCGCTCACAGCCGTACTGCCAACATTCACCGCGCTAACCAGCAACGCGGCCACCAGCTATGAGGCAACGGTAGGCGCTGGGTTGCCGGTCATCCATGCGTTGCGGAGCCTGCGCGACTCCGGCGACAAGATTGTCCGCATCGAGGCGAGTATGAGCGGGACGCTCGGTTACTTGTGCAGCGCGCTCGAACAGGGAGAAGCCCTCTCCAGCGCAGTCCAGACAGCGCGCAACGCGGGATGGACCGAACCCGACCCCCGCGACGATCTGAGCGGCGCAGATGTGGCCCGCAAAGCGTTGATTCTGGCCCGCACCTGGGGGCTGCCCTGGGAGATGGACGCTGTGGCGAGCGAGCCCTGGTTCCCGCTGGAGCTGGCGAGCGTGAGCCTCGATGCGTTTCTGCAACGCTTACCCGAACTCGATGCGACATTCGCCACGCGCGTAGCTGCGGCGCGCACCCATAAAACGGTGCTACGCTACGTGGCGACCATTCAGCCGGACGGCGCAAGCGTTGGATTGCGCGAACTGCCGCTCGATCATCCCTTGGCCGGGTTGCGCGGCACGGATAATCTCTTTGCCTTCACGACAGCCCGCTATGCCGAACAACCCCTGGTGATCCGCGGCCCCGGCGCCGGAATCGAGGTCACCGCTGCGGGTGTGCTGGGCGATATTCTGACAGCGGCGCGAATGCTGCGGTGAGACGCCAGCTGTAAGGGCGACCGATCGGTCGGTCAGGAACCGCCGATACACGTTGATACACGCTGATACGAGGAGGCTCTCTGCGACACTATCCGGGTGTAACAAGATAGCTTATCCCTCGTCACCCTATCGGCTATTGGCTATAGGTCTATCGGCTGTTTTCATCAGGAGTAATGTAACATGTTTCCAGGCTTCAAGTCGGCGCAGATAACCACGAGCGGAGCGCAGATCAATCTCGTCTATGGCGGTTCTGGCCCGCCGGTGCTCCTACTCCACGGTTACCCGCAGAGCCACGTGATATGGCACGGGGCGGCGCCGCAACTCGCAGAGCATTTCACCGTCGTTGCGCCCGATCTGCGCGGTTATGGCGATAGTAGCAAGCCGTTCGGCGAACCGGATCACTCCACCTATTCCAAACGCGAGATGGCCCGCGATCAGGTAGAGGTCATGGCGGAGCTCGGCTTCGAGCGCTTCGTGGTGATTGGCCACGACCGGGGCGCGCGGGTAGGGCATCGCATGACTCTCGACGAACCGGAGCGCGTGCAGCGACTAGCGGTTATCGACATCGTCCCGACCTACCATATCTTCAAGACGATCAACCAGACCATGGCGACGGCCTACTACCACTGGTTTTTCCTGATCCAGCCCTACGATATGCCCGAGCGAATGATCGGCGCCGATCCGCTCTACTACTTTCACAAGAAGATTTGCAGCCTGGGCACGCCGCGGGAAGCCTTCGCGCCCGAAGCGCTGGCCGAATACGAGCGCTGCTTCAGCGACCCGGCGATGATCCACGCCTCGTGCGAGGACTATCGCGCCGCTGCGTCGATCGATCTGGTCCACGACGAAGCCGACCGCCAGCGCAGGATCGATTGTCCCCTGCTGGCGCTGTGGGGCGCGCATGGGCGAATCAATAGCGCCTACAACGTTCTCGATGTGTGGCGCGACTATGCCAACGATGTGCGCGGGCATACGGTTCCTGCCGGGCACCACCTGGTCGAGGAGCGCCCCGCCGAAACATTAGCCGCATTGATGACATTCTTGCAGGAATGACGGGACGAAGAGAGGCTGAGACGAAGAAAAGGCGGATGGATGGCGTGAGAAGGGAATGCCGCAAAAAGAAGATGCATCGTTTGGCAAGAGGTGTGGAGTGCGGCAGCCATGCTGCCGCGCACAAGCATGGCTGCCGCACTCCACAATCCGTTACGCCCTTCCCCGTCAACTCCGACGATTTGAGCCGCCGCTTGCCAGGGTTGCTGGGCGACTGGCCAATCGCCCATACGGACCATCGCCTCATTGCTGGCCGAGTTTGGTGATGAGCAGCTGCTGAGCGACCGGCCAATCGCCCATACGGACCATCGCCAAGAACCGCGTGCCGATAATCTGCTAACGCGCCAACGTTCTAACGTTCTTTGGGTTCGATGACGAAGACCGGCACGGTGCTGCCGCCGCCAGCCGTCACGTTCAACAGCGTGACCGTCGAGAGGCGGCACAGGCTGCCTTCGACAGCGGAGCCGAACAGGAAGGGATCGCTGTCCACCAGACGCTGGCCGATGACCACCTGACCGTCGACCAGGGCAGGGTAGGGCTCATAAGCGATGTTCACCCGTTCTTGCACGACGAAGGGCGACCCCAGCGCGGCAGATAGGGCGACCTCCCACTGCGCGGCGCTACTCTCCCATCCAATGGTAATGCCTTTGCCGCCGTAATCGTCGTTCGGCTTGAGCAGCAGCCGCTCACGGTTGTTGCGGGCAAACTCCAACAAGTCCACCCGTTCACCCTGATAGGTGGTTTCGCCAGCCTGGACGAGTCGCGTCCAGGGGACGTGGCGCTGAACTGCGGCGAGTTCGTCGGCGGTGAAGTTGCGCTGAAACTGCTCGTCCGTCAGCACGGCAAAGATGGATTTCTTGTGCAGCAGCTTGGCCCGAAACGAGTTGACGACAACGCAGGCGCCGGCGGCATATGCCTGCACCAGCGGATGCTCGATAGCATTTGCCTGGTAATGGGTTAGGAACTCACTGGTGAGCACTCGTTTGTAGACAATCGTAACCGGCATTTCGGTTGCGCCATCCGCGCTGCGGGCCATGAGCTTGCCATCGCGGAAGCGCAGTTCATCGGGAGAGCAGATAATGGTGGAAAGGCCGTGTTCGCCAAAGTAGTCGCGGAACAGATCGAACTCGGAAGCGGTGGGCAAATCGCGCCAGTCGAGGATGGCGATACGCGGCTCACCGCCCGGCGACCCGGCTTCGCGCCATGCGTCGAGCAAGGTTGCCAGCAAGCGGTGGCGGGCGGGCAGTGAACGCAGCGTATAGCGTTGCGCAAAGAGCTGCATCACCGGCAGTGCCAGGAAAGCCTCGCTGAGCACATCCTCGAAGGCGATGGCTGCCGGGCTTTCGGCGTTGTATTCGACGAACTGCAACGAGCTGCCATCAAGTGTCAGGAAGGTGTCCATCCGCGAGTGTGCGCTGGGCTCCAGATAGCCGGGATGATAGTCGATCAGAATGTCCTCCTGCGCTGTGAGCGCCAGGAAGCTACGTATCGTTCTGCCCTCGGATTGAGGTTCCATGGCGAGCGCCGCCAATGTGCGCGCCGCTTGACCGACCAGCCCGCACCCGTGCTGGAGCATCTCGTACTGCTGGGCAGTGAGCAGACGCGGGCGCAATACGGTCGTCAGCGGACGGTCGCCGAAGAACAGGTTCCGGGCGTGTAGCGCCTCGGTCAGTCGCTGCTGCGAGGCGCCGGCTGTTGCGGGGTCCAACAGACTGTGATAATAATCGATCGCTTCGGCAAGCATACCGGGCTCCTTCTGGATTCAACACGGCACGTTGTGATGATGCGATGGTGCGACGATATGATCCTTTTGCCCCACTCTCCACAAGGTTTAGGGGCGGGCAATACGAGTGTTCAATAGTAACACAAAACAGGTTGGAGTGCGATCGGTTGCAGTGTAACACTCCAGACATGGCGCGTGAGATTACAGATGTTCTATGGCTTTCTGATGACATATACGGGCCTAAACATCCCCGTCTGCAGGTGTGGGCCGCGCAGCCCCGCGCGGGCGTTGGAGCGCCACAGCCGTGGCTGTAATCAGTCGCGCTTGCCGCGTAGGGTTGCGCCTCCCTCCTATGTGGTACGTGCCGAGCGGGCCGGGCTCCCCGCGTCCTCGTTCCTCAGCTCCTCGTCGCCCTAGCCTCCGCCGCAGTCTCCCCTTGGTCCCCCGCACGCGGGGGAAGGGGCGTGGTCGGCGGGCGCATGGGTGGCAGCGCCAGTGCCGGCGCCCCCTTAATCCCCCCGCAGGTTTAGGGGCGGACAGTACTCGTATTCGGGACGAGATGTGCCGCATCCTGATGCGGCCGGTTCCCCCGCTCCCACAACCCCCCGCACGCGGGGGGTTGTGGGAGCGGGGGTTAGGGGGAGAGGGGATACCCTCTTGGGGGTAGGTTTTTTCAGTGATGGTCTTTCCTGAACTGTAAAGATCCTTATAGAGCCAATACCCTCTGGTTCATAGTGG
>JAKSDJ010000605.1 GCA_022360155.1 Chloroflexales bacterium | reverse complement strand
TCGATTACGGCGGATGTCGTTGCTGGGTGCGCCGGTTTCGGTTCTTGCCCCCGAAGACATTATCATTCACAAGCTTATCCTTGGCCGTGATGAGAAACAAGGTAAACACGACTACGCCGATGCTGCAGCGATTTGTCGGCATCAGCAGCTGGATTTGGGGTATCTGAAACAACGCCTTCAGCGAAGTAATGCACGGGCGCTGATCGAAGCGCAGTTACGCGAGCTAGGGGTGCTGCAAATAGCCGACAAGTAGGCGGAGGCTCTCGGTTCGCCTCAGCGAGACTGATGTTTTGCAGATTAACGTACCGAATCCGATACGCCTACCTCTTGACACTCGGCGCATCGTCCATAAATCTGCAGAAGATGCCCCTCAATCGCAAAGCTGGTTTGGTAAGAGAGATTGGTGAGGAGATCACCAAGACCGCATCCTTCAAAGGTTATGACTGACCCGCAGTCTGTGCAGACCAGATGATGCAGATGCCCTGGCCAACTTGCGATATAACCAGTCTCAGTGCCGGTGGTGTGGATGCGTGCAACCCAACCGGCACTATGCAGCTGTTCCAACGTTCGATACACTGTCGCTCGACCAGGCGGCATATCATCCTGATGCGAGTCGGCGTAGAGTTGCTCGGCGCTGAATGGCGTTGTGTAATTCGCGATATGACGCAATAGGCGAATACGTGGTCCTGTTAAGCGATGATGCGTGGCCTGCCAAGCCGCACAGACTGTATTCACCCATGCCTCTAGATTCATCCGTACAGTTTTAGATACGCGATCAGGGTTTGTCATTGGCATCTTTAAAATGCTTTCACATGACGACGCGAGACGAAAGGCGGTTCCGCCTTTCCCCTATCTAGCGCGTGTGTTTCGGGGCGTATGGCAACAATGCTAGATGACGGGCGCGCTTAATAGCAGTCGATAAGCGCCGTTGCATTTTGGCGGTCACACCAGTACGCCGTCGGGGAAGAATCTTGCCCTGGGCAGTGATGTACTTTTGGATCCGCTTAATATCCTTATAGTCTGGTACAATGCCGAGCTTGGTAAACTCGCATTCTTTGCGCTTGCCTCGACCTCCCGGCCCAATACTACGTACACGTGGTCGCATATGAGGTAATTTCCCCTTTTTTAAAAGACTTCAGATTATTTCTTCTCAGAGAATAAGTATACCACATCTTGACACGGTTGCTTCGCCAGATGTTTTCTGACCAGGACTATCGAGTTGTAAAGATGAAACAGCAGATCGTCTTTGGGCGAAAAGGTGAGTACTGCCTGAAGACGATGCGCTGTCTTGTACAGGATTACGATTATTGGAAAAGTTGCGCCGTCAGTTGGTCAACTCGTCACTATTGGTACGAAGAACGTACGTATTGAACTGGCTTCAATAACCGGTGAAACGTTCCCAGCAACATCTCGAAACCGTACCCGCACAGCATGTGCCTCAGTTGGGAGCATGATCTCAGACTGATACGTTTGCCAGGACGTCTCGCCTTGATTAACTTGCAGTTCGACTTCACTCACGCCGCTCCCCTCATCAACTGCGCTGAGCAGGGCGCGTGGCATTGCGCCGCTCTGAAGATGTATCTCGCCCGTTGGCGGCTGGGTGTCGAGAAGTACATGTTGCGGGTAGGCCAATGATAATCGCCCTTGTTCATCGCGGAAACACACATAGAATGTTTTCATTCCATCCTCATCTGCCTCTAGGTTATATGTAAGCGTGTTGCTATAAGACTGCCACCCGGCGTCGCTGCAGCGTGCTTCCGTATGTATCTGGACCGCTTGGATCTGTGGCGACCCGTCAAGTGATAGCGTAATGATCTGGCTGTTGCTCACTGCCGGTGCGTTGATGCGGTATTCGGGCTGAGGTCCGATAGCGCTTGTATGAACCATCAGGCTGCTCGATGAGGAGCTATTGCCAACGCTATTGACGGCCCGAATCTCGAGTTGATAGATACCGTCATATACAGGGGGCTCGAACCAGAATTGCTCATTCGTTGTATCGAACGCACCGTCGTTAGGAACCGCCAATTGCCAAGGGCCATCATCGATACGATATTCGACGCGCGCGATGGTATTTAACGAGACATCGTTGTGGGTAGGCGAGGAGTAGGCGTTATCTGCGCTGTGGCCAATAATGACCGGGCGTTGGCCAGCCTGTGCTGTGCTGACGCTTTCGATCACGAGTGTTGGTGTTGTATCGAGCGGGTCAATGATGCCATCAGCGTCGCTGTCGCGGTATCCAACTTGGGCTTGCGCCGATGGGTCAATTGCCCCGATGGGGAAGGCTTTTGTCGGATCGAGCATGATGCTGGGCAGATTGGTCGGGCAGCCGCCCACCTGACTGTTACTCGTTGGTGCGTTAAGATAGCCGCTCCGGCGATCACAAGGCGTGCCCGCTGATCTGTACTGGTCGAGCGCCCCGAAGGTGTGTCCAAGCTCGTGCGCGAGGACGAGATTGAGCCGGTTGATGCCGTAGCTGGAATTATCCGAGGTTAAAACCAGGAATGGTCCTCCAATGTAGGCATAGGCAAAATAGCCGTCTACAAAGCGCCCATCCTGATCGTTGTCGCTGTTCACGACAAAAATCGTTGTCGCCCAATCACTGCCCCGTTGACGACGCAGATCATAGGCCGCACTATAAGCGCGGTTGAAGTACGAGCGATCCGTGTAACCAAGCTGCCCAAGCACATCCTTGATCCATAACTCTTCTTCGACAAGCTGATGATTGATTGGCTCGTAGCCGGTTTGCACCACGTGAACCTCGAGATGAAAGCGGAGTTGGGCCAGCGGTAAATGCTCTTCCCACCAGTCCAGACCAGAACGAGCTTGCTGCGTGATTGTCTCGATCTGTTCTGCTGTCCAGTCTTCGGTCGAAGGCTCGTATTGTCCATTGCTTTCGGGAAGGATGAGC
>JAKSDJ010000219.1 GCA_022360155.1 Chloroflexales bacterium | reverse complement strand
GGCTTTCAGCAAGTAATTGACGAGGGATGCGAGCAGATGAATATGAATGAGTGGTAGATACTTGCTCGACACAAAGTTACTGCATGTTCAAAGAAAAGGAGCAGTAAATGACGCTTACGGTTGAACCGGCCGCAGTGCCACTTGCTGCTGACCGAGACGGGGTCATGCGTGTTGGTGGCACGCGAGTCACGCTTGACACGGTTGTTGGGGCATTTCGAGATGGCGCCACTGCTGAAGAAATTGTCCAGCAGTACCCCACACTCCAGCTTGCCGATGTCTACTGGGTTATTGGTTATTTCTTGCATCACCAACCGGAAGTCGACAAGTATCTTGCCGATCGTCAACAGCGTGCGGCCCTGCTCCAAGCACAAAATGAAGCGCAATTCGACCCGGTAGGCATCCGCGATCGATTACTCGCACGCCGTGCGACGCAGAGGCCGTAATTCCATGCTACGTTTGGCTGCAGATGAAAATTTCAACGCCAACATTGTACGCGGCTTGTTACGTCGCGCTCCATACCTCGATATTGTTCGCGTTCAGGATGCCGGGTTATCAGGTGCAGATGATCCAACAATTCTTGCATAGGCAGCGCAAGAAAGCCGCGTGCTGCTCACCCACGATGTTGAAACAATCACGTTCTATGCCTATGAGCGCGTACGTGCGGGACAGGCAATGCCAGGCGTGTTTGAGGTTAGCCGGACGATTGCGCTTGGTCAAGTTATTGAGGACATTTTGTTGCTTGCTGAAGCCAGCATCCAAGATGAATGGGATGGCCTCATTCGCTATCTGTCGTTGCGATGATTTCATCTTAAGCGCTACTTTAACACACGCATCCAGCCGATCGCGCCTTTTAACGCCAGAGATTGGTCAAAAAGCGTTCCCGATCTATCACTGCAGCGGCTGACGCACAGGGTATTCGGCAGCAAACCATCCACGTCCTTTCATCCGTACGCCAGTATTGAAACGATACGATAGACTGGGCCTCAAACACACGGCATTAGCAAGGATTAAAGCGTGATCTACCCAAGCGAACCAATCACGATGTGGTTTGATCGGCGTCTGGTGATGCGCCAGTCGCCGATTCAAGGAATTGGCACGTTTGCTATTGAGGAAATTCCTGCTGGCCAGTTACTGATCTTGGTTACTGGCGGCCTTGTGCTGACACCCGAAGACAGACAGGCTGGGCGGGTACAATTGGAGACTGAGCTGTATAACCAAGAAATCCTACCCAACGATGTGCATATCGTGACCCCGAAGCTCTTCCACTACTACATCAACCATTGCTGTGAACCAAACGCGGTTGACCTATCACGTAGCCCTACTTCAACCCACTATGTTGCGTGGCGCGATATACCGTCAGGCGAAGAGGTGACAACCGATTATGGCATCTACGGCGGGGCTTTTATTGAACGTTGCACCTGCACGTCAGCGCTGTGTCGTGGTCAAGTCACACCCGATGATTGGCAACGCCCCAAGCTGCAGCAACGCTATTGCGGCCATTTTCCGCGGCGGATCGAGCAGCAGATATAGCGCCTGAATACAGGTGAAGGTAGCAGCATACTTGAGCGCTAGCCGCCGGCTGGCTCGGTTTCTCGCCTCGCAACCAGATGAGGCAGCCTGTTCAGTCCCGTACAACCCCGAAGATCGATAACCAACGGGTGTAGGTAATCGTTTGCTTCTTGATGCGAGTCGGTTATCGATGCAGGGAACTAATTGGCGGGCTTAGAGCCCTCTAAACCTCTCGTCTGACCGGTGACTGCGTAAGTCCCCTACCCAAAACTCTTCTGACAACTCCTCAATCCGGCGTTGTCGCCGCAACCTGCGCGACAATCGCCTGGGCTGCGCCGGTGATCTGCGCCCAGTCCTGTTGCGCCACGGCCCGCGCGGGAACCAGGTTTCCGCCAATGCCAAGCGCCGCTGCACCTGCATTAAGGTAAGCCCGCGCATTTTCTGCGCTGACGCCCCCGGTGGGCACAACCCGAAGCTGGGGCAGCGGCCCCAACAGGTCGCGTAGATACGCTGGTCCGCCCAAGCGCGCCGGAAAGAGCTTGACCATGTCTGCACCCAACTCATGCGCCGTAAACAGCTCGCTGGGGGTCAGCCCGCCACAGAGGACGGGAACAGCATGGGTCTGACACATCTCGATCACCGCCGGGCGGAGCACCGGGGTCACCACGAATTGCGCTCCGGCTGCTATTGCGTCGATTGCCGCAGCGGGCGTCACGACCGAGCCAACCCCAACGCATACCGTTTCACCCAGGGCTTCCCGAACGTCAGCAATAGCCGAGAGCGCCCCCGATCCGGTAAGCGTGAACTCCATGACCGAAATACCGCCGGTCTGCAAGGCGTGGGCAATGTCTATCGCCCGGTCGTAGCGTTCAAGGCGGATCACGGCGACAATCCGGGTTGTTGTGATTGCGTCTAGCGCAGTGGACATAGTTGCTCCTTCACAAGACTACACGATAGTGGCGAAGAACCGGAAACAGCAATGCAAGCTTACCATACTGACCACCCCTCGGCCTTATGGGGCAGTCTCAGCGGCGGGAGTAGGCGTGACGCACTCACACAGCGTCGCCCGATTCGCAAGATCCAGCTCATCGAGTTGCGCGCTGCTGAAAAACAAACTGCCGTCGAGCAAGCCCAGTTGACCGGTCGAGATTGGCGCCGCCTCGATACGCTGCTGGGCGTCAGACAACATTGCTGGCGGCGGATCGCTAAAGAGCGGCCAATAAAAGGTTGCAAAGACAATAATCAGCACCAGATGGAGCGGGGCCAGAACCGCACTGAGGCGCAGCAGATCAGGCGGGTCGAAGGACTGCTGGCCGGTGCTATCCACCAGGTTGCGGAACGTGTTCAGCGGGCGGGCGCTCACAACCAGCGTGATGGCGTAGCCGACGCCGGCAGCAGTGATAAAAGCGACGGTCTGCGGCGCCAGGTTCAGGCTATAGGCCAGAAGAACGGTCGCAGGGACAATCAGCGCAGCGCGCGCCGAACGCGAGATGATGAAGAGATGCGATCCCAGCGTTACAGCTCCGATGCTGACAATAATCAGAAACTGCGTCCACGTGCTGAATGTCTGCTCGTGCGGCAGAAAGAGATCGACGATCCAACGACCCGCACCGCTTTCCACCAGCCCGCTGGCCAGTGTTAGCGCTGCTGCCGCAAAGAGGATCGAGTCCCATGACACCTCGCTGGCGGCTCCCTTAACTGTTAGGATGCCAGGGCGGGGAAACACGACCGCAATGGCGCCCAAGAACGCAACCAGCGCGCTGTTGATACCATGAAGCGGCTCGGTGAGCCATAGCGCCAGCAGGACAAGGACCACGCCAAGCATATAGCTCTCGTTGAAGGTCAGCCGGCCCCTTCGGGCAGTTTCCTCCGGCAGAATAGCAATCAGTGGGCGACGGCGCCGCTCTGGCGTTAGGAACATATGGAGAATAACCCAGGTGCTGGCAAAGGACGAGATTGCGGCAAAGGGCATGCCCATCAGCATCCAATCGAGGAATGAGAGCGGCTCGCCCAGAAGCTGGCCCAGTGCATCATTGATCACCAGGTGAGCGCCATCGCCGATCACCGAGCCAACCGCAGTCAGCACCAGATTAATCGGCAGCATAATCGCCAGCGCGCGGCTGATTGCCCGATCTTGAAACATGCTGGCAAACACAACGTAGATGGGCGCCATCAAGGCTGATCGCACCGAGATCGAAGGAATAAACAGGGTTGACACCAGCAGCGCTGCGGTAAGCAGGTAGAAGAGTTGGGCAACCGTGTGCGCCGGGCGAGCGGCAAGCGCAAAAACACGCATGGCAAGCCCGGAGGCTTTCAAGCCGCCAGCCAGGATATACGCGCCGGCCATCAACCAGATCACCGAGTGGCCTAGGCTGGCGAAGAAATTCTCGGAAGTGACAGTTGTGGTTGCGACAAGCACGATAGCAGCAATGAGGGCGACAAAGGTATCACTCAACGATGTGAGCGTCCATGCGATTAGCGCCAACAACCAGACGCCCAGGGTGATTCTGCCGGTGACCGAAAGATCTAACGGCAGGAATGTCATTGCCAGGATTACCAAAGCGCCTAACACAAGCGCGGTGATCTCTTTAGGCTTTAGCTTTACCGGCTGAGGCATATGAGCCTGTTGAGCAGTTAAAGAACCTGTCTTTTGCATATCCTTACTTCCTGAAATTGTTCATCCGCCCTTACGAGCTGTTTCTTTAGCGCATAGTGTGTAACACAAATCTGCGGCTTGGCGAAACCAAGAACGAGTTGCTCTAATAGATATATGCCAATACGCGCCAACATCGAACTCGATGGAATTGGCGACGCCCTGCCTCTATTCCATATCGATAGAGCAGTCTCCATGCAGTTGTTATCGTTGCTATGCGGGAAAGGCTATCCTTGTGATCCTATGTTTATCAGAGACGCCTATGCAGACAAAAATACTAGTGAGGCGTAAAAACAAGCAAAAGAGCCAATGAGTCGAGGTTACGGCATCAAAGCTTATAGCTGAATCAAGCCGGCCAGCGTCGGCTGAAACCCACACGCGCGATAGAAGCCTTCTAGTCGTTGTTAGCACGTTAACCTGTTAGCAGGTTGGCAGGTTGAAACATTCGTCATCCCAGACACGATGCGAATCCGAGCATGAAAAGAGCCTTGTCGATCTATCTGCTATCCCCGTGTACGTAGGGATCATCGGTCTGTCGGCTGTGTTCGTGTTAGACCCCGTGCGCGGGGCGCAAACCATCGGGAGGAAAACAGATTGTCGGCTACCCTAAAAATAGCCTATGGTTCGCGCCGTTGTTCGGATTATTTTCACGCGCTCTGATGTGCCGCAGGCTCATGATCAGCTATTGGATTAATCGGCTATTTTCACAGCGGCGTGTATCGGCGGTTCCCTATTTGGAGCCGAGCGCCAAGCATTGAAGGAAGCGCAGCCCCACCATATCAACCTCTCAAGTGTATGGTTTTTGGCTTGGCGAGTATTTGTTCCTCATCAGGACGCGGAAAACGCCACGTGATAACGAAAGGTGTTGTTCCGCATCACAATGGG
>JAKSDJ010000096.1 GCA_022360155.1 Chloroflexales bacterium | reverse complement strand
TGGGCGGCCAGCGCCATAATCGGTTCCTGCAACCCATTGGCCGCGACGAAATAGCAGTAGCCAGCGGTCGTGACGACAAAGCCCGGCGGAACCGGGAATCCCGCTGTCGTCATCTCGCCGAGGTTTGCGCCCTTGCCGCCCGCCATCATGATCAGAGACTTGTCAATGTTTGCAAACCACTTGATGGCTTCACTGCTTGTCATAATAATCTCCAGTTATCATTGAAAGAACTTACGTGGTCGCTTCCTGTTGCGCTGCGGAACCATGTAGGATCAGCGTTTTGCCATTAGCTATATGATATTGAACCGTCGATGAACGCCGATACATGCCGATATTCGGCTTGCTGCAACCCGACTCATAGCCCACTACCGCATCCAGATGCACCCATACAGCCATCACACCCTGGCCTCTCGGCTCTCGGGCTCCCAGCTATGTGCGTGTGAGCACATCACCGTCATGATAATGTTAACGTTGCTCTGAGCGCCAATAACCAACATCAATTCTCAGAAGCGCCTTCACACCTCCTCACCTCCTCGCCTCCTCCCCGCATACGTTTAAGGGCGAATAGAACATGTAGGCGAATTCGGTGTTTGAGTCGTTGGGATGCGCGGTATTCCCTCTCTCCCTAACCCCTCTTCCCTTTTGGGGGTAGGTTTTTGGTGGCGAGCCAGGCACACTCCGCTGATAAGCTGATGATACAACGCACATCAGCTTATCAGCGGAGGACCGTGATGGCTCGCCAAGATGCATTATCGGAATGGACGACGTGTGTGTCAAGGAACTTGCCGCAGCGCTCCAAAGCTCAGGCGACGGTGTTGGCGCTCTGGAGTTACGGCATTGCCATGACCCGCTCGTGCGGGCGCTCTACGGTGGCGACCGTTCTGGCTTTGCGCGTGGGACAGAAAGTGGCCGCCATCGAACAGCGGCTCGACGAATGGTGTCTCGACGCCAAGGACAAGGCCGGCTCCAAGCGCTGCGACGTGGCGGTGACGAGCTGCGTTGTGCCGCTCCTTACTTGGGTATTACGCTTATGGACGGGCAAGCAACGCGCCCTCACGCTCGATGCCACCGCGCTTTCCGACCGCTTCGTGGTACTGGCCGTCTGCGTGGTCTATCGTGGCTCGGCCATCCCCGTTGCCGGGCAGATCCGCGCAGGCGGCCGCAAAGGCGCCTGGCGGCCGCATTGGTTGCGCTTCCTGCGCCAACTCAAGCCCGCCATGCCCACTGAGATGAAGGTGCTGGCGCTTTCCGACCGTGGCTTGTGGGCGCGTTGGTTGTTTCACCGGATTGTGTGCTTGGGCTGGCGCCCTTTCTTGCGCATCAACCAGGGGGCCACGTTCCGCCCGTTCGGCACGGCCACGGTCGTCTGGCTACGCGCGTTGGCGGGGGCGGTTGGACAACGCTGGCGCGGCAGTGGCACGGACGTTGTTTCCCAGGACTGCCAGTTGGACTGCACCTTAGTGGCCTGGTGGGGCGCGGGCCACGCCGCACCCTGGTTCGTGCTGACTGACTTGGCAGCTGCGGGCTGCGACGCGGTGTGGTATGGCTGGCGCGGCTGGTGCGAGCAGAGCTTCACATCGACCAAGCGCGGCGGGCAGTGGCAGCAGACACAGATGAAGTGTCCGCGGCGGGCGGCGCGGCTGTGGCGGGCGCTCGCGGTTGCGAGCTTGTGGGCGATCAGCGTCGGCAGTGACCGCGACGTCGGGCCTGCTGCGAACGCAGCCGAGCTGCCTGATCTGAGCGCCATGCTGGGCCGACGCCCGCCCACACGTCCCCGTGTGCTGCGCCTGCTCCGCCTTGGCTGGCTCTGGCTGCTCGTGCAGCAGATCCACGGCAATCCCATCCCGCTCCCTCGCCGTCTCGTCCCCGAGCCCTGGCCCGCTATTCCTCGATGACTCGATGTCGATATACCCCTTCCCCAAGCATTATCCTATGCCACGATGTAAAAACCTCCCCCCAAGAGATCCTTCTCCCGCCCCCCTTGATCCCTCCGCACGCAGGGGGTTATGGGAGCGGGGGAACGCGCCGCATCAGGAAGCAGCCCATCTCGTTCCAAACATGGGTGCTGTCCACCCCTAAACTGCCGCACCCGCGGGTGCGCCCCTACAGATCACCTCATCGCCCTTCAAGGACACGAACAATGCCATTGCTACCGTCAACCTCGATCATCTGCCCATCGCTAATCGCCGTGGTTGCGCCGCTTACCCCGGAAACGCAGGGCAACCCATACTCGCGGGCAATCACGGCGCCGTGTTGCAGTGTGCCGCCAACTTCCAACACAACTCCAGCCGTGTTCATAAAGAGCGGCGTCCAGCCAGGGTCGGTCGCCCGCGTGACCAAAATATCTCCTCGTTTCAACGGCTTTTCGTAAGGGCCGTGCAACACGTTGGCTGTTCCACGGATAACGCCGGGCGCGATTGGATCGCCTACTAGTTCACCATCTTTTGCAGCCGTTCGCTGGGCGCGGAAAATCTTGCCGCGCGAATCGATCACTCGCGGCCACTCTTGCACATGGGCAAACGCTTGGCGCGGCGCGAGATTCTTTTCAATCAGCGGGCGTAATGGCAATGCGGGATCGTGCTGGGCCTGGGCGATTTCTCGAACGTGCAGATCAAAGACCTGAGTCGCATGGTCGAGCCGCCCCTGAGCCACAAATTCTGCTCCTAACGCCAATGCCCGCCGGCGCAGCAAGTCGGTGATGATGATGAGATAGTATTTGGGAGCTTCGCGGTAGCCAGCATTTTTTTGAAGTTCAGCGTAGCGTTTGAATTGCTTCGCCTTGCCTTTTTTGTTGGCCAGCGCCAGTAACTGCTCATATGCTTCCGCTCGCCGCTTGGTGACAGAACTCAACATATCGTTCGCGATGTCGATGGCTTTGAGTTGATTGAAAAACGCGGGAACATTTTCATACGGGCGGGGCGTGGCAATATCGATTTCCTTGATGCACCGACAGCCATATTTCTCCATATAGTCGGCATAGGCGCGCATAAATTCTGGCGAGAATGCTTTGGCGTTTAGCTTCTCCGCAAATTCTTCGCCTGTTTCTGTTTCCTGAACTGCGGGGAAACGCGCCAATTCGAACATCCGATGTCCCATGTCCGAGGTCGGATTTCCGACCAAGTCCATCTCCAAGGCAACAAGTAAATCCTCAACGCCATCGTTCTTGAACAGTCGCCGCAATTGCCAGCGTGCGATCAGCGTGGGAAACAGGACTGCAATCATCGCATTCACCTGTTTCTTGAAATAGGCGGGCAGTTCGTCGACCAGGTGTTGAAAATCTATGTCTTGCGCCACCAGGTCTTTACTTGTTCGTACCTCCTGGGCAAATTGATTTTGATACGCTTGCACCGCTTTGACGGAGTTACGCATGCCGCGGTATGCCCCTGGAAGCATTGCGCCAAAAACATTTTTGATCATGCTTCCCATGATTCCGCGTAATGCGGCGGGCTTTTCTTTGGGCAGGTACTCCTTTTGCAGATCAATTGACTCAAAGATTTTACGTGTTGGCGTGTCGTACTGTGCCAATAGCTTAGAAGCAGCGCCGACCCCCATCGCCTTCATCAAATTAGAAAGGTGGATATATTGCCGACCGTCCACAATTAAGACTGTGCCGTCCATGCCGCTATCGATCACACCGCTGCCCTCGCCTTTCACCGCCACGAGCATTTTGCCCCAGATTTCGCTGCCCAGTACAGAGAGCGGCTCCGAAAAACCCTGCGTCAATACAATGACATCAAGGTAAAGGTATTTTTCCTCGCCTGGTTTGGTGATCATTATTTTTGGAAGCGGAATATACGTTGTGATTGGTCGCGCTTGCAAGATGTACAGTTCGCCGTTTGCATAGGCCCATTCGATGTCCATTGGCAGATCATAGTAACGTTCAACCTTGGCAGCCAACTCAGCCACTGCGAGCACTTGAGCGTCTGTTAATGAGGCGGAATTGGGCGCTTTTATCGGTTGTGTTTGAATACCGCCGCCTTCTTTGCTGGTAAGCGCATACTCTTTGGTCGAGATGTTCTGCTCCAAGATTGCTTGATTGACTTTGTCGACGACAAAGGTGTCGGGCGTGACCTGTCCCGACACAACCGTTTCGCCTAGACCGAAGTTACTGGTGATCACGGCTTCATCGTAACAATTATTCTGTGGATTGAGCGAGAACGCCACCCCGCTCACATCTGCGGCAATCTGCTTCTGGACCACAACCGCCAGGCTGACCTCTGCCGGCGCAATGCCTTGTTTCAGGCGATAGGCGATGGCTCTGGCCGTCCACAAACTCGCCCAGCATTGCTTGACCGCTTTGAGGAGCGCTTCTTGACCATGGATGTTCAGATAAGTTTCCTGCTGACCGGCAAAACTCGCATCAAGGAGGTCTTCGGCGGTGGCAGACGAACGCACGGCTACGGCGACTTCTTGGAGACCGGCGTACGCGGCCAACACATCGGCCTTGATGGTCTCTGGCATGTCGGCAGCGAGAAAGAGTTGTTTGATCGCTGCGGCGGCTGTTTCGCTCGACTGCGGATCGCTGGCAACGGCTGTGGATGCCAGATCGAGGATCTGGAGTTGGAGGCTGTGCGCCTGCACGAATGCGTCGTATGCTGCTGTGGTCAGGGCGAAGCCTGGCGGAACCGGGAGGCCGGCTGCCGTCAGCTCGCCGAGATTGGCGCCTTTTCCGCCCGCCAACGGGATGTCGTTTTTGCCAAGCTGTTGAAAAGGAAGTATGTAGTTCATAATGAGGCCTCTCTACATTGTCATCCCCCGCCTTGGTGAGGATAAGCTCTACGCAGGCAGGTATTCACTCGTATATGTAGCAACCTTTATTCATCCAAAAGCCGCACTACGCCTGTTGTGCCATCCACTTCCACAAGCTGGCCATCTTGTAGCGTCGTTGTGATGCCCTGAATGCCCGCCACACAGGGTTTGCCGTATTCGCGGGCGACCACGCCGCCGTGCTGTAATAGGCCGCCCACTTCGAGAATGATGGCTTCGGCATTAACAAACAGCGGTGTCCAGCCAGGATCGGTGGTGTAGGCCACCAATACATCCCCTTTCTCGACCGGTTTCTCTCGCGGTGTGTGCAACACTTTGATGCGACCTGTGGCTACACCACGGGAAATACCGAGGCCGCTCAACAGATTGGGGGCGACTTCAGGCTTTTCGACGTGCCCAATCCGCCCGCGCGAATCAATAATGTGGGGAAAGGCGATCACATGATCGAGTTTTTGGTAGAAGGGCTTTTTGGCGTCCCGAACCTGACGTAGATCGAATGATGGGTCAGCGTTGGCGGCGTCGATTTCATCGAGCGTGAGCCAAAAGATATCTTCAGGTTCATCGAGCCGCCCTTGGGTCACGAACATCTCACCTTCTTGCAAGGCCCGGCGACGCACAGCGCCATTGTCCAGCACCCACAAATATTTGGGTGTATCGCGAGTGGGACCAAACAGGTCAAGGATTTTGTAAGCGTGTTCTAGACGGCGGCGTTTCCGCCCGGTAAGTTTCTGGCGGGCTTGTTGATAGGCGTTTTGTCGTTTGGTGATGCGCAACTGCTGCATGGCTTCGGGATTAAAATCGCTCTCGGCCATATATGACATTTGCTCCAATGTCAGCCGAGGATCATCGCCATACCGACTATTGGCGAGTTCCGATTCGCCCGGTCCGCGCAAGCCGTACAGATCCACAAACTCATCCCACGCTGCCAGGAAGTCCGCCGGTAGCTCGCGTTTTTCCAGTCGTGCGACCAAGTGATCAAGCTTGGCGAAATCTGCCGGGGGGAGCATCTTAGCCATATGGTAGAGCCGGATCCCGATGTCCACTGCTTCATTGCCTGCAAAACCCATCTTCATTGTATCAAGAAGCTGGTTGTTTTCCTCTGAACCATCACCAAACAATTTTTCCAGATGCTCCAAATAGTACATATAGGGCATTAGTGCAGGGAAGACCATTGTCTCGAAGATCGGCGCCAGATCTGTAGCCAGCTTGATAGTAAACTCTCTGAGTGACAGATTGGATTTGTGTGGCTGCTTCAGATCACGGACTGTTTTATCGATGACCAGTTTGTAGCGGCGCAAGAAGTGTTCGGGCCACAAAACAGAGATAATTGTTTGCCCTATCAGGTGGCATATGTGCCATAAAGCAATCGGAAGCCGGCGCAGCAGCGACTCCCAACGCAGCGCCTCGATCCTTGTCACAGCCCGGTAACGCTCTTCATCGAGGTTAGCCAAGAGTTGCACAAATAGCGCATCCATTTGGGCGACATCTTGCTTTTGGGCATTTTGTTTGAGGCTGTAGATCGTGAGTAACTGCGAAGCGTTTATATAAATCCGCCCACCTGCGCCAAATAGCAGGCTTGTGGTCGGGTTGCCGTCCGCTCGTATTTCGACCGGCCCGATAAATGGCGTAGCCACTATCCTCATCAATCCAAAAAACCAGTCTAAGGTCAGTGGCATCATTGGCCGGTTAGTGGTCATGCCCTCGGTCAGGCTAGGGTCCAAATATACAATGCGCCGTTCACCCGGTTTGGTCAGCATCTCTGGCGGTAAGGGAATGTAAGCAGTAATGGGGCGAGCCTGCAGCAGATAGAGCTTGCCTTCGGCATAAGCCCACTCGATGTCAATGGGATTTTGGTAAAGGGTTTCGAGAAAGCTGAGAACGACCGTGATGGTCAACGCCTGTTTGTCGGTTATGGCGAACTCGTGCGATTGGCTGCTCTTCCGCTTGGCGATACCGTTATCCGCGAGATAGACCGATGTTTCCTTCTCGCCCAACCGCTTTTCTATAATCGTTTTTGAAACTTTATCCACGACAACATGATCGGGCGTCACCATGCCCGCTACAACAGACTCGCCCAAGCCCCAGTTCGCGTCGATCACCGCCTCGTCATAATCATTGTTAAGCGGGTTCAGTGAGAAACCGACGCCTGCACAGTCGGCGTCGATCTGCTGTTGCACAATCACCGCAATGCGTGGTTGGTCGACGGGAAAGCCGTGTTGCTGTTTGTAGACAAAGACCCGCTCGTCGAAAGCCGAGGCGAAGGAACAGCGCACCGCGTCCAGCAGCGTTGCGGCGGTCACGCCCAAGGTAGTCGTATAACCGCCGGCAAAGGAGGCCCCGGCTAAATCCTCTTCGGGCGACGAGGAACGCACCGCAAAGCGGGTATCGTCCGGCAGAGCGCCCAGCGCGTTGGTGAGTTGTTCTTCCTGTTCGGGCGTGAACGGCAGCTCTGTGCAGGCTGCTTTGAGCGCGGACGTAACGGCTGTGAGATCGTCACCGTTGCACAAAGCTGTTTGCACGGAATCCCATTCAGGCATGGTTTGCAGCTTGGCAATCCACGGCTCAAAAAACGTGACGGCTAAGGTGAATCCGAGCGGTACGGGCAATCCGGCTTGCGCCATACGCATAAGCGATAACGCTTTGCCTCCCGCTTCGGATAGGGTAGGATGCGTTGTTGCGCCAAATTGATAAATCATACCGTTCCTTATGTGTGTGACAAACGACGGCTACACTTCCTGTGCTATCGGTTGTTGTGGTCTAATCCAGATAAAACTGACGAAAAAGGCGATCAGCATAATAACCGCGCCGATGCTGTACGGCAAACCGAGATGGATATCCAGTGCAATCCCGCCCAATATTGGGCCAACGATCCGCCCCAGGCTGACAAAGGAATTACTCAATCCCATCACGATCCCTTGCGGCATCGTGGTGCGCTGCGATGTGAGCGAGAGTAAGGCGGGGCTTTGGATCGCAACCGCCAGGGCAAAAAAGGCAGTGGCCAGGATGATCGTGATGAAGGTGTTGGCCAACAGCAAAAGCCCGAAGCCAAGAACTGAGCCCAACAGCCCGATTTTGATCACCATTTCATCGCCCCAATATTTGGTGGCCGGTCCGACGATCAGCCCCTGCGCAAGCGCGGAGACGATCCCTAGAGTCATCATGATCAGGCCGACTTCTTCCGGCCCATAACCAAAACGCTCCAGCCCGTACAAGCCGAACACATTGGCAAAGATCATCAAGCCGCAGGTGGAGATGAAGATCAGGGCGAAGAGCGTCCCAACCGAGCTAAAAAGGGCCTGCCACCAAGCGCATACGTCAAGGATGGCCTCTTTCTCGTTCGGAGCGCTCGATTCTTGGCCTGGATATGACTCGGGCAGGAAGATAACGGCCAGGATCAGGGATAAAAGCGCCAAGCCCGCGGCGATGAAGAACGGCAACGAAAGAGACGTGGCGGCGAGGAAACCGCCCATGACGGGGCCGGCGATGGTTCCAATTCCGCCTGCCGCGCCAAGCAAGCCCATGCCGCCGCCGCGCTCTTCTTCAGAGGTGCTGTCGCCGATGTAGGCCATCGCTGTGGGCGCCGTTGCGGATGACAGGATGCCTGACAAGATACGCGCGGCAAACAGCATCCACAGTTGGGTGGCCAACCCAAACCAGACCATCGTGATCACATACCCCAAAATTCCGATCAGCAAGATCGGCTTACGGCCCACGCGGTCGGAGATTCCGCCCCAGATTGGGCCAAAAATCAGGCGCATGACCGCGTATGAGGCAGCCAGCAACCCCAGCTCCGTCCCGCCTGCACCCATGTTCTCGATGTAGAACGGAAAGATGGGAATGATAATCCCATAGCCGAGCATGACCACAAACAAGACAAAGGTGAGGATATAAAGATTGCGTCGTTGTGTATTCATTCGATGACTCTTCGTTTGCTGTCAGCCAGCCTGTTCATTTCATTCAAAAGGGCGGACGACGCTTTTCCACTCCACAACCAGACCAGCCACCGCCTCACAGCTAGTATGTCCAGGGCAACCTTCCGCCGTGGGAACTCGTTTCATCTGTCAAAGTTTCGTATGCGTCAGCTACATCGTCCGGGCTAATGGCATCTGGAACAATGCCTTGGCGTGCAGAAGTCATTGCGTTATAAGATTTCAAGAACCTTCAAAACGGGATGGCGCCCCTACGCAGAAACCGCCGCTACCACCCCGCCAAAGGGCTTTTTGTTGGCGCACTCCTCACCAAACGGCTCCCAGCGCTCTAATTTCAAGCCATGGGCGACAAGCAGCTTGGCGACCTGTTCACGGGCCGGTGGATTCGGTGGGGATGCCAAACTGCAACGGTTCTCCAACCGCCTGGGACCACTTTGCACCATAGCGAAAAGTGAGCCGTCCCACACCAGCAACGAGCTCTCGACAAAAGTAATCAAAGGCAATGGCGCTGCCGCTGGTTATTTGCGAGCTCACCGCATTGATCGTGGCTTTGACAGCTTCAGCCTCCAAATAGTAGATAACCCCTTCCCATAAGAAAAAGGCGGGTTGCTTAGGGTCAAAGTTATATCGTTTGAGGCTGTCGAGCCACGGCTCTCGGTTAAAATCGGCCGTCACAAAAGTGACGTGCGCAGTATCAATGCCCGCTTGCTGTAATGCTGTTTGCTTGACCCGCTGCGTCTTAGCCGTGTCTACCTCGAACACCCGCACTCGATCCTCTTTCAGCATATTGTAGGCGCGCGTGTCCCACCCAGCCCCCAAAATCACGACTTGTTTGACCTTGTCTAGATGGTCAAGTAGTGCTTTATCAAAAAATGCTGTGCGGTGGTTGACCATGGTCATTATCGTGGACGGGAGAGTGACTGGATAGTTCATAAACCCCGGCTGAAGCCCAGATAGGCGAGCGGCTAGAAAGGTTGATCCCGTCAACATATGCAAGTTGAGGGCGGATATGCCGGGGAGAGACATGAGCACTCGTTTACAAGCCAAATCTTTACGCACGCCTGTTTCGTGCAGCATCCAGCGGGTAAAGAGTGGTGAATAGGCCGTGGCTGACATGCCGGTTCGCCGGCTGATGAGAATCAGCTTAACCGCCAACCACACGTAGCCGATCAACGAGATGGGCAGTAGCAAAAGCTCAATAGCAATGAAGACAACAGTTGCGATTATTTTTCGCATCGTATCATCCATCTGTTCTATTCATTAGCCAGCCACACGCCGTCGTCGCTTCTTCCACCACACGACCAGCCCAACCGCTACGGCAGCCAGAATGAGCAGCGTCTTCTTTGACATATTGGCGCCAGATGGTAGCTGCGGCTGTAGCTGCGGCGCCGTTACACCATCCGTTTCGGTCTCAGCTTCGTCCAGTAGCGTCACGATCCCGCTATCGCCGTCGACCTGGATGCGCTGACCGCTCTGGATGCGCTGGGTGGCGACCCCCGTGCCCATCACCGCCGGGATGCCATACTCGCGGGCGACAATCGAGCCGTGGGCCAGCGCGCCGCCGATGTCGGTGACCAGCCCCTTCGCCTGGGAAAACAGCGGCGTCCAGGCCGGCGTGGTGGTTGGACAGACCAAGATGGTGTCCGGCGCCATCTGTTCGAAATCCTCCGGTGCGCGGATGACGCTTGCTGCGGCGACAATCTGGCCCGGACTGACCGCGAAACCATGCAATGTCGGGCCGGTGGCGGTGCGACGCGGTTGCGGCTCAAACATCGCAAGATGGAATGGGCCAAACTTGAGCCGGGCGCCGGGAGGGACGGCGCCCGGCGGGTCGAGCCGCTTGCGCGCCCCCCGCAGCGCACGCCGCTCTTGGGCCAGCGCGGCTAGATCGGGGCGGCGCGTATCATCCGCCCGGGCGGTGCAGGCAGACGCAAGTTCTGCGCTCTGCAAGAAGAATACGTCGTCGGGCGCCGCAAGCGAACCCGCTTCGGTGAGTCGCTGCCCCAATTCGAGCGCCAGCCGCCGGAGCGTCGGCCAGGCCGCGCCCACATAGAAGAGCGCTTCCTCGCGATAGGGGGTGTAGCGCTGCGCCCAGGTCAGGAGCAGGCGGAACAGCCACCGTTGAACAGGGTTTAGCGATTTTGTAGTGGCTGCGACCAATGCATCGCGTTCCCTCGCCAGTTTTGCCTGCTGAGTACGCACATCGCGGTTAGGGTGCTCGACTGCGGTTTTCAGGCTCAACAGCACGGGGAGCGGATCATCCGCCTGGGTCGGCGCGACAAAGTCCAGGTTGTAGATCTGGTGACCGAATTCATCAAGATACTGCTGAATGCTAGCCAGCACCGCTTGCCCGTCGGGATGCTGTGCGAGCGCGCCAAGCAGGTGTCCCGCCGCTGTACTGAAGACCAGTTCGCGCAATGAGTTGGAGTCGTGGATCTGCCGGGCGATGGCTTCCAGTTGCGCCTGCGCATCCACTGTCTTTGAGGGAAAGCCGCGCAGATAGGGGCCGCTGGTTGGGCGCGGACCAGCGCCGTTCGATGGGTCGCGCCCATCTTCGACAGATTTTAGGAAGCCGTCCAGCAACGCGTCGGTTATCCGCGCCAAACCCAAGGGTATGGCGGCGGCGAACCAATAGATGGCATCCGCTGTGGCTAATTCACGCACGCCATGCAGTAACTCCTGATCAGGCGTATCAGCCAGCTCAATGTTTTTCCAGCGCTCAATCATCGATATGTAAGATGGCAGCTCCTGATCGCGCCAGCGAGGCAAAAAATTGCGTAGCATCTGTGGTAAGGCAGTTGTGTACATGCGCAGGATTGGCAGAATAAGCTGGCGATCGAAGTCGAAACTGGCAATGCTGTAAGCGTAGCCATTTATGCTCGCAGCAAAAGGTGGTGGAACGAATTTCCAGATATCCAATTCAATCCCAGTCAAGTCATGGAGAAAATCACTGTATTTTTCCATTGATTGATTGAGGCCGTTTTGCAGGTAAAGTTCATCAAACAATGGGGAGAGCGGCTCGGGCATATGCTCGACCACCTGCCGACGCATCCAGATGCTACCCGGTCGGATCGGCTCCCAGCGCACGTCGCGCAGGGGCGGCGGTGGCAGGTTGGTGATGGGGCGGGCCTGAAGGAGCCAGCAGTGACCATCTGTTATGGCCCACTCGATATCCTGCGGAATGCCGCCGAAGTGGTGTTCCGCCTGCACCCCCAGCGCGGCCACTTCGCTCAGCAATGGTGCGGAGAGCGCCAATT
>JAKSDJ010000303.1 GCA_022360155.1 Chloroflexales bacterium | reverse complement strand
GCACAAAAAAAGATCTCTTTATTGCCACAATGGAACGGGTGTATGACCTGACCTTGATGGCATTCCAACGGGGTTCGCAACAGAATAAGGCTGAACCGCTATCTGGCATGGGAGAAGCCTTCAAGACGCTTATTGATGATAATGATGAAATGTCGGTTATTCTGCAGTGTATGGCGACGGTCAATGATCCGGACGTGCAGCGTGTAGCGCGTCGACGCTTCCGTGAACTCTACGATTTTGTACGCGAACACGGGCAGGTGGACGATTTTGAAGCACAAAAATTTCTTGGTCAAGGCTTTTATCTGGCCTTCGTGAAAAGTATTGATTTCGATCCAGCCGATACGAACGCAAGTTAATTGGATGGCAAAACTTGTTGCCTATTAAGTAGTGACTAATCACTAAATTAATGATGGAGGAAACCATGGCAACGAATAATCAACCGTTATTCTCACACACATGGACCAAAGGACACGCCATCGTCATTGGCGGCAGTATCGCCGGAATCCTGGCCGCACAGGTGTTATCCGATTATTTTGCCCGTGTAACCGTTATTGACCGAGATACCTTTCCCGATGCTCCGGCCCATCGCAAAGGCGCACCACAATCCCACCACGCCCACGGATTGCTGATACGCGGACATATGATTATTGAACAACTCTTTCCTGGTATTACCGCAGAACTCCGTGCCAACGGCGCATCCTCGGCCCGTAACGTTGTACCGCTTGCACTTGTATCGCCAGCGGGGAAGTTGCGCTCCGAAAAAGTTAATGATGAGTTTATCGCTTTTAGCCGCTATTTTATGGAATGGCACATCCGGCAGCGCCTCGCCAAACAGGAAGGTGTCCGTTTTATCACCAACTGCGAAGTCACCGAACTGCTCACGACAGCGGATCGGCAACGGGTCACCGGCATTTGTATGCGGCAGCGCGGCGCCGATGACCGCATCGAAACGCTTCAGGCCGACCTCGTCGTCGATGCCAGCGGGCGTCATTCCAAGACCCCCGAATGGCTGGTTCGCATGGGCTACGCGGCGCCGCCCGAAGAAAACATCAACTCGGACATTGGCTATGCGTCGCGCTTCTATGCCAGACCAGCCGATTTTCCCGCCGAATGGGAAGGCATTATTATCAATGGCCGACCGCCACACAACCCGCGCGCCGGACTTATTCTGCCAATCGAACATAATCGCTGGCATGTGACGATGGGCGGTTTTGCCGGGCACTACCCGCCAACCGATGAAGCAGGCTTCCTACAGTGGGCGCGCGACCTGGCCGATCCAAGCATCTACGAGGCGATCCGCGTTGCTGAGCCGATCACGCCAATTCGTGGATACCGCACGCCAGAAAACCGACTCCGCCATTTTGAAAGACTGGATCGCTGGCCACAACGCTTTATCGCAATGGGCGACTCCGTTTGCGCCTTCAACCCGATCTATGGTCAAGGGATGACCACCAGCGCCCTTGGCGCGCTGGCCCTTGATGAGAGTCTACACCAACAACTCTTGCGCCCGCGATCCGATTTCGAGCGCCAATTCCAACGCCGGATCGCACAGACGGTCGCCGCGCCGTGGCTGATTGCGACCGGCGAAGATCTACGATGGGAAGGGATTCGCTTGCGCGGGGCGCGCCCGCGGCTGGGCTTGCGACTGCTCCATAACTATATGAACCTGGTTCTGCAGCAAGCCCGCGAAGATCTTGTCGTGAGTCAAGCCTATGCTAACGTACTCCACATGCTCGACACACCCGAGTCGCTCATGCATCCGCGTGTGCTGATTCGCGTTTTTGCTGGTACACTTGGGCGTCTATTTGGAAACGCACCATCCAATCCAAACGATCCAGGTCCATTTGCTTTATCACCTGAGGCGATTGCAAATCTTCAGGCAAGAAAGGGATTCCACAATGTCTAAGTCTCTTGAGGAGCGCGTCACTCATGGCTATGCCGACAGCAATGGTGTCAAGATCCACTACGTCAGCCTTGGCGCGGGGCCGTTGGTTCTGATGGTCCACGGCTTTCCCGACTTCTGGTACACGTGGCGATATCAGATGGAGGCCTTGGCTGAGCAATTCCACGTGGCAGCCATCGATCTGCGCGGCTACAACCTGAGCGACAAACCCAAGGGCGGTGAAAACTATGCGATGCCGCTGCTGGTGCAGGATGTACAGGCCGTCATCCGCCATCTCGGGTATGAACGGGCGATTGTCGTCGGGCACGATTGGGGCGGCGCTATTTCCTGGCAAGTCGCTATGCATCTACCAGAGTTGGTGGAGCGGCTGATTATTCTCAATCTGCCGCATCCCCGCGGTATATCCCGCGAACTGGCGCACAATCCGCAACAACAGCAGAACAGCCAGTATGCCCGCGATTTTCAGCAGGATGGCGCCCACCTCCGTCTCACCGCTGAGCGGCTAAGCGCTTTGTTCCCTGATGAAACCGCTCGATCTCGTTATGTTGAAGCCCTGGAACGTTCCGATTTTGAAGCGATGCTGCATTACTACCGAGAAAACTACCCACGCGAACCCTATACCGAAGATACCTCGCCGGTGGTGAAGGTCAAGGCGCCAGTATTGATGATCCATGGCCTGGAAGACACCGCACTCCTGGCGAGTGGATTGAACAATACGTGGGAGTGGCTTGAGCAAGACCTAACCCTCGTGACCATCCCCGGCGCAGGCCATTTCGTCCAGCAGGAGGCGCCCGATCTGGTGACCCGCGCGATGGTGAGTTGGCTTAATCGATAGGACATTAACGCGTTTGAACGTTTGAACGTTTGAACTTTGGGGCATTAGCAGGTTAGCAGGTTGGTAGGTTGACACGCTGGGGCTTTACCACGTTTGAATGTTCGATCAGCGTTGAGCGGCGTCCATCAACAGCATCAGCGTGCCATTACAGGTTGGACCGCTGACTCGTCACCACATCGCCTCATCACTTCGGCTTCGCAGACACACAATAGGGCAAGTGTAAAACTTGCCCCATCCTATCCCTGCCTATGTTGTTGTTCGTGACGTTTACTGATGAACAACCACCGCTGAGCGTATACAGTAGCTCAGTAATGGCGTCTCCAGCACGGCTTCGAATTCGACAATCTCTGGTTTGTCAGCCTGGCCATTCGACGATACGATATGATTCGGCGATGCAGGCTCCAGAAAAGCGGGAACTTCCACGACCGAGTTGTCACCGCCAAACTCGTTTGGCGCATACCTGTCGGCTTGCCAGTCGTTGTGCCAGTCTTTCCCGTTGATCAAGTAGCGATACTGGAAGGACAAACCCGACGGAAGATCGAGAGTCACAGTCCACCCTGCCTCGGTCAGCCGCAGTGGCGTGGCGACTTCACTCCAATCGTTAAAATCGCCTGCCAGGTGGATTGTGTCGGCCCAGATCGCGGCGGGCATAGAGAAGGTCACACGGACTTTGCCTGGGCCACCAGGAACTTTGGTGATCATATGCACTCCTTCGTTACCCGAACGACAACCCCATTGTTGCCGCCTCGCGCATGTAGTATAGCACACTGAGTACGAGTATGGCGACACCATTTTCAAGGCAGATTCTTACTGCACGTCGCTTCTTGAAAAGGGCCGCCAAACAACGGCATAATGGGGTGCTACAGCCATTCAGACGATCGCCATGGGCTTGCGACCCAAGCAATCGCCTACAGCAGCATGAGACAGTGTATCACAACAGGCTCGAATCTCGAAATCCTCTTTGTACGTTGACAGGTTAGCACGTTTGAACGTTAGTCATCTCATGCGTGATGCGCATACACGGGCATGAAAAGAGCTGTCCAAGGTTGATTTATAACAATGCGCGCATGTGAGTCTGAAGCATAGGCTGTGGAACCTACCAAATGGCTGGATGGGGCAGCAGTTTTTGCACCATGCCTCACAATTTTCCCGTACTTCAATCGCGAGAGAAAGGCTCAAGCGCAAAATGGGCAATCAAACGCGGGTGTACCTGATTCAGTCGAACATTCTTCAGCTGCACCAAGTCATCGTCTTTTAGGATGGCGAAAACAACGTTGTGTTATCTGAACTGCTGCCGTTGCTTGCGTGGGTTCAACACGAACTAGCGCGAGCGGCAAACAAGCCTGACGAGGATGAACAGGTCTATATCAAGGAGAATGTGTTCGAGTATGTGTTCGAGCACGAACCTGGCATGTATGGATTAACAACGTTTGAAAAAGCATGGTCTTTAGCCGATGACCTTGCCTTGATCAAGCCCCATCTGCCGGAGCAACTTCAGGCTCGCTGCGAGCATATCTTGGGCGGTGACGGCGCAGCGGCGCCTGCTAAGGCGGAAATGCCCCTAGTGATCTTGAATGAGTGTAACGCTACTTGGACGTTTTTTACGCGTGAAGAGGTGATTTCCCTTGCCCCAATCATACGGCTGGCGCTTGCGAACCAACAGACCAACTCGATCGAATACGAATGGAACGATATTCTCACAGCGTATGAACAACATCAATATGACTGGGTAGCGTTCATTTATCCGTTCGCATAGACGGGCAGCGCTGTTTGTCCTGCCTTCGGGCGGGCGCGATCCTGGTGCAGCCAGCACTGAGCGCAAGCGCGGCGCCGTACGGCTGGCATCGTATTTGGAGTACGGCAGCTATACTGTCATACTCCATATTTTTCAGACAGAGCAATAAACCCAACAAGTGGTACAGGCAGGCGGGCCATGGTAGAATGAGGGGCGCTTCATCGCCGCGTATCCTGTTGTACTACAAGCATGCACGGCAACAGCATCCACCCTATGTCGGGTGCGAGAGCAATGATCGTCTGTTCGTCTCGCGTTGGGTTTACAATGATGGATAAGAAGACAGAGACAAATATATATCAATCGATAAGCAAAGACAGATTATATCGATCAGCGGCCCCTGGGATGAATTCGCCCAGGACAGAAGTACATTATGAAATTGGCAAAGGCATTGGCGCTTCGGGCGGATAGTCAGAAGCGTATCGAGCAGATCAAAGCGCGTCTGTTGCGAAACGCAAGGGTGCAAGATGGCGAGATGTCTGCAGAAGACCCCGAAGCCCTTATTGCTGAGTACGAAGCGCTAGCTGCAGAAATAGTCCAACTTATCCGCCAAATCAATCTAACCAACTCTCGCACGATTGTCCTTGGGCGCTCTCTGACGCAAGCGCTGGCAGAGTACGATGCGCTGAAAATGCGTCATGCACTGTACCGTGAGCTGGCACAAGCGGCTACCATCACGCAGTCGGTTGCCACACGTTCCGAGATTAGGTTTAAGAGCAAGGTGAACGTTTCCGAGATCCAAAAAAGGCTGACGCCATTGCGAAGGAGTTGAGAGAACTCGATACACGCATTCAGGAAGCGAATTGGCTGATTGATCTGTCTGAATAGCGAGGTGTTGGTAGCCAGGCTGTGGTTGCGAGGACAAACCCGCCGGCGGGGCAATGCCGGATCGGTAGGCGCCTGGGGCGGCGCTTAGCGGGTTCAATTTCCGTAGCATACAATGCATGCCCAGAACATAGACACCAATATATTGCACTGTTATATCGCACTACCGTGTGCTGGATCACAGCTTGGCGAGGGCGGGCAAGGGGAATCTGCAAGCATTTGGGGTACAGAACATCTCGCATGCCCGGAGGCGCGTTTCGTCCTTCGTACAGTTAGGTATTTCAGTGCCGGCTAGACGAAAGTGTGCGCAAGACATTCATAAAGGAACAACATGAGCAGAATACGTCAACCGGCTGAGGACAGTTTCGATCCCTGGGTGGAAATCATCGCTGCAGCGCTTCAACATAACGTTCGCGAAGTCTATCGTTTTACCAACAAAGCACGTAGCTTGTTTGTGGTGAAGAATAATGCCTACGGGATTGGGATCCGAGATGTCGGTCCAATTGTTGACCAGATGGACGAAATCTATGGATATGCGGTCGTGCGAGTGGATGAAGCATTGGCGCTCCGAGATGTCGGGGTGCGCAAGCCCATTCTCCTTATGGCGCATGTTTGCCCGAGCGAGGCCGAAGAACTCGTTCAACAAGATGTCATGTTGACCCTCTTTCACGACAATGCCAAAACACAAATCGAAAGCTTGGCCCAGAAACTCAATCGCCCAATCACCGTACAGCTATGTATTGACACTGGCATGAATCGCATTGGTATACCTTATACCAGGGCTTTGCCTTGGATAGAAGAATTGGCGGCGAGCCGGGCAGTCAAGATAGCGGGGACATATACAATGACAGCCGGCGCCAAACGAGGCGATATCCCCTTTGATGATGTGCAGCTTGAACGATTTTTGAGTGTCATCGAACACTCACGCCAGAAAGGGATTGATATGGGGGTGCTCCATGCAGCGCCATCCCGGATGATCGTGAAAACGCCCGCGTCGCATAAATTAGGCGTCGTGCGCCCAGGACAGTTGATATTCGGCGGTGTAGCCTACAATGTTAATGAAGCAGGCAAGCGCATCATGCGCCTTGAGCCGACATTTCGGGTCAAAGCCCGCGTTGTGCGGGTTGAAGTAGTTCAAGCCGGTGAAGGGGTTAGCTTTGGTCATCGCTATATTGCAAACAAAGCGACTTGGATCGCCTCAATACCAATTGGGCATACAGACGGCTATCCAAGCAGTGCTGCGAATCATGCCGGGGTTCTGATTGGCGATAAGGTCTATCCGATTATTGCCGGCGGGGTGAACGCGAATTTCATTTTGGTCGAAATTGGTGAGAATAAAACCGTTCATGTAGGCGATATCGCTACGGTTATTGGAACAGAGCACCTTGACATCGCCCCCCAATCAATAGCCGAGAAGTCGGGGTTCGATTCCGACTATTGGATTATGACAAAACTCAATCCGCTGCTGCCGAGAAAGGTCGTTTAGAGCCAATTCTTTTCAGATAAGCGATCAGAGCGCGTAGAAGCCGGATCTGCACTGCGAACATTGCGCTGCCTAGCGATGTTGCGTTCGTCAGGCCTGGGGATAGGGATTAACCTTTTCAGACAGCTTCTAATGAAATTTGACAATCAACCACGGCAGTCTACATAGTGCCGCCTTTAGGCGGTTTTACGGCAGCACAGTCGTCTGAAGGCGGCACTATGAGAGCCTTTCCCGTTACCGATTTTGATCGTCAAAATTCATAAGGTTTTCAAAACCTTTAGCTGATTGTCGGGTCATGTCCACTCCTTCTTCTGGCTTTTACCATTTCAGAACTGTCTATTTTGGAGAGCGTGACGTGCGGCTATAAACCGCACCTACAACCTGAAACCTATCTGCGATCCTGCCTTAGCCTGCCACACGCCGCCGTCGCTTTTTCCTCCACATTGCCAGCCCAAGCGCCGCGACAGCCAGAACGAGCAGCGTCTTCTTGGGTACACTGGAGCTAGGTCGCGTCTCCGGCGGCTGTGTCTCCGTTGCTTCTTCCAGCTCTGCACCGACTTCGTCCAGCAATGTTACAGTGCCGGCATCGCCGTCGACCCGGAGGCGCTGGCCGCTCTGGATGCGCTGGGTGGCAACCCCCGCGCCCATCACTGCCGGGATGCCGTACTCGCGGGCGACGATCGAACCGTGGGCCAGCGCGCCGCCAATGTCGGTGACGAGTCCTTTCGCCTGAGAAAACAGCGGTGTCCAGGCCGGCGTGGTCGTCGGGCAGACGAGGATTGTGTCTGGCGCCATCTTGTCGAAGTCTTCGGGTGAGCGGATGACGCTTGCCGGTGCGGTAACCTGGCCTGGGCTGACTGCGAAGCCATTTAACGTTGGACCTGTGCCTGTGTTGCGTGGCCGGGGCTCTAACATTGCCAACTCAAACGGCCCAAACTTGAGCCGAGCGCCGGGAGGGACTACGACCGGCGGGTCCAGTCGCTTACGCGCCTCACGCAGCGCACGCCGCTCTCGAGCCAGCTTCGCCAGATCCGGGCGGCTCGAACCATCCGCGCGGGAGGCGCTGGCAGAGGCAAGTTCTGCGCTTTGCAGATAGAACACGTCATCGGGTGTTACAAGCGTGCCGGCTGCGGTGAGCCGCCGCCCCAATTCGAGCGCCAACCGACGGAGCGTCGGCCAGGCCGCGCCCACGTAGAAAAGCGCCTCCTCACGATAGGGCGTGTAGCGCTGCGCCCAGCCTAGGAGCAACCGGAACAGCCGCCGCCAGAGCAGATTGAAAGATTGGGCTGTGCGTGCTGTCAGCGCCTCGCGCGCGCGCGCGAGGTCCGCCTGCTGGACGCGCACATCGCGCTCGGGATGATCGACTGCGGCTTTCAGACTCAACAGTACAGGGAGCGGATCATCCGCCTGGGTCGGCGCAACAAAGTCCAGGTTGTAGATCTGGTGACCGTACGCATCGAGATAGCGCTGGATGTCGTCTCGCACCGCCTGCCCATCGGGATGCTGTGCCAGCGCGTCGAACAGGCGTCTTGCCGTTGTGGTGAGAGCCAGCTCGCGCAACGCTGCGGAACCGTGGATCTGTCTGGCGATGGCTTCCAGTTGAGCCTGAGCCTCTACGGTCTTGGATGGAAAGCCGCGCAGATAGGGGCCGCTGGTTGGGCGCGGGCCCGCGCCGTTCGATGGGCCGCGCCCATCTGCGACAGATTTCAGGAAGCCGTCGAGCAACGCGTCGGTTGTCCGCGCCAAACCCAAGGGTATGGCAGCAGCGAACCAGTAGATGGCATCCGCGGCAGCCAATTCGCGCACGCCGCGCAGCAGCTCCTCATCCGCTGCATTGGCCAAAGCGACTCCCTTCCAGCGCTCGATGATGGCCCGGTAGGCAGGCAGCGCCTCATCCTGCCAGTGGGGGAGCATATAGCGGATCATTTTGGGCAGGGCCATTGTGTACATGTGCAGGATCGTTGGAACAAGCTGCCACCGGAAGTCAAAACTGGCGACACTGTAGGCGTAGCCGTTTATAGTTGTAGCGAAGGGCGGCGGGATAAAATCCCACATGTCTATTTTCATGTCGATAAGATCGCCCATAAAGGCAACCATCTCTTCTATCGACCGACCCAGTCCCTCTTGCAGATACAGTTCGGCGAACAGTGGGGAGAGCGGTTCGGGCATATGCTCGACTATCTGGCGGCGCATCCAGATGCTGCCCAGTCGGGGCGGCTCCCAGCGCACGTCGCGCAGGGGCGGCGGTGGCAGGTTGATGATGGGGCGGGCCTGAAGGAGCCAGCAGTGACCATCTGTTATGGCCCACTCGATATCCTGCGGAATGCCGCCGAAGTGGTGTTCCGCCTGCACCCCCAGCGCGGCCACTTCGCTCAGCAATGGTGCGGAGAGCGCCAATT
>JAKSDJ010000032.1 GCA_022360155.1 Chloroflexales bacterium | reverse complement strand
TATAGTAATATATTTAAGGATGCGGGGGGAATGGAGCAAGCATTCAAAAGGGCTCCGATAGAGCCCATTCTAGTGGAATGTGATTGCGCAATCACCATCATATCACGTGGTTGGAAATGGCGCTACGTCTCACACATATATAAAATGAGTACATCCGAGCCTGCCCTATCTCCTGGGTTAGGCTGCGTTGGCTGACTCGATGCGGTTGAGCAACTCAAGAGTTTCGCGCATCAGCGAGAGTTCAGCTTCTGTGGTTCGAGATAGAAGGCTGTCGTGGGCTTGGGTCGATCCAGTAAAGAACAACAACGAACGAAGCGCTGATGGGCGAGGCGCCTCATTTGCCGAATCAAAGCGTAAACCTATTTTCCCAGTATCGCTGTGTGCGCTGCTAACCGAGTCGCTCGAAAGCAGTAATAGGAGAGAGTTGTAAGGGGTACGCCGACACGATGTCATTAAACCACTCCTCACTTGTAGATAGTTCTATTCACATACAGTGTAGATCTTTGTGGGGAGAGAGTCAAGAGGCGGCTGTATCGTAATTAAGTAGGCTACAGTGAAAAAAGAGCCTCAACCCAGGCGTCAAGCAGCTACGGATGGACAGCTATCTGCGCTCACCTGCGCCATCTGCATGCTATTGCAGGATTGACATAGCTCTAAATAACAGAACTTATGCGGTCCTCGGTTGGCAGGGAGGGTTGGAGGGCTGCAAGCCCGCCAAGAATCCTTTTGCTCGCCGCAGCAGCGGCGGCAGCGAGAAGGAGTTTTTGAGGAAGCTTCGCCTCCCCGACACCCACCACCGCGTAACTCGTGTAAATAACCACGTGATTGACACGATTGTGCGACCGTGCTAGAATGTAGTGACCTTTAACCCAGTCCTGTGAGGCTGAAAAGGGATTTTTATGCAAAACCATAATGCTCTCTATATTAATGGACGCTTGGCGGTCTTGCCGCCGGTCAGTTTCGGTTACCCTCGTTTCCCTCTGTTCAGCCTTAAACCAAAGCTTATATGCGCTTTTCTCTTCCTGTTCGCAATTTTGCGGGCGGGTTTGTATGTACCTGCATTTTCTCTGATGCGGAAGAACATAGCTGACTGCGCCAAGCAATCGACTCGCAACTCTGTGCAGGTTGGCAGGTTAGCAGCTTGGTTATTCCATGCCCTATGGGTATGCATGGGAGTGAAAATAGCCGCCCAGCGCTGCGCTAGCGGCTATTTCGCGTGAGTGATTGCGCATGCCGCCCGTATGGTGATGCGCATAAGCAACAGCAATTGGAACCATGAACGAAAAACAGATACTTTCAGCAGATGACATTCGTCGCGCGTTGGTCCGAATCGCTCACGAGATCGACGAGCGCAATGAGGGCATTCGCGACATCATTCTGGTTGGCATTCGCCGGCGCGGAGTTCCCCTCGCTGAACGAATTGCGACAGCCCTGGCTGACTTCGTCGGGCAGCGAGTGCCTGTCGGCCAGTTGGATATTACGCTCTACCGCGACGACTTGAGCAAGCGCGGACCAGCCTCGGTTGTTCGCAAGACCAGTATTGGCGCTGATATCACCGGTCGGGTAGTCGTGCTGATCGATGACGTACTCTATACGGGGCGTACGGTGCGCGCGGCGCTCGATGCCCTGGCCGATTTGGGTCGCCCGGCCCGTATCCAGCTTGCAGTCCTGGTTGATCGCGGGCACCGGGAGTTGCCGATCCGAGCTGATTTTGTGGGCAAGAACGTTCCTACTTCCCGCCAAGAGCGGGTTGAGGTTCGGCTTCAAGAAATAGATGCGACTGCTGATTGTGTAGTTATTGTGCGCCAGGAATCATAACGGAGAATCTCAAGATGCCGTCTGCAGACAATGAGCCAATGGTCGTGACGCAAGCATCTGACGACCAGTTTTCCACCAGCAGCCCTGATGGGCGCCGCCATGTTCTCGATCTCGACGACTTTAGCCGCGCCGAGATCGAAGAGATTTTAGAGACCACCGACAGTATGAAAGAGATCCTATCTCGCCAGATCAAGCAGGTGCCGACGCTGCGGGGCCGTACGGTGGTCAATATGTTCTATGAAGATAGCACACGCACCCGGATCTCATTCGAGCTAGCGGCGCGGGCGCTTTCGGCCAATGTCGTCACATTCACTGCACGTGGCAGCAGCGTCGAGAAAGGCGAGTCGTTGGTTGATACGGTGCGCACGCTGCAAGCATTAGGCGCCGATATCGTGGTCTTACGCCATAGCCTCTCCGGCGCGCCTTATCTGATTTCACAGCACTTTCGTGGTTCGGTGCTTAATGCTGGCGATGGTCGTCATGCGCACCCAACCCAGGCGCTGCTCGATCTGTTCACCATTCGCGAGAAGCTGGGCCGTATCGAGAAGCTGAAGGTGATTATCGTCGGTGATATCCTCCACAGCCGGGTGGCGCGCTCCAATCTTTGGGGGCTAACGACGATGGGGGCGCACGTTATCTTGTGTGCGCCGCCGACCTTGCTTGGCCCTTCCCACTTTTGGCAGGCGACTTGGCCCAAGGTTGAGATTAGTCACGATCTCGACGATGCTATTATCGACGCTGATGTGATTATGGCGTTGCGGCTCCAGAAAGAACGCCAGAAAGAGGGGCTGCTGCCTTCGTTGCGCGAGTACAGTCGCTTTTTTGCTCTAACTGGAGAGCGTCTTGAACAGGCCCATACGCATGCACTCGTGATGCATCCCGGGCCAATGAACGAAGGTGTCGAGATTACGCCGGAAGTTGCGACTTCGAGCCAGTCGGTGATCGAGGAACAAGTTACGAATGGTGTTGCAGTGCGGATGGCGTTGCTTTATCGTCTTGCTGGATGATCCACGCTGCTTTGAACTGGATGTATTATCTTGCGTAGATAAGGAAGCATCATGCGATATCTCATCAAAAACGGCAGCATTATCGACCCAACCCAGCGCGTTGCTACGGTGGGGGATGTGCTCGTGGAGAATGGGAAGGTAACCCAAATCTTTGACATGACCGATCTCTCGATTGATCGTGAGCGCATCGACGAGCAAGTCGAGATCATCAACGCGCGCGGATGTGTCGTGGCTCCAGGTTTTACCGACCTGCACGTTCACCTGCGCGAACCAGGCGAGGAGTACAAAGAGACGATTGCGACCGGGACGCTGGCTGCGGCCCAAGGCGGGTTTACCACCGTTTGCGCTATGCCCAATACTCAACCGGCGCATGACCGCGCCTCTGTGGTGCGTCAGGTGCGACAGATTGCCCGCCGTGACGCCCACGTCACCGTGGAGGTGATCGGTGCAATGACCCTGGGGCGCGAAGGCAAAGTCTTGACCGAGATGAAGGAACTGGTTGAGACAGGATGTATTGCTTTCAGCGATGACGGCAGCCCGGTCTCCGATCCGGCGATTATGCGCAATGCGATGGCCTATGCGAGCGCATTGGGCGTGCCAATTATGAGTCATTGCGAGGATACCCAGCTCAATGTGGGCTGGGCCATGCACGAAGGTGCAGTCAGCACCCGACTCGGCTTACCTGGCTACCCCGCTGCAGCCGAAGAAGCGCAGATCGCCCGCGACATCGCGCTAGCCGAGTTGACAGGCGCCCATCTGCATATCTGTCATGTGAGCACTGCCGGCGGAGTGGCGCTGATCCGTAACGCCAAACAGCGCGGTGTGCGTGTTACTGCCGAAGTTACACCGCACCACTTGACCCTCACTGATCGCTGGGTGTTAGGGGCGCTCGGGGCGCATGGGGAGCAAGCGCCGTCCCAACCCAGCAGCGAGCGTCACAGTCGCAGTAAGAAGAACGGACGTAATCAGGAGCAAGTCATACCAACCAAGCTTGATCCCAAGCTCTTGCCCGCCTACGACACGCGCACTCGCGTGAGTCCGCCGCTACGAGGCGAGGAAGACCTGGTTGCGTTGATCGAGGGATTGCGCGATGGCACAATCGACGCCATTGCGACCGACCACGCTCCCCACGCGGCGGTAAACAAAGAATGTGAATACGGTCTGGCTGCCTGTGGGATTAGCGGCCTAGAAACAGCGCTCGGCTTGGTTTTGACTCTGGTGCATCGCGCCGAAATGGACCTAGTGAACACGGTCGCCAAACTGACTGAGGGTCCGGCTCAGGTGTTAGGCAGGTCGCCGTCGACCTTGCGCTCCGGCGCCCGCGCCGATATCGTGATCTTTGACCCCGAACAGCTATGGACCGTAGATGCTGCAAGCTTTGTTTCCAAAGGCAAGAATAGTCCTGTTCATGGTCAAACCCTTAGGGGCCAGGTCATGCTTACGATGTCAGGCGGTGTGATTGTCTTCCGGCGTTATGGTTTTGGAAAAGCGACCGAAAACTCTCGGCATGCATCACGTCTGGAGGGTATCTTGAGCAGTGATGAGTGATGCGTGTACGATAGAGCAACCCTAAATCGATTGTAAGTTCCTTGTCGTGCCCCTTCAGGCAATCTTTACTTACCGTCTGGAGGCGGCACGGCAACGCACAGAGGATTGCTATATATTAATACACAGGAGAAATATTTCACATTCAGCATCGAAATCAATACTTTACATTAATACACAGGGGAAATATTTCACATTCAGCATCGAAATCAATACCTTTCGTATAGGCGCGGTTGAAAACCGGACAGATCTTGGGTGCTTTTCAAAGCAACCATTCAAGACTGTCAGTTTTGAATGGTATTGGGCCTCCAATAAGGTTAGGTTTACGAAGCACAGCCTCACGAGATTCTTCGTCGACATGGCCTGACGAAAAGATCTTTTCGTCAGGTCTTGTATTATAAAACCTCCAGTTATCAGTTACTCCCAAGACTAAAATGCAGGCATATTTTAGGCAATCGCTTAGAAGTGGCCAGCTATTTTACAATCTTAAAAATATCTTTACAATATCTTGCATGCAGAGAAAACGATGTTTTTTGCAACAACCTAGCAGCGCCGGCTCTTCAACCTCGTATTTCAGCATAGACGCATGAGTAGTTCGCTGCATCGACGTGCGGCGAACTGCTCAGAGCATTTTGCAGCGCTGGGAACTGGCGCTCTTAGCATTTTATCATTTGACATCTCGTTTCAAGTATGCTACTTTAATTCCACCGCATCAAACCTGACGGTATACCAATTTACTCAAATTACTCAATGAAGGTGTGGCGCATAATATATGCGTTGCGGTAGTGTGTTATATCATGTGCCGCTCCAGTGCGATGAGGCATGGAGTACTTCATCCTCAACAATGTTTGTTTTACCAAGGCAAGGCCGCCCCAGCCTCGTCTGTCTCTTTTCGTCCCGCGTTTGATTAATAGCGTGACATACGATGTCGGAAAAATTCTGAAGGTCGGAGCCCAAATTGCCTCCCTTTCAGTTTGCTGCTCTGTATTATGGGCCATTATATTGAACGCCTGCGTCTTTGCTCTCATATACCTATTGTGATGATGGATTGCCGTCTTCGGTTCTATACATTGGCGTAGCGCCAGAACAGGCGATCCTGATCCTAATGAAGAGGGTTCGATATACAAAGCTAAGGAGTTCGCGTATGAAACACCGACATCTATGGTCATGGCTATGCGGGATGATCCTGGTTATGTTTCTCATGGCCGGGTGTGGCAGCACGCCGCCGGCAGCAGGACCGACCGACGCGACAGACATTCCGACCGACGCGACAGACACCCCCGCCGAAACCGCAGACACCCCCGCCGAAGCAACGGATTCTAGCAATCAGAGAGGCGACGCGAGTGATACATTGCGTATCCTCTATTGGCAAGCGCCGACAATCCTGAATCCACACCTAGCGTCGGGAACCAAAGATTACGATGCAGCACGACTGATTTTGGAACCATTGGCGACAATTACTCCGGACGGAACCCCGGCGCCGGTGCTCGCTGCTGAAATCCCCACCGTTGATAATGGGGGCGTCGCCGAAGATCTCTCATCGGTGACATGGACGCTCAAGCCGGATGTTGTCTGGTCTGATGGCGCTCCATTTACCGCTGCGGATGTTGTTTTCACCTACGAATATTGTTCGACTGAAGCGACAGCCTGCACCAACGCCGCCTCGTTCGACAATATCGCATCGGTCGAAGCAATCGATGATTATACCGTACAAATTACCTGGGAGATGCCCAATCCCAACCCATATCAGACCTTTGTTACGAGGCTGGGTGTCATCCTGCAAAAGGCTCAGTTCGAGAACTGCGTTGGTGAGGCGGCTGCAGCCGACGCCGCATGTCAGGAAGCCAACTTGGCCCCGATCGGCACCGGCCCGTACAAGCTGCGTGAGTTCAAACCGGGCGATGTTGTCACCTATGACATCAACGAAAATTACCGCGAGTCGGGCAAGCCCTTCTTCAAGGAGGTCCAATTCAAAGGTGGCGGCGATGCACCTTCAGCAGCCCGCGCCGTCTTCCAGACCGGTGATGTCGATTATGCCTGGAACCTTCAGGTTGAGGCGGCGGTGATCAACCAGCTTCTGCGCGGCGGTCGCGGCGAACTGATCACAGCGCAGGGCGGCAATGTCGAGCGTCTGCTCTTCAACTTCGCCAACCCTGATCCGGCGCTCGGCGATGCACGGGGCGAGCCAGACCAGCCGCATCCCTTCCTCACCGATGTGAATGTGCGTAAAGCGCTGGCCTTGGCAGTCGATCGCCAGGTTATGGCCGAACAACTGTATGGTCCGGCTGGTGATCCGACCTGTGAGATTATCGTTTCCGAACCCTATATTTCCCTCGACCAGATCTATGGCGGGCGGCGCGACTGTTCGGCCAATATCGAAGAAGCGAATCGGTTGCTTGATCAAGCCGGCTGGATTGATAGCGACGGCGATGGCATTCGCGACAAGGATGGCGTGAAAATGAGCATCCTGTATCAAACTAGTGTCAACTCGCTGCGCCAGAAGGAGCAGGAACTGGTCAAACAGGCCTGGGATCAGCTTGGCGTCGAAACCGAACTGAAGAGCGTGGACGCAGGTGTGTTCTTCGATAGCGCCGCCGGTAACCTGGACAATATCGCCCACTTCTTCGCCGATGTACAGATGTTTACCAATGGCTCGGAGCAGACCGACCAGACCAATTACCTCTGCCAGTGGACGACGGGAGAGATTGCACAGCGAAGCACCGAGTGGCGGGGCAACAATCAGGCGCGCTACTCGAACCCCGACTATGATGCGTTGTGCGATCAGTTGCGCACTGAGTCTGACCCAGAAGCGCGGGCGGATCTCGTAATGCAAATGAACGACATCTTAATCGAGGATGCGGTGATCGTCCCACTGGTCGCACGCAAGAGCGTCTTCTCAGGTATCGCAAGCGACCTGAAAGGTGTCAATCCAAGCGGCTGGGATTCGGAGATGTGGAATATCGCTGATTGGTACAGGGAATAACGTTAACACAGGTGCACGCAGATGGGCTATGACATAATGGCCCATTTGCGTACTATAGTATGGTCCGCTTGTATGTAATAGAGGTATTGTGTGAACAAGAAACGAATCTGGCCGCTCTTGAGCGGTTTTATCGCAGCGTTGTTTATCCTCGCTGCATGTGGCGGTACATCACCAGGCCAGACGCCCACCGAAACGTCAGCGCCAGAGGCTCCGACCGATGCGACGACAACAGATGTCCCCCCAACCCAAGCGCCTGGTGCTGCCGCGACCGAACCGCCGGCGGCAGGCGAAAAGGGCCGTGGTGCAGGTGATACGCTGCGTATCCTCTACTGGCAGGCGCCCACAACGCTGAATCCGCATCTGGCAACCGGAACCAAAGACTTTGACGCTGCGCGACTGATCCTGGAACCGTTGGCGGCAATTGCCCCAGACGGAACCCTGATGCCGCTGCTGGCTGTCGAGACTCCTACGATCGATAATGGCGGTATCGCGGAAGATCTCAGCTCGATCACCTGGAAGCTGCGCCAGGATATCAAGTGGTCAGACGGGACTGATTTCACTGCAGCAGACGTGGCCTTCACCTACGAGTACTGCGCCAACGAGCAGACTGCCTGTACGACCGTCAACTCTTTCGATGGCATTGCCTCGGTCGAAGCGCTGGATGACTATACCGTACAGATCACATGGGAAAACCCGAATCCGAACCAGTACAAGACCTTTACCGCTGGCGGCGGGGAGATTTTGCAAAAGGCCCAGTTCGAGAACTGTATCGGTGAGGCGGCTTCAACTGCGTCAGAATGCCAAACAGCTAATCTAGCGCCGGTTGGCGTCGGTCCGTACAAACTGCGCGAGTTCAAGCCCGGGGACGTGGTTCTTTACGACATCAACGAAAATTACCGCGACGCGGACAAGCCCTTCTTCAAAGAGGTCCAACTCAAGGGCGGCGGTGATGCACCCTCGGCGGCGCGCGCGGTGTTCCAGACTGGCGATACCGATTGGGCCTGGAACCTCCAGGTCGAGGCCGCAGTGTTGAACCAGTTGGTCGAACAGGGTAAGCGTGGAACCCTGGTCACATATAACACCGCCAATGTCGAGCGTCTGCAACTCAACTTTACCAATCCTGACCCGGCCTTGGGTGAAGAGCGCGGGGAGTTACAGCATCCGCATCCATTCTTGATCGATATCGCGGTACGCCAAGCTCTCGCATTGGCGATTGATCGCCAGGCTATTGCTGAACAACTCTATGGCCCCTCTGGTTATCCGACTTGTGAGTTGCTTTGGTATGAGCCGTTCGCTTCATCCCAAGCAGACTTCTATGGCGGGCGGCGCGATTGCAGCCAGAATATCGAGGGTGCCAATCGGTTGCTTGATGAGGCGGGATGGGAACGTGGCGCTGACGGTATCCGCGTGAAAGACGGCGTACGCCTCACTGTGCTCTTCCAGACCAGCGTCAACTCGCTGCGCCAGAAAACCCAGGAGCTGATCAAGCAGTGGTGGCAGGAGATTGGCGTCAAGACCGAGTTGAAAACTGTAGACGCGGGGGTGTTCTTCGGCAGCGACGTGGGCAACCCCGATACGAACAGCCACTTCTTCGCCGATGTTCAGATGTTCACCACTGGCGCCGGCGAGCCTGATCCAACAACGTACTTCTGTCAGTGGACCTCTGACCAGGCGGCGCAGGCCGCTAACGAGTGGCGCGGTCGCAACTATATGCGCTGGCAGAACGCGGACTATGACGCCCTGTGCGAGCAGCTGCAATCTGAGATTGATCCAGAAAAGCGGATCGAGATTGCCTTAGCAATGAATGACCTGATTATCGAAGATGTATCGCAGATCCCGCTAGTGGCCCGTCCACGGGCAGCCGGGGCAAACACCAGTCTCAAGGGCTACAACCCATCCGGCTGGGACTCGGAGCTGTACGACGTCGCTAATTGGTATAAGGAATAGGTGCATTGATGCTGATGCAGCGTCATAACGTAACGTGGGGTAGCAACGTGTGGATGGATCTGATACCACGGCCCATCCACACGCTACATACATTGGGCTTTGTTTATTAGTAAGGAGGTATGCCGTGTATCAAAAACGTATCCTGTCTTTGCTGAGCAGCCTGATTGTGGCAATGCTCATTCTTGCCGCCTGTGGCGGTGCGCCCCCCGCCCAGAATCCTCCCGACGCACCCGATACTGACACGCCCACCGACGCACCCAATACCGACACGTCGACCGACGAACCCGATACAGAAGTTCCTCCCGACGAACCCGATACCGACACGTCGACCGACGAACCCGATACAGAAGCAACAGGCGGTCAGGGGCGTGGCGCGGGCGACACCCTGCGTATCCTGTACTGGCAAGCGCCAACCACCCTCAATACGCACCTAGCGACTGGCACGAAGGACTATGACGCCTCACGGCTGATCCTCGAACCGCTCGCCGCTGTCGACTCCGATGGCAATCTTGTGCCGCTCCTGGTCAAGGAAATTCCGACTCTTGAGAACGGCGGTATCGCCGAAGATCTGAGTTCGATCACATGGAACTTGCGTCAGGACATTACCTGGTCGGATGGCAGTCCTTTCACCGCCGAGGATGTGGTCTTCACCTATGATTACTGCGCCGATGAAGCAACCGCATGCACTACTGCGACCGTCTTCCAGGGTATTGCTTCGGTCGAGGCGATGGACGATTACACAGTGAAGATTACCTGGGAAGCGCCAACCACGAATCAATACAAAACCTTTGTCAGTTCAAACGGACGCATTCTCCAGAAAGCACAGTTCGGTGACTGCATTGGTGAGGCAGCCGGTACCGAGGCGGACTGCCAGGCGGCCAACTTGGCTCCGATCGGCACCGGCCCGTACAAGCTGGTCGCCTACACGCCGGGTGATCGGACCGTGATCGAGCGGAATCCCGACTACTGGGGCGAGCCGCAGCATTGGGACAAGGTCACCTTCCGCCCGATCACCAGCGACGGTCCCCGCGTCGCCGCGCTGCTCGCCGGTGACGTCGATCTGATCGACAAGCCGGCGCTGCAGGATCTCGATCAGATCGAGAGC
>JAKSDJ010000161.1 GCA_022360155.1 Chloroflexales bacterium | reverse complement strand
GCGAGCGACGCCTTGCGGCCCACAAAGCACATTGTGGATGTGGCAAGCCACATCGATCTGAACTTTTGCCAGGCGTGGGTCGAGATCACTTAGGTCGATCCGGTCGAGTTCCGCCAGTCCCAACCCGCCCTGGGCGATAGGCGCGCCATTGGCGCGCAGGAGACGCGCCCCAAGGGCCTGGGCCATACCCGCACCGCCGTCGTTGGTTCCGGCATCGCCGCAACCAAGCAAGATCCGCTCGACACCGAGATTCAGGGCCGCTTTGATCATTTGTCCTACGCCATAGGTTGTCGTGATCAGCGGGTTGCGCATGTGGCAGGGGACGAGGCGCAATCCTGCCGCCGCTGCCATCTCGATCACAGCAGTGCGCGGACCGGCGCTGCCGAGTATGCCAATGCCGGTTTCGACAACTTGACCAACCGGCCCTGTAACGCGCACGGGGTGCATAACGCCGCCCGTGCTGCGAACCAGAGCTGTGGTAAAGCCTTCGCCGCCACCGATAATCGGCATTTCGACTGTTTGAGCGGTAGGACATGCGGCCCGAACGCCGATCTCAATAGCCCGAGTGACATCTTCAGCGCTCAAGCTCGCTTTGAAGGCGGATGGGGCAATCACAATACGCAGGTTGGTCATTGGTAGTTCCTCCTTATCGACTCAAAGTAAGGTTTATCGCTACTATGGGGCAGCGCAAAGCACGGAGTGAAAGTTGGATCGATCTTTTCCCTGCGCGTTCCCTGTTTCAGATTAGTGACTATTGTTGACAGCTTGTTTATCAGAGCCTGGATTGGGGTGGAAAATACGATGTTTTGTATGTATCTTCGAGGGGTTCTCGATGCTCTGTAGGAGTTATACAGTCACGAGTTGGTCTGAAATTCAATTCATCCGTAGACAAAGAAAAAAGTCAGACGCCTTTGGGCGCTGGCCTTTGCTAGGCTAGCAGCTGATCGAGTCCCTGCAAGGTATCGGGGTGTGCCTTGGTAGTAATAGCAAAAACGATGCCAAGCAAAGGCCGGCTCCGGGTGATCTTGACAAAATACATAATCCGCTTATACTATGACTAATGATTGTTAGTCATAGTATAATTACCCCTAAAGTTGACATAATATGGATGATGCGATTATCTCTCGTGCAGGCGCTTCCCCCCTCGATCTTGCCCTCGCCGCGTGGCTCGACTCCAAAAGTCGGCGCAGCAACAGCGCAAAGACCAAGAAGGCATACACTGAAACCATGGCAAGCTTTCAGGCAGCGCTCGGGCAACTTGGCCTGGCGCTCGACAGCGACCCAGCCGCAGTCGCCACCGTAGCCCAGGCCTGGGCAGCGGCGGGCGAAGTAGCGCCCGCTACGCACAATCAGCGCTTGGCGATTATTTCCAGCTTCTACAATTTCGCCCGCAAGCGCGGATTTCTGATCATCGACAACCCGATTAGCCGCGTCGATCGTCAGGCTGTCCAGTCCTATGCGCGGGTCGAGGCGCTTGAGTCCGATGATGTTAAAGCTGGGTTAAAAGCAATCGACCGCAGCAGCCTGGCAGGTAAGCGCGACTATGCGCTGCTCAGTGTGGCGCTGCTCACCGGTCGCCGCCTCAACGAAATCGCTGATCTGTGCTGGCGCGATCTACGCCCTGGTCGCCGCGGCAACGTTACGTTAAGTTTCAATACCAAGGGCAACAAAGTGATGCGCGATACTCTGCCTGGACCAGCGGGTCAGGCTCTGCTCGACTATCTCCGCACTTTCTATGGAGCACAGTTTGGCGCACTCCCCGATAGCGCCCCGCTGTGGGTTAGCCTGAGCCGGCAAAACTACGGGGCGGCGCTGCACCCCAACTGGCTCGAACGGATCGCGCGAAGCCGACTTGGGGTTCATTTTCATGCGCTGCGTCACACCTTTGCCCGTAGCCTGGAGGATGCCGGGGCGAAGGTTAGCGACATCCAAGCCCGCCTGGGCCACGAGAGCCTTGCAACGACCGGTCGTTACCTTGCCGCCCTCCGCCGCGCCGAGAATCCGCACGCCGATACAATGGCGGCGATGTTCGGGATGGAAGAAGAACTGGAATGAGAAAACTGTCAGCCGACGAGAAGATGAGGCGGAGAGGTGAGGAGGCGATGAAGCGCAGGAGAGGCGCACCGCATATTTATCCGGCAGGGGCGTTAACTTTGCGCAGATGCGGCCTCCATACAAAGGGCAGCAGCGCCGCGATAAAGAGCATTATCCCAATTGCTTGGAGACTAATCAAATACCAGGGCCAGGGGCCAAGGTAATCGATCAGGCTAGATGTATTCGGGGCGCGAGATACGAACCAGTAGTTTCCGCCGGTCAGCCAGTTGATCAGCATGATGAAAGGGAGGAGCAGGTTCGTAATGAGGCAGGTGCGCCACAATGCGCCCCAAGTCGGGCGCAGGCCCTCGACAGACAGCATAAATACTATAGCAAGCAATGTGGCGCCGTGTGATACAAAGAAGGCAAGAAACCCAATATGCGGAAAGCCCCAGTGTGTTAGGTTCGGGGTAAGCAGCGCTTGCGTCGCCCCAACAACGCTCCAGAAGTAGAGGATCTCGAAGAGGCGCGAACTGCGTGTGAGGAGCATGACCGCACTGAGTAGCTGAGTGAGTTGGCAAAGGTGCAACGGCAGCGACCAGCTTACAACCCAAACCCCGACGCTGATTTGCCAGATATCCCAAACGATTTGCGTTCCCAATAACATCCCGACTAAAACATAGCGCATCGCTGTCTTGCGCGGTGGCGTGGCAGCGGGTTGGCGACTAAACCAGGCCAGCAAAAAACAAACGGAAAGAGTCAGCGCCAACGCAGCGAGATGCGCCATTCCGAAGAGAATAAAAGGCGTTCCATTATAGGTAGGGGCAAGCCAGTTTGGCATAATAGTACCATTCAGCACACACCACTGCAGAATGGTACTATTATAGCGAATGTCGGAACTTGAGCAAATACCTGTTGGGCTCGCTCCAATCCTTTTGAATAAGGCGCTGTTGAATCAGATGTCTGTTCGGCGCGCTTCTGTCTGCGCGCTCAGTCGACTACGCAGATAGAAGGTTATCATGTGGAAAACGGCAGAGTGGAGCGGCTCGTTGTGCTCGTAAGCGTCGGTATCAACACAAATACAGATGTCGCAGTCGCTGCGCAGTCGCCCGCCGCTTTGCCCAGTCAGGCCAATAGTCATGACATCGAGTTCCTGCGCAGCCTCCAACGCAGCGACCACATTTGGCGAGCTTCCGGAACCGGAGATAGCGAAGAGAATATCTCCTGGATGCGCCATGTTCCGCAACTGCTCGGCAAATATGCGTTCATAGGCAGTATCATTGCCCCAGGCTGTTAGCAAAGCTACATTGTCCGCCAGCGAGACGGCGCGGAAGCGCTGGGCCTTACCAAAGAGATCGGGACGCACAGTAGTCTTACTCAGATCGGCGGCAAAGTGACTGGCCATCGAGGCGCTGCCGCCATTTCCGCACAAGAAGATGGTTGCACCACGCTCGTGGACTGCCCAGATGGCCTCGATTGCCCGCTCGATACTGTCAAATGGAAGCGCACGGAGGTAAGCCAGATGCTCGATGAGGTAGCGTTCTGCGTAGTCAGCATAGTTCATGGGACGCTCCTTGTACAGTTATATACTATTATGTACCGGATACAGCATAACAATGCGTGATGAATACTCTATGAAAGCGTGAGCTCTTATTGTTGACAGTACTCATCCTGCGCTATAATAATGGCACTGTGACGTAGGGAGCAAGTAGCAGAACGCCCTTTTGTTTATGTCAACTGAAACTGTTATCTGCACCGAGCGCCTGACCAAACACTACAAGCGGCGGATCGCCGTTGATAACCTTTCGCTTGAAGTACGGCGCGGCGAAGTATTTGGTTTTCTGGGGCCGAACGGCGCGGGCAAGACCACGACAATTCTGATGCTGTTAAACCTGGTCAAGCCAACTAGCGGGCGGGCGTTGGTTCTGGGCCATAATGTACAGCAAAATCCGGTTACCGCGTTGCGTCGCGTAGGGGCAATGATCGAAGCGCCCGCATTCTATCCCTACCTAAGCGGGCGTGACAACCTGCGTGTCCTGGCGCGCGCCGACGGACTATCCGACGCCCGTATCACACCTGCCCTGGCGGCTGTCGAACTAGAGTCGCGCGCGCGTGATCGCTTCGGCTCTTATTCGCAGGGCATGAAGCAACGCCTGGCGATTGCTGCTACGTTGCTGGCCGACCCTGAGTTGATCATTCTTGATGAGCCGACCAACGGCCTCGACCCTGCCGGCACGGTGGAGATCCGCGCATTGATTCGCTCTCTAGCTGAGGGCGGTCGGACCATCTTCCTCTGCAGCCACCTGCTGCACGAGGTCGAACAGGTTTGTCAGCGGGTGGCAATCCTCAAGGAAGGCCGGATGGTGGCCGAAGGGCGGGTCGAACAGTTGCTGCGACGTGGCCAGGGCATACAGGTGCGGGTGGCAAGCGAGCCGACGCAAGCGTTGGCATTGTTGCGCGCCATTCCATGGGTTAGCGCAGTCGAGCAATGCGGCGACATGCTGTTGATTGACGCACCCAATAATCGCGCACCGGAGATCAACGCGCTCCTGGCACACGATGGCGTCCTCGTGGCCGAGATGCGCGCCCGCGAAGCGAGTCTGGAAGAGTTTTTCCTCGAAGTCACCGGCGCATCATAAGCAAATCATAGCGGAAGCACCCGAGTTATCACTCGTCACTGATATGATATTTCATTTATTGTCTGCTGAGTGGATCAAACTGTCGCGCCGACCAATGGCGTTGGTACTGCTGATCATCTTTCTTGGATTGAT
>JAKSDJ010000369.1 GCA_022360155.1 Chloroflexales bacterium | reverse complement strand
GCGTCAGGATCCATCGGTCGCCCTCCTGTCGGCACATTCCCAGGCAGGGTCCATGGCCCGCCCCGTCCCCCCATCATACCACGTCATGTACCGACACAAACGTTCTGGGTAATGATATGCCCCCGCACGCAGGGGGGTGAGGGCGAAGGGGGACCGGTCGCACTAGGATGCAGCAAACCTCGCTCCGAACATGGGTACTGTCCATCCCTGAAAAACATGGGCGAGGGAGGGATCTCACCAGGAAGCGGTAAACCTTACCCCTCCAACGCCGCTAGCACACACGTTGGTGTGCCCCTACATTCCCTCCGCGCCCCATCATTCCCTGGGGCGCGGCGTCAGATCGACAGTCGTTACGTGTCCGGCAGAAACGACCGCGTTGGCGATTCGTCCGATGCGGGCCCGGGTCGGATCGACCACCAGCCGGTAGCGCCCGGGCTCCAGGTCAACGAAGCCGAACCAGCCCGATCCGTCGGTGAGGCGCGAGTCGACAATCGTGCGGTGGCGGGGATCATAGAGATAGACACGCACCTGGTCGAACGGCGCACCGTCAGGATTTTGGACAACGCCCTTGATATGACCGCTGGTCGCCTGGGCCTTCCAGGGCATCCCAGGGATGGCAGCGGCGTTGGCAAAGACCGGCGGGGTAAGCGGATCATATTCGCTCGGCGCGGTAAGCGCGCGGATCAACTCGGCGCGGCTGGCATCGCCGGGGCGGGTTCCAGTATTCGTTTCGGCGTCGGGGGTGCGATAGGAGTAGCCGACCCAGCCGTGGGCTGTGTTGCCCGCCGCGCTGGGGGTTTGCGTCTTGCGGATCTGTGCGACGCTGCCCTCGACATAGTTGAGATACAGCGCCGAGCCGATCACGGCCTGCCGCTCGTACTGATGGTCTTTGATAAACTCGTTCCACTCCTCGTACATGCGCTGCTGGTTGTTCGGCTCAGTTGTGAAGTGCTCCCGCTTGTAGTTCATTGGCATATTCAGATCGAGGATGCCCTCTTCCATCCAGCCGCGCCAATCTTGCAACACCTCGGCGTAGGTGCGGGTCTGCTCCCAGCCGCCCTGGCTCTCGGGGCCGTAGCCGTAGGTTATCGTGTCGGCGCTGATCCGCACGTCGGGCTTGAGCGCATAGCTTTCCAGATAGACCCGCCGCACGATGTTCGTGACCTGGTCGCGCCGCCACTGCATCCACGCCGGGTCGGTCGGCTCCGGGACGTCGCTGCGACCGCTAGCTGCCTGGAAGCGGGCGACTGCGACCGGGTTGTAGCCCCAGGACGGCACATTGAGGCCCAGGTTGAAATCCGGGTAGCGGATGCGGTCGAAGTTGATGCCGTCGACATCGTAGTTGGCGACGATGCTGGTGTACATCTTGACGATGTAGGCGGCGGCGTCCGGGTGTCCGGGGTCGAGATAGTAGTCGCGCCCGCCGCGATCGACCCCATCAGAGCGCAACATAATCCAGTTGTCTTCGCCGGATGCTGCGGGGCCGTTGGTGTTAAAGACGTGGGTTGGGTCGCTCGGCGGGGTTGTGTTGTTCCAGATCGCGGTCGCAATCACCCAGGCATGCACCTCGATGTCGGCGGCGTGGGCTTTGTCGATCAAGGTCTGGAGCGGATCGAACGGCAGTGGGGCGATACCTGCCTCTGTGCGCGGCATAAGCGCTTTGTTGCAGAAGCAGTCGCCGCGGCGACCAACCTGGGCGACGATGGCATTGACATTCGCCGCCTGTGCATCGGCGACGAGTTGATCGATCTCGGCCTCGGTGTAGATCCCTGACCCGAACGCATCGACCCAGAAGGCGCGGAACTCCGTTGTCTTGGCCTGGGCTGGCGGCGTCGCCAGCAAACTTACCAACATGATAAGCACTCCCATAACGCCGATTACACGTCGCATTGGTTTCTCCTTCGTTGATCTTCTGGTCTGCTTGAACTTATCCGAAAGCGGTATACGAACACTTGACTCGTCCTTGATGTTGAAGCTGTCTGGAAAGACTCCCTTGTTTATTCCCAGGCCTGATAGGAGCGAAACGTGTGCGGGCGGGCCATTAGTGGAATGGTGCGTTCTGCTGTATCTCCCCGACGGTTGTGGTATGCCACCATTCGTATCGTCGTATCACATCGCATCTTCCCCGTGTCCGCGGGGACCGTCGCCACATCCCGAAACAGCCATGCGCTGCTAACCGCCCGTTCGTTCTTGCACCCACGCAAACCTCGCAGCGGGAGCATGTGTTACCGCGCCTGTGCAGACCGACCACAATCACCTGCGGAGGGTTCGAGCCTCGACAGACTCGGCTCACTCGTACGCACCGAACCGTCAGGGTTCCCCCGCGGGGAGCCTGATCTGCTCGGATCGGCATGCACCACGCGCCGGGGAGGTGTTTTCCTACGTTGTGTGCCAAATGCGTGACTAAACTATGTGTTTGTTAAGGTCCACATTCTCCTAACAGACGGTGGGCGAGGAGCACCGCACCGCGCGCTGGTTGCTCGACATACCTCAACGGCTCCAACCCGACCTTGGTATGAGCAGCGATACCTTCGCGCAGACGCTGACTGGCGCCCAACAAGCCGCCCGCCAGCGCAACCGGCGTGGTGGCAAGGCCCAACTTATCTGCCGCTGTCGTCACGAGCCGCGCCAGTTCACAGGCGGTCTGTTCGAGAAGCGCGCAGGCGTGGGCGTCTCCCGCTTCGGCCAGGGCTACGATGGGATGCGACAATGCGGCAATCGCGCCGCGGTTCAGTTCGGGTCGGTAGATATAGCCAATCAGGTCGGCGGGTTCGGCCAAGCCCCAGTAGGCGAGGATAGCATCCAGGAGCGTGTGGGCTGCGGCGCGTCCATCGGCGGTCTGGGTCGCCAGCCGCAGCGCCCGCAGAGCAAGGTCGTAGCCGCTGCCCTCGTCGCCGAGCAGATAGCCCCAACCGCCGACCCTGACCGTGTGTCCATCGGTTGTGCGCCCGTAGCAGAACGAGCCTGTGCCGCTGATGAGGGCCAAGCCCCAGCCATCAGGCGTACCGGCCATCAGTACCGGATCGGCATCGACGACGACAACGCAGCGACGGGCAATTCCGGCCTCCAACGCCCACCGCTCCAACTGGACTCGATTGCTCTCCCGGCCCGCGCCGGCCATGCCGAAACAGGCCGCGCTCACCGGCAACGCCGGCGCCAACCTAGCTGATTGGAAGGCGGCGTCGATAGCATCTGTGAGCGCTGCTATTGCTGGGGCAAAGCCGATTGTCTGGCAATTGCTTGCCGTAGCCTTCCCTTCACCGAGAATTGTCCCGTGCTCATCGGCAAGCAGGGCGGTGGTCTTCGAGCCGCCGCCATCGATGCCGAGGATGAAGTGTTGTTGCATCTGTACACGCTCTCCTATGAGACCCTATGCGCTCCGCTGCCTGAAAACGAGCGTGTGGCTATCGCCTTTGGCGGATGAAACCGCCGTGTACGCCGATACACGCCGATATTGGGTGACCGACCAGTCGCCCCTGCAAACTCTATCACATTTCGATCTATCGGTTATCGGCTAGCCTGAAAAGAGGCGTTCAACGGTGCGCCTCTTTTCATTCGCTCTGGTGTGCCGCAGGCTCCTGATTAGCTATCGGCTATTTTCCAGCGCAGGCCGCACGTGGCCGTCGCTGGCGGCCAGGCGGCGGCGGGCTTCGAGCGGATCGACCTGCGCCAGAACCATAACAATCGCCGTCTTCGGCTCATAACTGGCCTGTTCGAGAACCTGTTGCGCTGCGTCCGGCTCCAGACCGGTCACAGTGGCGACGATGTTCACCGCCCGACGGCGCAGCTTCGCGTTCATTGGCTGCAGGTCGACCATCAAGTTGCCAAAAGTTTTGCCCAAACGGATCATGATTGTCGTGCTTAGGGTATTCAACACCAGCTTGGTCGCCGTCCCCGCCTTCATACGGGTCGATCCGGTAATGACCTCCGGTCCGACAATCGGCGCAATCATCAGATCGACTACCTCGCTCAACGCCGAAGGGCGAGTGCAAGCCAAACCGGCCACGAACGCCCCGCGTTGGCGCGCGGCGGCCAGCGCCCCCAGCACATAGGGCGTCCGTCCACTGGCGGCAATCCCCAGGACGACATCGTCGGGGCCGACAGCGATGGCGGCAACATCCCGTTCGCCTTCCTCAGGCTTATCTTCAATCGCTTCGATAGCCTGTGTTAGCGCGGCAGTGCCGCCGGCGATCAAGCCAACCACTTGACCGGGAGCTGTGCTAAAGGTTGGCGGGCACTCAGCAGCGTCGAGCACGCCCAGGCGCCCGGAGGTTCCCGCACCAACGTAGATCAAGCGACCGCCGCGCTGCATCCGCTCGACCGCCACATCGACCAGTTGGGCAATCGTATCGCCCTCGGCGGCGACGGCAGCCGGCGCCTGTGCATCCTCGGCGGCGATAACGGCGACGATCTCGCGTGTCGTCAAACAGTCGATGCTGATCGTTGCCGGGTTGCCCAGTTCGGTGATTGATGAGCTGCTCACATTCGCGTTCTCCACTAGGCCGACCCCGCGTTGGGCCGGACCGCCACGGGGGTCGACTCCAACAACGTTCCATCGTTCCATCGTTCCATCGTTATCCCCCCGTCAACTCGATCTGCCACGCCGGTTCGAGCGGTTCGGCCAGGGTTGCGGTCAGCAAGGCGCAATAGTTCTGGCCGGGCGTGATACTGCCAAGCACAACCGGATGGGTTGCACCCGTCGCAGTCGGGATATTGTTGGGCCAGCCGTGCAGTGTGGCATAGCCCATAACCGCAAACGCAACCGCCTCCTTAGCATCGGCGTCGAGCGCCAGATCGTCCACCGTGCGCACCTGTGCGTCTGGCAGGGCTGCCTGGAGCATCGCGCGCAGGACCGGATTACGCGCGCCGCCGCCGCTCAACAAGACCTCGTCGACCGGGTCGCAGTAACGCCGGTAGGCGACGGCGATGCTCTGCGCGGTCAGGGCGGTTAGGGTGGCGATGGCGTCTTCGGGTCTTAGTCCCGCCGCCTTTGCCTGCGCGACGTACGCTCGCGCTTCGCTGGCTCCAAACAACTCGCGACCCGTCGAGCGGGGCGGCGTCTGGGCGAAGAATGGATGGGCTAGCCACTGGGCCAGCAGTTCTTCGTCGACGTGTCCCGCAGCCGCCATACGCCCGTCCCGGTCGTAGCTTGCGGCCCCGCCGCTGAACAAGCGCACCGCCTCGTCGATCAGGATATTGCCGGGGCCCGTATCGAAAGCGCGCGCTGAACCGTTTGGCGGCACGTAGGTGACATTGCCAATACCGCCAATATTCTGTGCGGCGCGGTACAGCCGCTCGTGGCGGAAGAGCAACACATCGAAATAAGGCGCCAAAGGCGCGCCCTCCCCGCCGGCGGCGATGTCGCGCGGGCGAAAGTCGGCGACCACGGTGCAACCAGTCCGCTCGGCGATCACCGCCGCTGCGCCGAGCTGCAAGGTCGAGCGAACCGCATCCGCCGCAACCTGATGGTACACGGTTTGCCCGTGGGAAGCGATTAGGTCGATGGCGGCGATTGGCAGCCCAGCAGTGCGGGCCAGCGTCAAGGCTGCATCGGCAAACGCCTCGCCGATCAAGACATGCACCGCGCAAAGCTCAGCTGTCGAGCCGGTGTGCGGCGGCAGCAGCGCACAAACCCGCTCGCGCAGCTCCGGCGCGAAGGGCTGCATCGCAAAAGCCCGGACCGCCATGCGCAATACTCCTGACTCGACAGCCGGTGTTATCTCGACGAGCGCCGCGTCAATCGCATCCAGCGACGTGCCAGAGATGAGACCGATAATCAACACAATGCATTATCCTTTGAAAATGTTCCAACGTGCTAGCCCTTGAGCGCGCCCATACGCACGCCTTCGAGAAAGTAACGCTGGAAAATTAGAAAGAAGACAATCATCGGCAATGCAGCCAGCGCCGCCCCCGCGAAGATGATTCCATAATCGGTGCTGAACTCGCCTTGCAAACTGACCACGCCGACCGGCAGCGTATAGTTTGGCGTTCGCTGCAGCACGATCACTGGCCAGAGATAGTTGTTCCAGTTGCGCACAAAGGTAAAGATTGCTAATGCACCGATAGCTGGTTGGGCCAGCGGCATAATCACCCGCCAAAAAACCCCCAACTCGCTGCAACCGTCGATCCGCGCTGCATCCTCGAGCTCCGAAGGGAGGGTCTGAATATACTGGCGCATCAGGAAAATCCCGAATACACTGGCGGTGGCGGGCATAATCACCGCCCAGAGGGTGTCGAGCAGTTGCAGGTTGCGGGTCACGATATAGAGCGGCACCAGGGTGACGTGATCCGGGATCATCAGCGTGCTGAGGATGATCCAGAACAGGATGTTGCGCCCTGGAAAGCGCTTCTTCGCAAAGGCATAGCCGGCCAACGTATCGAAGATGACGTGAAACAGGGTCACAAAGAGGGCGACCGCCAGGCTATTGAACGCCCAACGCCAGTAATCCCGCGCCTGTTGAAAGAGCCGCTCGAAATTCGAGAGACTGGCATTGACCGGGAAGAGATCGGGCGACGCCTTGAGCGTCTGCTGAGTCGGCGTGAAAGCAGTCACGAAGAGCCAGTACATTGGCCAGAGCGAGATAATCGTCGTTACGATCAGCGCCGTCCACATCGCAATCCGCGGCCACGACCAGCGGGGGAGGAACGGATTGCGTTTCGGTGTCGTCAGGGTATGTGTTGCCATCGCTTAGTACTCCACATCGCTACGCAATACGCGGAACTGGATTATGGCGATCGAGGCGATGATCAGAAATAGAATGACCGCCTGGGCCGCCGCGACCCCATAACGGAACTGCACAAAACCGTTCTGGAAGATCTGGGTCACGATGGTCTGGGTGCTATTGCCAACGCCGCTTGGGGCCATAACGATGAACTTCTCGAAGACCTCGAAACTGGCGATAGTGTAGAGCACCACCAGATAGAGCGTCGTCGATTTGATCAGCGGGAGCGTGATATTCCACCACTTTTGGATCGGCCCCGCGCCATCGAGTTCGGCAGCCTCATAGTATTCTTGGGGAATACCGCCCATTGCCGCGCTGAAGAGCACCACACCCGTCGCCGGTATGGTCAGTACGGTCGACAGCGTGATGCTGTTCAACGCGATATTGGGGTCGGAAAGCCAGCGCACCGGCGGTAGATTGACCAGGCTGAGCAAGTAATTGAAGAAGCCCCACTCGGTGTTGTAGAGCCAGCGCCAGGTCATCGCGATGATGACCACGCTGGTGACCGCCGGCAGATAGTAGGCAGCGCGAAAGAAGGTCTGAGCGATCTTGCCCAGCGGCTGGATCAGGCTGGCCAGGATCAGCGCAATAAAGATATTGGCCGTGACGGTAACGACGGTATAGTAGGCCGTATTGCGCAGTGCGACGACAAAAACGCCGCTTTGAGTCGTAAATGCCTCGACGTAGTTATCGAACCCGACCCAAACGCCCCCCCGACTCAGGCTGTACTCCTGGAACGAAATGATCACCGACCAGACCACCGGCACGAGGGTGAAGACGGTGAATGTCAGCATGCTGGGCAGCACAAAGCCATAGCTCCAGCCATATTGCTTGACAAAACGCTTGATCCGGGCGCCCAGAGTCGGTGGTCGGGCGACGGATTTGCTGATCGCCGCATCTGCCATACTCACGCTCCTACACTACAGAAGACACGCTGACGGCTAAAACAAAGTCTCAGCGCGGTGCTAACGTTACCGTTACTCCACACCCCCACAACTCTCTAATTCGCCGTGGCCCGCTGTGGAAGCGTGGAGTGGTGAAGCTATCGTCCAACCCTAAAGTAGCGATGAACCTTGTCGAAACAGGGAGCCGGTTTGTACGCAGGGCTTTTCCTGGCGCTCCTGATATTAATTCCCGGACAGGATTTGATTGACCTCCTCTGCCGGTCCGTTGAGCGCCTCCTCGACCGAGACCTGCCCGAAGATCGCGTTCTGGATCTGCGGGTGGATGATCGTGCGAATCTGCGGCCACTCGGCGATAATCGGCGTGATGTAGCAATATTCGACGAATGGCTCGAACTTGCTGATGGGGTCGTCAACGCTGATCGAGCGGCGTGCGCCAGGCGCCAGGTAGAAGCCCTCGACATCCTCGGCTACCTGGGGACCGGTGAGGTAGCGCGCCAGATCCATGCCAGCCTGGAGCCGGGTGGGATCGTCACTCGCTGCGACGGAAATCAGCCCGATGCCACCCGCCGTGACCGGCTCGCCGCTGCTGCCAATCGGCATCGGCCACACGTCGAAGTTCAAGCCATCGGCCTGGTAGCCCGACGATGCGCCACTCGGCTCGCTATACATAGCATAGACCTTCTTTTCCTTGAAGCCAGTCTGAATATCGGCGCCGCTCTGCGAGCCAAAGTCGGGCGGCGTAACCTCGTGGACCAGGGCGAGATCGACCAGCTTCTGGAGACCGGCGATACCCTCTGGGCTGTTGAAGGTGTAGCTCTGGTTGTCCGCACTAAGCGGCAGAACACCCTCGCCCAGGATGAAGGGCCAGGCGTTTACGACGCCAGGATCGATCAGCGCGGTATAGCCGTAGACCTGCTCGCCGTTGTCGCGGGTGAAGGTGAGCTGTTTAGCGATTTCGACAAACTGGTCGTAGGTCCAGTCCCGTGGCGGCGGATCGACCCCACGCTCTTCGAAGACATCCAGGTTCAGATACATCCCCACCGGCGGCACCCAGAGCGGCCAGGCGTAGGCCTTGCCATCAATGCTTACCGCCTGAAGCAGGTTCGGGTACATGTCGGCTCGATCTTCCTCTGTCAAAAACTCATCGATTGATGCAACTAGTTCGTCCTTGACCAGCAAGGGCAGCACATCCGACGGCAGGCGAAAAACATCGACGGCCTGCCCGCTCTGCACGGCCTGGGTCAGCTTGGTGAAGCCGGCCTGATCGCCGGAGTAGCCGGCAATCTCGACCGTGATATCGGGATTGGCCGCCATAAAGGCCCCCACGGCGGCGTCCATCAATTGACCGGTACGATTGCCGCCGCCGGGCTGGTAGCCCAACACCCAGAACTGGAGCGTGCCGGCAAAGCCGCTGGCGCTGGTGGCCGGGCTGGTTGCCTGCGGCGCGGTTGTCGCCGCCGAGGAGTCGGCGGTGGGAGAAGCATCGGTTGGCTGGTCGGTTGAGGACGCGGTCTTGGGCGATTCGTCGGGTGTTTCTGGCGCCTCGGGCGCGCCGCCGCCGCAGGCCGACAAGATGAGCGCCATCAGTGTTGCCAATAATAGCAGCGTAAACGATTGCCGCTTCATAAGGCCTCCTGTACAAAGATAGATATTCCCGTTAAAACCTTTTTGGACCAATCCTTTTCAATAATACCAATTCGACGTAGCTCCTCCGCATGCTGTCACCCTGAGCCCTTCGGCTGCGCTCAGGATACGCGTAGCGAAGGGTCTCACGCCTGTTGGCCAGGAGATTCTTCACTGCGTTCAGAATGACAAGCTCGGCTGTAGGACTAAGCGATCATAG
>JAKSDJ010000614.1 GCA_022360155.1 Chloroflexales bacterium | reverse complement strand
GGCGCAACAGGCCAGTTGCGCCCCCAGCCCGTATGTGCTGCGGGTGGGGCCGTAGACGACATGATGGAGCTTGTTCTTATTGGTGATGCGTTCGTTCCACGCGACCTGAGCACAGAACGTGGCTGCCGCGTTGAACGCTTCCGCCGTGGACCGAATGGCGGTTGCGGCGAAGGTGTCAAGCGACAGTTTACAGCATACCGTACGTGTGGAGAACGTTTGTTTCATAAGACAAGTATACCACAATCCGAACGCCTGTGCAAGCGTGCGCTGAAGCGGGCTGAAGCAGAGCGCTCCTCCACCCGCTGAAGCGGGTGGGTTTCCGCGCCTGAAGGCACGCACCTATGAATGAGCACCCAGGCATCCGTGCCATCTTTTCGCCAGACTTGGACGAGTTTGTCAGCCAGGCGCAACCCAATCTCCGCATCACGGGTAACGCTTTGGAGTTCTTTGTCAAGAAAAGCATAGCCGCGCGACCGGTTGATGGCAGTATCTATATCGGGAAAAAAGAAGGCCATGAACTCAGGCAAATAGCCTTCGAGAATATCCTTCCAGGGGGTATCGTATGTATCAGGAACGGTCATCAGGATTCTCCCTTACAGCATTATACCACGCACTATCGCGTAATAACGCTGCTGTACTTTGCCCGCTCCTTGAACGAGATTGCGATGAGCTACTTGTGCATTGATATCAGATGCTAGGCTTTGAGCGTACTCCCTGGCTCGCTGTACTCGACGCCGGCGATCGTCTCCAGCACCTGCACCAGCAGCACAGTCCCGGGATCGGGCTGGCCTTCGGTGCGCTCGCCAACCCACCCGGCCCGCCCAATCTTGCTGCGCAGCGGAATCACCGCATCACGCCCGGCGCGGCTCGCTTCGATCATCGCCAGCGCAGCGGCGCGCAGGTCGTCATCCTGTGCAATGGCCTCAGCGAATGCATTGGCTGCCGGATGCAAAGCGTCGACAATTGTTTTATCGCCTGGCTTCGCCTTACCGCGCTCCTGGACGCCCTCGTCCGCCGCCCGTAACATCCGCGTCAGCAGCGCCGCGTCGAGGGCGGAAACGCCGCGCGCCTCTTTGCCCGCCCGCATCAGCGCCGTGGCAGTTAGGGCAGCGATCGTGCTCGGTGCGGCCTTGTTGAAGGCCGTGCCCACGCCGGCCAGCCATTTGCCCAGATCATCGCCCGGCGGATTGGCATCGAGATGTTGGCGCAGCCCCTCCGCGCCCTTGCTGATTGTCACGCCGGTGTCACCGTCGCCCATCGCCGCGTCAAGTTGGTTGAGCCAGTCGGCGATGGCGATGAGCCGATCAGCAACCCGCCGAATCGTTGAAGCAATCTGTGCGCCTTCGATAACTGTTGTCATAACTGTCAACTTATACCTGAACAAAAAAGGGCGATTGGGCCGGGTGATCGAGCAGCGCTGCCAACTCATCATCAAGCTTGAAGAAGGTCAGCGAGGCGCCTGCCATCTCCATACTGGTCGCAAAGCGGCCAATATAGGGGCGATGAATCAGCGCGCCGCGCTCGCTCAACAGGTCGTGTACCTTGCGATACATGATGTACAACTCCTCCGGCGGCGTCGCGCCAAGGCTGTTGACCATCACGGCGACGCGGTCGCCCGACTGTAGCGGCATATCCTCCAGCAGCGCCGCCGTCATCCGCTCGACGATCGTGTCAGCGCTCTGCAATTGCTCACGTTTCATCCCCGGCTCGCCGTGAATGCCCATCCCGATCTCCATCTCGTCCTCGCCAATCGTGAAGGTTGGGCGTCCGACTGCGGGCAGCGTCACCGGCGAAAGCGCCACGCCAATCGTGCGGATGTTGTCGAGCGCTTTGCGTGTCACCGCTTCGACCGTGTCCAGGTCGGCGCCCTGATCGGCTTTGGCGCCGGCGATTTTGAAGGCGAATACCATCCCCGCCACGCCCCGTCGCCGGTCGGCCTCTTCCGGCGGGGCCGAAGCGGCATCGTCCTTGACCAACACGGTGCGCACGACGATGTCTTCCATATCGGCCATTTCGGTCGCCATGTCGAAGTTCATCACATCGCCGCCATAGTTGCCGTAGATGTAGAGCACGCCTTTGCCGCCGTGAATGCGCTTCGTCACCTCCAGCATTTGGTCGGCGCTGGGCGAGTTGAAGACATCGCCAACCGCACACCCGTCGAGCAGCCCCTTGCCCACATAGCCAAGAAACACCGGCAGATGGCCCGAGCCGCCGCCCGTCGCCAGCGCAACCTTCCCTTGGACCGGCGAGTCGGCCCGTACGATACAGTGGTGATCGCCGCCGGCAAAATCGAGCATTTCCGGGTGCGCTTTGAGCAGCCCATCGAGCATCTCTGGCACGAACGCCTTCGGGTCGTTCAAGATCTTTTTCATACGCGCCTCCTTGAGCGGAAACTAAGCACTGAGCATTGAGAATCGAGCATGCGAACCGGGCGCGCCGCATGCACCCCGCGGCTATTGCCGCATCGGCGTATTCATGCGGCGACGGCGGCGTAGGGGCGGGAGCGCATCGATAACCATAACCAGCAAGAGCAGCGCGCCCCAGGCGAACTCCTTGAAGAAATTGCTGCCGCTGTACGTCACCAACAGCATATTGAAGCCGGTGGAGAGAAACTGTAAGCCAAGGATCGCTAGGACTAGCCCCGAAACGCGCCCGACGCCGCCGTAGGGATTCACTCCGCCGAGGATGGCGACCAGAATCGCCTGCAACACATAGGATGTCGCATAGTCCGGCTTGGCCGAGTTGTTGCGCCCCAGGAAGATCAGGCCGGCGACCGCCGCGAGCACACCGCTCAAAACATAGGTCCAGATCAGCAACCTGCGGCTGTCGATGCCGGAGAAGCGCGCGGCGGTCGGGTTGGCGCCAAACAGCGCCAGCCGCAGCCCAAACGCGGTTCGGTTAAGGATAACAGAGAAGATCAGCGCCACCAGCGCAAAAATCAGTAGCGGGAGCGGCACGCCCAACAGGTTGCCGCCGCCGATGAACAGGAACTCCGGGATGGCGAAGACCGCTGTACCGCCGGTGACCACGATGCCAATCCCGGCGAACAGAGTCATCGTGCCCAGCGTCGCGAGGATCGGCGTAATGCCGACGTTTGCGATCAGTACGCCATTGAAGAGCCCAGCGAGCGCCCCGACCAGCAAGCCGACCACGATGCTCGCCGCCACGCCTGCGTAGGCGATGGCGAGCGATGTCTCCTCGGGCGGCACGAGCGCCGTCAGGGTCAGCGCGGCGGCGATGCCCGCCAGGTTGGCCATGCTGACGATCGACAGGTCGATACCGCCGGTCAACATCGTGATCAAAATCGCGATCGCGAGGATGCCGATCTCGGGGAACTGGACCGCCATCGAGCCAAAATTACCGCTCGTCGGAAAGCGATCCGGCATCGCAATGCTCATCGCTACAAAGATCAGCGCAACCGCCGCCAGCAAACGCAGCAACTTCGGGTCGACACGATCCAGACCCAAGCGCGCCAGCGGGCTCGTATCCTGCATCGATTGTTCATCTTTGATCGTCATGAATGCGCCTTGCTCGTTCTCCTGAAAGCCGGCTTCTGCTCAGGGACGACGAATGTCTTCACACGCTATGCATATACTGCTCCAAGCGCCGGCTCTGATACGCCGAAACGCCGGTGCCGATGATAATAATCGCTCCGATCACGACGCGTTGCCACACCGAGGGAATGCCGACCAGAATCAGACTGTTGTTGACAATGACGATCAGCATGACGCCCAGCAGCGTGCCAATCACCGATCCCCGCCCGCCGGTAATCGCCGCCCCGCCGAGCACCACCGCCGCTATCACGTCCAGCTCCGTGCCGACCAGATCGAACGGGTTGGCTTGCCGGTTGAGCGCGCCGTAGGTCATGCCGGCGATCCCCGACAACAAGCCCACAAAAGCATAGATAAACAACTGCGTACGGCGAATATTGAACCCCGCGCGCTCCGCCGCCTCCGGCGCGCCGCCGAGAGCGTAGATGCTGCGCCCCAGCATCGTATACTTGAGCAGCAGCCCGGTGATAATCGCCGCAACCAGCGGCAGCGGCGCCGCGACGTGTAAGCTGACCAGCGCGCCGTTCGGGGCGGTTATGGTCAGCAGACTCGACCGCGCGAACTCGGTCATGCCGTCGGGGATGTCGCGGATGATCACAGCGCCAATGAAGAACAGCAGAAAGCCGCGGAACAAGCTCTGCGTGCCGAGCGTGACGATCAGCGTCGGCAGCTTGAACAGCGCGATGAACAGGCCGTTTATCAGGCCTAACGCCACGCCGATCGACGCCGCCAGTAGATAGGGCAGCGCCATGCCGCCGTCATAATCCATCCCGTTGAGGAGCCGAACCGACGCATACAGCGCGAAGATCGCGACCGCTGTGAACGACACATCGATGCCGCCCGACGCGATAACGACCAGCACGCCAAGCGCAAACAGCATCTCGACCGTTGCGCTACGCAGCAGGTCGAACAGGTTGGCGACGGAGAAGAACACCGGGTTGATCGCGCTGATCAGCAACGAGAGCGCGATCACGGTCAGACCGAGCGCAAATTCTTGGGTTCGAATAGTTCGTCGCACCATAGTATTCACGCCTCGATCAGCTTGGCGGTGAGTTCCAGCTCGGTAACGTGCGAGCGATCAAACGCCTCGGCGAGCCGCCCTTTGCGCATCAGCAGGATGCGATTGCAGACTTGCAGCAATTCGGGGATATCGTCGGAAATGACGATCAGGCCCATACCGTCGCGGGCCAGCCCTTTGATAATCTCGTGCAATTCGTGCTTCGAGCCGACATCGACGCCAACCGTCGGCCCGTTGAGAATCAGCACGCGCGGCGCGCCGGCTAGCCATTTCGCGAGCACCACACGCTGTTGGTTGCCGCCCGACAGCGTGCGCACCGGCAACTCGGGCGAGCTGGTCTTGATGGCAAGCTGCTGCACCCACGTCGCCACCGACTGGCGCAGGCGGCTCATGCTGAGCAGGCGCGGCGCGCCGCCAAGCTGATCGAGCGTGCGCACGACGATGTTGCGCGCAATCGACTGGGAGAGAAACAACCCCTCGGTCAGTCGATCCTCGGGCACATACCCGATACCATAGCGGATTGCATCTTGCACGCTGGCGATCCGCGCCGCTTTGCCGTGTACACTGATTGTCCCCGCCGTCGCCGGACGGATGCCGAACAGCGCCAACGCCAGCTCCGTGCGCCCCGAGCCAAGCAGCCCGGTGATGCCCAGAATCTCGCCCGCCCGCAGTTCGAACGAAATATCCGCAAAGCTCTCCGGCGCCGATAATCTCTCGACCCGCAGCAGCGGCGGCCCATCTGCGGCAGCGGCTTGGTAGTTATAGCGCTGTTCGTCAAAGCGCCGCCCGGTCATCGAGTATACGAATTCGCTCTGGTCATAGGATTGGGCCGCAGTATCGACCACTTTGCGCCCGTTGCGAATGATCGAGATGCGCTCGGAAATCGCGAACACCTCGTTGAGCTTATGGCTCACGAACAGCGTCGCGATGCCGCGCGGCTGCAAGCCCTTGATGATCTGAAACAGCGACTCTACCTCGCGATGCGTCAGCGCCGTGGTCGGCTCGTCCAGGATCAGCAGCCGCGCCTGTTGCAGCAAAGCCCGTGAGATCGCCACAAGCTGCTTCTCGGCGACCGAAATCCGGTCGACGGTCGTGTCGAGATCGATGCGCACCTTGATCTGATCGAGTGCGGTTTGGGCGACCTGGCGCACCTCGCCCCAGTTGACGAAACGCTTATTCTGCGCCAATTCATGGTTCAAGGCGATATTCTCGGCCACCGTCAGGTTGGGGAACAGCGCAAAGTCTTGATAGATGATCTGGATGCCCGCGCGAATCGCATCGATCGGCTGGAGCCGCCGGACAGTTTGACCATTGATGATAATCTCGCCGGAGTCTGGCAGTACAACGCCGGCGATGATTTTGATCAGCGTCGATTTGCCGGAGCCGTTTTCGCCCGCCAGGCAGTGGATCTCGCCGCGCCGAATCGTCAAGCTGACATCCTGGAGCGCCTGCACGCCGGAGAACGACTTGCTGATATTGTTGAGTTGGAGGATCACATTGTTCATAATGGGAGATTCATCAGCCGCCGGCCAAGGCGCTTAGAAATTGTACTCGCTCAGGTTTTCTGTTGTCACGTCGACCCAGGCGCTGCCATAGAGCACCTTGCCCTTGAGCGTCATGCTTTCGTAGCCGGTGAGATCGAGGCCCATACCGTCGGTGATCTCCTGGCCCTCGATCAGCATCACCGCAAGCTGATTCATCGCGATACCGGCCAGCTTGGGATCCCAGAAGCTGATCAGGTTGACCGCGCCGGACTCGATCAGATTGCCGGCGATCGAGGGCAGGCTGGTGCCGACGACAAACACCTTGCCAACCAGGCCAGCTTCTTCAATCGCCTGGCCGATCCCCGCGACATCGGTTGAGGCGCTACCCTGGAAGCCCTTGATGTTCGGGTGAGCCCGCAGGATTTCTTTGGTTTTTTCGTACGCTCTCTGCGAGTCGTCGAAGGTCTCCTGCTTATCGACGACCTGCTTCATGTTCGGGTACGCTTCCTTCTGGCGAGCGATGCCGCCATCGGCCCACTCATTATGCGTCTTGGAGGTCAGGCTGCCGACGAACGCAGCGTACTCGCCCTCCTCGCCCATGAATCTGGCAAGATGATCCATCAAGTGCGCGCCGTAGGCGGTGTTGTCGAATGCCTCGATATCGACGTGCATATTCTGCTGATTGGACGCCTCGTGGGTGACGACCTTGATCCCGCTGTCCATTGCCTTCTTGAGCACCGGTTCGAGCGCTTCCGGCGACATTGGCACAACGGTGATCGCATTGGCTTTCTGGGCGATCAAGTCTTCGATGAGGGGGATTTGCAGCGCGGCGTCGGCCTTCTCGGGGCCTTTGAGGAAAGCGGTGTGCCCGGTCTCTGCCGCGAATTGCTGAACGCCCTCGTCCATGCGGTTAAACCAGTTGATACCGGCAATTTTGACAATCGTGCCGATGGTGTATGTGCCGCCGGCAACCGCAGCGCCCCCACTCGCGGTGGGCGCCCCCGCTGCCCCGTTGGGCGGCGCTGTCGTACGCTGAGCGCCGCACGCGGCGAGCACCGAACTGCCTGCGCCGAGGGCAGTAATCGATAGGAACCTGCGACGACTTATCTTCCGCTGTGACCCATTGTCTTGGTGCATCTGCGCCTCCTTACAGTGACGACGCCGGAATCAACGAAGAAACGTCGCTCCACCGTGGAGCGAGAACGGCATACACAAGTGCAGCTCACAGTTCAATATGTTGTAGACATTCAGCTACCGGCCATCAGCTGACAGAATGCGGCGTGAACGACTGTGATATCGGTTGTACGACCATCGCTTGAGGTAATGATCCGCCTCACCGTGCGCCAACACGCTGGTCGCCGACGGATTGGACTCCGATTCTACGATTTCAGAAGCGCTGCGAGATGTTTTGAGCCTGTTTCGGTGCGCCAATTATACTACAAAATGATCGAAACGTTTCTCTTGCATGTTGTTTGGTGTTGTGATGCGCAAACACTGTGCGATGCGCGCCCACAGAGCGCGCCTAACGAGTGGTATAAGGTTAGGAGCCCAGGGGTTGCGCAAACCTTTCGATGCGATGGTGAGGCGGGGAGAGATGAGGAGGCGACGAGGCGAGGAGATGAGGAGGTGACGAGGCGAGAACGCGACGAAGGTATGGTCCCCGCGTACGCGGAGATGAAGTGAGGGGGCGGGGAAAGATGAGGCGACGAGGCGACGAGGCGAGAACGCGACGAAACGCTTTTTCCTCGCTTCATCCGCGCATCTGCTCATCCGCTCATCCGCCTCTTCGATCTACATTTGTGCCGCGCGCTCGATGGTCTC
>JAKSDJ010000223.1 GCA_022360155.1 Chloroflexales bacterium | reverse complement strand
TCAGCATGTTAACCTGCAGCGTACTAGACATTCTCGGCGCAAACGCTATAATAACCAGCATCGGTAGAGTGTTCTGTATATGAAGAGACAGCGCCTCCCTATCGCGGTATCAGGACGACGCATCCGCACTATAAGGCGTATAGTCTCATCGGCGACAATCGTGCTGAACTGGACAAATGTGCGCAATCAAAGTCTCTGGGGGCCAGGTTTGCTCCTGGCGTCTATGTGCCGTGATCGCAGTTTGCGCCTCAAAGAGGAGGGCATGATGCTTCAACCTAAGCGGTCACAACTCGCAGAAGTTGACACGGTTAATGTTGTATCGCCATTACCATCGGCGGAGGTGCTTGATATCTCAGCAACAAAATCTACATCCCTCGCAAAAGTGCGCTTCGCCTGGTTACTGAAAGCTGCATTTTTCCTGGTTGGATTGCTGTTCTTTGTCATCGCGCTGCAACTACTCAAGCAGGGCGCCGGCAGCTATGGGCGGCAAATTATCGGCTTCTTACAAATTACCAATGCGACGAACTCGCTTGGCTTTGGTTGGCTGTTAGCCTACATTTTTCTGAGCGGCTCGCCGGTTGCAGCGGTTGCTGTCTCCTTCTTCGCCTCGGGCACTATCAATGCCATCCAGACCTTCACCATGATCACCGGATCACGCCTGGGGGCATCGTTCATCGTGTTATTCGTGGGCTTCATCTACTATCTGCGCGGTCACCAACGCACAGCGAGCATCTCGATCGGCGTTCTGGCCCTCTTGACGACAGCGGCAATCTACCTGCCCGCGCTCTTGTTGGGGTACGGGCTGCTCTCATCACAACTGTTGACCTCTATTCGGGTCAATACTGCCACGCCGTTGACCTCGCTGCTCGACGCGATAGTCGATCCGATTGTGCATGTAGCGTCACGCACGCTGCCTGGCTGGGGGCTTTTGCTGCTTGGAGTCGCGCTCCTACTCACAGCATTCAGCCTCCTCGATCGCGCGCTGCCCGAAATGAGCCCCGAGCGTAGCGCTTTCCGGCGCATTGGCCGGCTCGTCTACCGCCCGGCGGCTATGTTCTTCCTTGGAGCTGTTATCACTTCGATGACGCTCTCGGTCTCGGTCTCGTTAGCTATTCTGGTTCCACTATCGTCAAAGGGTTTAGTGCGCCGTGAGAATACGCTGCCCTACATTATGGGCGCCAACATCACGACTTTTATTGATACACTGGTCGCAGCGCTCATTGCCGGCGGCCCAGCGGCCTTTACCATTGTGCTCGTGGAAATGGTCAGCGTGGCATTACTCTCTATGTTCGTTCTCTTGCTCTGCTATCGCCCCTTCGAGCGCTCGCTGTTGCGCCTGCAAGAAATAATTATTCACAACAACTTTACCTTGACTGTTTTTCTAGCGGTCATGCTGGTTGTTCCACTGTTCCTGCTCCTGGTGTAATGAACGAGCAGGTGAAGGTTGCAGACAATGAACATCCTCCTCTATGCTGGACCTGCTCCCAAGCGCAATGCGGTTCTCGAGTTCAGCGCGCCCATCGTCCAGCGCGCCGCAACAACTCTCACGCTTGTGACCGGGGGCGGGTCGGGGTGCGCCGATCTGCTGAAGGATGCCGCCCGGCGGCTCAACATTCCGCCCCACATCCTTGTTACATACAGCGCGCTGCCGGGAAGCGCCCAGGATGCGATTCTCCGAGCTGTCCACGACACCCCCTATGACTTGGTCATCCTGGGCCGCCTCCAACAGCCGCTCAGTCGCCTTATCCACGGACAGCGCAGTAAAATGATCGCCCAACGGCTGGAGCCATCGGTGCTACGCATCGATGGCCCCGTCAACCCGATCCAGCGTGTTCTATTGGCGAGCGGCGGCGATCAACACACCCTCGATAATGCCCGTATTGCCGCGCGCTTGGCCGCACCTCTAGCAGCGAACGTGACGCTGCTCCATGTCCTCTCGCAACAGTCGCTTGTGTTCGAGGGATTTCCCGAACACTGCCTCCCGATTTCGACCTTTCTCCAGGGTAATGCACCAGAGGCTTTGGTGTTGCGCGAAGCAGCGAGTCTACTCCAGCACTTACAGGTGAAAACCCAGACCAAGGGGCGCGTCGGTCCGATCCTCGACGAGATCCTGACCGAAGTTCAGCGTGGTCACTACGATCTGCTTGTCATCGGCGCTCATTGTGTCAAAAGCGCACTCGACCGGATTCTGCTCGAAAATATTGCCGGCGACTTGCTCGATCTCAGCCCGATCCCCGTTCTTGTGGCGAAGAATGGGGAAGCATAAGCGCATCGCGGTGACGAGCACGCAGTATACCGTTCCATATCATCGCGTCGCTGTGTCATCTCTGTAACGCAAACCCGTTCTGCAACTCGCTGAGGGCAGCCTGGATTTGTGGATCTTGCGCCGGCTCGAACAACCACCACTGCACGTCCACTTCGCGGTCGGGCATGACACCGCGCCCTTCAATCAGGCTGCCATCGGGCAAGCGATAGGCCAATTCGGCCAACCAGAGCCGCGAGCCATCGGAGAGCTCGTGCGGGGTCAGATTCTCAGTGTTCCCTGCCGTAGGCATTCCAACAATCCACGCCCGTTTGAGCACCTGCATGCCAGCGGCAAACATCTCGGCGGCGCTGACCGTCTCGGAGCTCGTCAACACAACGATGGGGATGTCGTCGAGTTGAGGAATTATCTGACCTGATGGTATCGTTTGTTCGACATTAGAGGCCCGCCCGCCGGTGCTGCCGATCGAGCCGCCGTCGATAAAGAGACCCAGAATATTACGCATAAGGTAGACGAATCCGCCGCTATTGGTCCGCACATCGATAATCAAGCCTTCGAGCGGACCCTCAGCCAGCAATCGTTCTAGATCGGCGCGTACCAGCTTGTCGAGATCTTCGGCGTAGAATGTATCAATCCGGATCAGACCAACCTGCGCGCCGGGAATACGCTGCGTTTCGACATCTGGGAAAGCGTCGCCGGGAATAGCGCGACGCACCACGGTCACGCTACGGGGAAAGCCACCCGGCGAGCGCACCGTGAGTTCGACGGGTGTGCCCGGCTCACCCCGTACCGCGCCAATTGGGCCGTCTGGGCCAAACGAAACGGTATCGGTAAAGGGAACTCCGCCAATCGCGAGGATCATATCACGCGGCCTTATCCCGGCCTCTTCTGCGGGGCCGCCATTCGCCAGAGTAACGATCAACCCGCCCTCCTCAATCGTTCGCACAATTGCACCGATCCCGCCGTAGCTCAAATCACCCTCGAAACGAGCCTGCTCCTCGGCAACCTCCTGCGGCGACTCAAAGCGCGAGTGTTCGTCGCCAAGCCGATCAACCATCTCGCGCATCAAGCCATAGAACGCTTCTGTGTTGGCGACAGCAGTCACACGTGGACCAAACTCATCACGAACTGCATTCCAGTCCACGCCGCGATAATCCTCATAGAGATACTTATCGCGCACCAGCGTCCAGGTTTCATCAAAAACCGCATACCGCTCATCGTTCGAGAGCGGTATCAGCGTCGCCGTCGGGACCAACGGTTCCACGGTCGCCGATGGCGTCGGGATAAGGGTTGGACTAGGGGTAATCGTCGGACTAGGGGTAATCGTCAGACTAGGCGTGACGGTTGGAGTGGCGGAGGCAGCCTGGGCAATAATGGGAATGTTGTGAGAAATGGATGGGCTACACGCGCTCAAGGCTGCAACCAGGAGAAGACCAAATACTGTAATGAAACTACGATTCCGTTGACACATAGGTTTGATGATATC
>JAKSDJ010000266.1 GCA_022360155.1 Chloroflexales bacterium | reverse complement strand
GGCGATTGGGTGCAGATGAGCCTTGCCAAATTGCCACCTTGCTCATATGTCATTGTTTAACAGACCCTAAACGGCTTGTCTGAAAAGGGATGGGTTGGAGGAGTGTTCCCCTCCAGGCCGTTTGAAGTCGGCGATCCTAGGAACCGGTAACTCTTAAGCTCGCAGACTAGATGCTTTTCAAGCAGCTTCTCCCATCACAAGTCGACAGATCCATTACCAGCCGCGACTAGCCATTAACTGTTCCTGGGGAATCTTGGTGATCTCGATACCGACCATAGCCTCACCCAGACCTTTGCTGGCCTCGGCGATAATCTCTGGGTCGTTATAGTGGGTTGTCGCTTGCACGATAGCACGTGCGCGACGCATTGGATCGGACGATTTGAAGATACCGCTTCCAACGAAGACGCCATCGACGCCGAGCTGCATCATCAAGGCTGCATCAGCAGGTGTTGCGATGCCGCCGGCAGCAAAGTTGACAACCGGCAGGCGACCTGTTTCGGCGACTTGGCGGATCAACTCATAGGGCGCTTGGAGATTTTTGGCCGCTGTGTAGAGTTCATCGGGGCTCATATTTTGCAGGCGGCGAATCTCTCCGTAGACTGTGCGGGCGTGACGGACCGCTTCGACGACATTGCCCGTTCCGGCTTCGCCCTTGGTGCGTAGCATCGCCGCGCCTTCCGCAACGCGCCGCAGCGCTTCGCCCAGGTTGCGGCAACCACAGACAAAGGGCGCATTGAAGGCATGCTTGTTGATGTGGTTCTCTTCGTCAGCAGGAGTCAGAACTTCGCTCTCATCGATATAATCAATACCGAGCGCTTCCAAGACTTGGGCCTCAACGAAGTGCCCGATGCGCGCCTTGGCCATGACCGGAATAGTTACAGCTTCCATAATTGCAAGGATGAGCTCAGGGTCGCTCATACGCGCGACGCCGCCCTGGGCGCGAATATCTGCCGGAACGCGCTCCAGCGCCATAACAGCGACTGCACCGGACTCCTCGGCTATTCGCGCGTGTTCTGGCGTGACAACATCCATAATCACGCCGCCTTTGAGCATTTGTGCTAAGCCCACCTTCGTGGTCCAGGTAGACTTTTCCATGCTAACCCCTTTAGTACTATGACACTTGATGTGAGTATGACCAAACCCGCCAAGCTGCAGCCTTCCAATAACATAGAGCGGTTGCATTATTACACTGAACCGGAAAATAATTACCGTATTTTCCGGTTCTAGACCTTTACGGAAAACAGTCGCTCACTTTTGATTTTAGCACTCTCTATTGTACCATAGGCAGATAGCAGGAGCAATGACACGTTCCTCATCTTCGCTACAGGATGCATAAAACGTGATGGATAATTAGTCAATGTATGTTTCATAGCATCGGAAAGCTTTAACGGCACAGTCCATACTGTGCCGTATGGCGCCCGCCATTCACCGCGAGTGTGTCGTATGTTTGGCTCCATTATGCGTTATGAGTCGGCATCGATCTGCACATCGCCGTTGGTCGTGTTGATCCGCAGGGTGTTTCCGCCAGCGCCGATGGTTCCGCTGAGCGTGCGGCGCTCGCGAGTAGCATCACGCAAATCGAAGGTCGTGTCCAGGTCGCCGTTCAGGGTGGTGATATCCAGATTGAGGTTGCTGGAACGTGGCAGTTCCATATCTACGTCGCCACTGATCGTCTCGATAGAGTGTGTCGCGTTGCTGGCCAAACGCCCGCGAAAAGCGATGTCGCCGTTCGTACTGACTACCTGAAGCTCGGCGTTGCGCACATCATTGACGCTGATGTCGCCGCTAATCGTTTGAATGTCGAGTTGCCCTGCCACTCCCTGCAGTTCGATATCGCCGTTGACGCTTTCAACTCGCACATCCCTGGCTTGCCCATCCACAAGTTCGATATCGCCGTTGATGGTGTCAAGGAATAACGAACCGCGATGTCGGCTTAGGTAAATCTCTCCATTGATTGTCCTGAAGACCAGATCGCCCTGTGTATTGGCGACTTCGATGTCGCCATTGGTTGTGCGTAACTCGCCATTGGCCCGAATATCTTGTACCGTCAATTCGCCGTTGACCGCCTCGATATCAAGCTGTACGTTGGCGGGAACAGCAATGCGCAGTTCCGCATAAGGAGAACGCCCGAACAATAAGGCTGATGGGGGTCGCTCTACTTCGATACGTACGGTGTCGTTGTTTTGAGTTATCTGTATATCAAGCTTTCGGGCGTCGTCGCGGGCAGCGTTGATATTCCAACCAAAGCCATGCAGGGTCGACTGCACTTCAATCCCTGGGCCATTATGATGCACCAATTCGATATAGTCGTTGACGCCGACGACTTGCAAGGCGTTTCCTTCCAGCGTTTGCGGCGGAATACTCACTGTCCCTTCAACAAAGCCAAAACCAAACCAATTGCTCTGGTTACTCAACTGAAAGACCAGCCAAATCACGCCAACCAGCAGCAACATCAATCCCCAGCGGCGAGCCTGATCACCACGTTCGCGGCGGCGATAGCGCTCTTCATTGGGTTGTGATCTTGGCGGTGTAAAGACTTTTGTTTCTGACATACTGTAACTCCAGAATTAGCGGGAAGAAACATATGATTTTTCAAGATCGTAACATGTTACGGTTTCAGATGCGCTTGCCGGTTGGCAGCATAGGCCGTAGAGCTCGTGACTCGCTCAATCTCCGACGGTTATCATCTGCTTTTTCCCTATTATACCTGTAGCATGAGACGACTGTACAATGGCGCAGGTTGCAGTTCCGTGATAGAGTCAGCGGTATGCCAGTTCTTGTTGATGGGCACAATTTGATTGGGCAACTGCCGAACCTTAACTTGGCTGACCATGACGACGAAGCGCAGTTGGTTATGCTGCTGCGCCACTATACGACCCGTAAGCGCGGGCGGCGTGTTGTGGTTGTGTTCGATCACGGCGTCTACGGCCATCCCGATAACCTCAACGGTTACGG
>JAKSDJ010000244.1 GCA_022360155.1 Chloroflexales bacterium | reverse complement strand
TGCACCGCATCGGAACGGGATCTGTCGATGTCACCCTGAGCGAAGCGAAGGGTCTTGCACCCTTTGGCAACGAGATTCTGCACTTCGTTCAGAATGACATGTCTCGTTGTCGTACTAGGGTGCTGATCTTGGGGGTGGCAATCTATTGCTGGTACTTCAGTACTGAACTATAACCTCCAGTTGTTCTTACTCTCGACAAGAATCTATTGGGTTGCATCTCTCAATCGAGTTGGATACTATTATCAATCGTTGTTCTCATTGCACCCCTGGGTGACTTGAACAAGCTATTGCTCTTGGCGCCAGCCGAGAAGAAAGGCCATCTCATATGGATGAGTGTCTAAAGTTCGAGTTGCTCGGTGGTATATCGCTACAGCGGGGTGGGAGTCCGCTCACCGGTTTCATCTCCAATAAAGTTCAGGCGCTCCTCTGCTATCTTGCCATATTTGCTACATCGCCTGAGCCAGGCTTCGTTCTGGTTGGTAGGAGCATATCGATCAGACGAGATTGATGAGACTCATGCATTGCTGCGCCTCTGCCACGCTATGGAACAACAGCAACGAGTTGCTCTGATAACGTTGTTGCCGCTAGAGTCGCAGGCGATCCCCCAACTGGCTGGGATGATTCTCGGTGCGGAGCATCACCAGATCGCGGATCTGGTTGCCTGCTTGAGCGAGCGCTCGGGAGGTAATGCGTTTCTCTTAGAGCAATTTTTGCGCGAACTAGAGCGATGTGGTGTTCTATCTGCCGGAAAAGACGGTGTGATGCTGGATCGCCAGCGCCTAGCTCATGACGATATCGGTGTACTGGCAGGTGTACGCGCAGTGATCTCGGCGCGCCTAGGGCGACTGACTCCGCCGGCGCGGGAGGCGCTTCGGATCACAGCAGCGATAGACGGCAGCTTTCATCTGCCACTGCTTGCGCAAATCGTCACCCAAACGGCGCAGGAGTTAGAAGAGAGCGTCGAGCTGTTATTGGCGCGCGGCCTGATCCGTGAAATATACTGTCTCTCCGCCGGCGCCGATCCGATCTCCCGAGCACTTTTCTCGCGGTCGCCTGCGCTGCTGGATCATGGCGCGACAGGATTGCTTCCCAATGCCCTAGCATCCAGTAGTATCGTCTACGAGTTTGCCCATGAGGTAACTCCGCAGATAATCTGTGCGAGCCTCTCCCATGGGTATCGTCAGCGCATACGTGAAGTGATAGCCGCACTTTCTGAGAAGCCGCAGCAGAATGCCCAACAAGCGCTGCTACGCTGGATGCCCGTCTAAATGTGGGTTGTCTCAACAAGTGTCCTACCTGGCATAAGCACAGTACTAACCCAAAATAGGAGATTTTCGGCATTGCTGAACACAGCGCGCCTGAACAATAATCACGACGTATGGTCGTAGGGCTTGCCGTTGAAGGAGCAAACAATGCAAGAGCTGGAATTCTCGTGGCATAGGTTTATTCGCCCAGCAGCGCTTGGTTGTGTCGTTGTGGGATTGGCATTATTGGCTTTTCGCTTTGTCATACCTTCTGATACGGGTTCCAGCTATGTTGCAACATCTGGCCTAATCCAGGCAGACAAAGGATCGGGAATCTTGTTGGCCGTTCCCGCCGTTACGCCAGTCATTGCTCGCAAAACCGATTCAACTGCGCTTGATCCTGTCAAGTATGTTGCGGTCTATATTACGGGTGCGGTAGCTCGCCCTGAGGTATATAAACTGCCTCACGATGCTCGGATCAAAGATGTTGTTCTGGCTGCCGGCGGGCTTACCGACGACGCCGATAGTGAGCGGATCAACCTGGCTGCCCATATCGAGGATGCGCAGCACATCCATATTCTGCGCATTGGTGAGACAGCCGCACCAGTAGCTGGTTCAGGGGCTGGTATGGATTCCTCCGCATCTTCAGCGAGCAATCTGGTAAATCTCAATACCGCCAGCGCCGCCGAACTCGAAGATCTCGATGGTATTGGGCAAAAACTGGCCGAGCGGATTATTACCTATCGTGAGACCGAAGGGCCGTTTGAATCGGTTGATGATCTAGGGAATGTGACCGGGATCGGCTCCAAGCTTCTCAACGATTTGCGTCCGCTGGTCACAGTTGGTCCCTGATGATTACCGTTATGAATTGTGAATAAGACGGTATGCCTCTCCAAATAGATTGCTCTAGACTCCGCCGAATTGTGACTAAAATGGGTTGTGTGAAAAGTTGCACAGTTGAGGTTTGGCAACTTGCTTGACACCATCCCTAACCTCGTGCTATCCTCCTTATAGAAAGTACAGGATCTTCGGGGCAGGGTGAAATTCCCGATCGGTGGTACAGCCCACGAGCGTGTTGAGAGGCGCGCATGATCCGGTGAGATTCCGGGGCCGACGGTTATAGTCCGGATGTAAAGAAATCCTGTGTACACAACCTGATCAGTTGCACATCTGCACGAGCAGAAGGTAAGATGTAGCGTTTAGTACTATGTCTTATCTTTGGCAATGCTTTTTTGCAACACACTTTGCGTCGCATTGCCCGTCGTTAGGCTAATGCGACGCAAAGTGTGGTTATGTACTCAGCCCCCGAAGCGATTTCGCTTCGGGGTTTTTGTTTTGTGAGGTACGAGAATGCAACAGATAATTCCAATTTCTCACCGCCGAAAAGTGACAATATCAGAGACGGACTGGCAGGCGCGCCGCCCGGCCCTGGGCGATTGGCGCTGGATGGGCATGCCTATTGCGTTGCTGTTGCTCATTCTAGGGTGGCAAGCGATCGCTATCCTGGGGAACTACCAGGCGTTCATCTTGCCCAGTCCGTTGCTGGTCGTCGAGCGCTTTGCGGCGACTGCAAACAGCGGCCTGCTCTGGACGCATACCTGGGCAACGCTGCGCGCGACTCTGGTTGGCTTTGGCTTGGCGCTATGCATCGGCCTTATGATTGGCTATGTTCTGGCCCACACAACTTGGTTGGAGCGCAGTCTGGCGCCGTTGCTAGCCGCGAGTCAGGCGGTGCCTATCGTGGCGATTGCACCGTTGATCATCCTGTGGTTTGGCGCCGGGCTGCAAGCGAAAATCCTGGTTGCCGCGCTGATTACATTCTTCCCTGTCTTGATCAATACTATCGTCGCCCTGCGCGGTATTCCCCGCGAACTCCGCGAGATGGCTCTGATTAGCGGTGCGAGTCGCTGGCAGATGCTGCGCTATGTCGAGCTTCCGCTGGCGTTGCCGGTGCTCTTTGGCGGTATTCGCACCGGCCTGGCTCTGGCGACAACGGGGGCAGTCGTTGGGGAATTCGTTGCCGGGCGCGAAGGCCTTGGCGCGCTTATTAACATTGCTCGCGGCCTCTTCGATACACCACTGATCTTTGTTGCGCTGGTTACCCTGGCCGGTATTACCCTATCTTTTTACGTGCTGGCGTCATTACTCGAACGGGTATTGGTGCGCTGGGAAATATGATTAACGGGAACGCTTGTTATCTCTATGCGTTATTCGTAACATTATGAGGTGTTTGTATGTTCCAACGGTTTATGCTGTTGGTCTTATTCGTTCTGATTTTGGCAGCGTGTGGGGAAACTGCATCTACTACATCCACCACAGAAACAACAGTTCCGCCGACCACAGAGTCACAGGGGGCGGTAACAGATACAACCAGCACGGATTTGCGTAAGGTGACGCTGGCGTTGTCGTTCACGCCAAATGTTCAGTTTGCACCATACTATGTTGCAGCGGCCAAAGGCTATTACGCCGAGGCTGGCTTGGATGTGGCCTTCGATTATAACTTCGAGAATGATGTCACCCAGCGGGCAGCCACGTGGCCCGCGAGCCAAGTCGAGTTCGCCACAACGAGCGGTACGTCGGTATTGCTGGCCCGCCAACAGGGTTTGCCGGTCAAGACGGTGTTGACCTTATACCAGCAATTCCCGGTGGTCTTTTTTAGCAAGGCGAACGTGGCGCTGGCAAGTCCTCAAGATCTCAAGGGCAAGAGTATTGGTATTCCGGGTCGCTTCGGCGAGAGTTATTATGCGCTGCTTGCGCTGCTCTATGCTGAGAACCTACAAGAGAGCGATTTGAATGTTCAGGAGATCGGCTTCACTCAAGCACAGGCAGTGCTGGAGGACAAGGTGCAAGTGGCGACTGGCTATGGTATGAACGAACCAGTGCTGCTTCGCCAGCAAGGTCAGGAGGCCAATGTTCTGCGGGTAGCCGATGTGTTTCCCCTGGCGGCGAATGGGATTGCGGTTAGCGAGCAACTGATTGCGCAGGAGCCAGATCTGGTGCGTGGCTTTGTTCAAGCATCGCTGCGGGGCCTCCAGGATACCCTTGATGATCCCGAGGCAGCGTTTGCAATCAGTGTCGAGCAAGTGCCCGAGGCGCAGCTAGGCGATCCAGATTTCCAACGCCAAGTTCTGCAAGAGAGCTTGCCCTACTGGTATAGCGATCAGACAACAACTGAAGGTTTAGGCTATACCGATCTGGAGACCTGGCAACAGACTGCCGAGCTGATGCTCGCCGCCGAATTGCTGACCGGGCCAATGAATGTGGAAGACGGGTTTACAAACGAGTTTATCAAATAGCAGCGAAGCAATGTCAAAGACGTTCATACGCCTCTTTCTGGTGCGTCACGGTGAGGCGACGGCTAACACCGAAATGCGTTATCTGGGCAGCCGCGATGACCCGCTAACCGAGCGAGGCCAATGGCAAGTCGCGCAACTCGCCCAGGCGCTGGCGCCGCTACCAATTGCGGCAATCTACACTAGTCCGCTCCGGCGTGCAGCCGACACAGCGGCGGCGATTGCACAGGAAAGCCGCCTAAATGCCACAATCGATCTGCGGCTGATTGAAGGCGCTTTTGGCGAGTGGGAAGGCCTGAGTCGTGCCGAAGTCATTGCGCGTGGCCAGCTCGCTGCCGACTTGCTGGCGCGCTGGGAGTCCGATCCGTCCTGCGCGCCGCCTGGCGGCGAGTCGCTTGAAGATATTCAAGCCCGCGCCCTGGAGTATATACACGAGTTGGCAGCAATCCATACAGGCGCGTCAATCGTTCTTGTCAGCCATGTCGGCGTGATCAAGGCGCTGCTCTGTGCGGCGATGGGAGCGCCATTGTCAACGGCGCGGCGGATGTTCCTTGATGTAGCGACGATCAGTGTGGTCGATTGGGGCGCTGGCGCAGTCGCATGGCAGTCCCAAGCAGTCCTACGGCTCTTCAATGCGCACCATCACCTAGGATGGGAAGCGGCGAAGTGGATGAAGTGATACGATGCTTGGTTTCCCTCCATCATCTTTTGATCCGCAGAATCCTGATTTCGAGGAGCGGGTGCGTTCGAGCTTCAATCGCCAGCGAGTGATGCAAACAATCGGCGCCCGAATGACAACGGTAGCGCCGGGAGCGGTCGATATCGAACTTGCCTATCGGGCGGATCTCACGCAGCAGCACGGCTTTCTGCACGCCGGGATTGTGACAACGATTGTCGACAGCGCTTGCGGGTACGCGGCGTTCAGCTTGATGCCCGCTGATGCTACGGTTCTATCCGTTGAGTACAAGGTCAACTTTGTCGCTCCAGCGGCGGGCGCTTTGTTTGTTGCACGTGGACGTGTTGTCAAGCCTGGCAGAACCCTCACTGTCTGCGAAGGTGTCGTCGTCACGTTGCACAACGGCGTGGAGCAACTGATTGTCACAATGTTGGCGACGATGATAATGTTGCGAGATCGCGCTGATGAGGCGTCGTCCGAGTAAATTTGGCAGACAGTCCTATCCGCCTAACTGCGACATGCCGCGCAGCGTTGGCAGGATTCCATCAGGGAGGCCGTGGCCCCAAGGTTTGATTTGCACAGCGTGGCGTATGATCTGTTCGACTTGCTCCTGTGTCGCGCCGTTGCGAATTGCTGCACGCAAGTCCACTTCATCATCGCGCAGCAAACAGAGGTGCAAGCGCCCATCGGCAGTCAGGCGCATACGATTGCAGGTTGCGCAGAAGGGGTCCGTCACGCTGCTGATGAACCCAAGTTTGCCGGGCGCACCCGGAATGCGGTAGCGGCGCGCCGGGTCGCTGCTCGCATGACCAAGTGACTCCAGCGGGCCAAAAGCCGCCTCGATCCGCGCGATCAACTCAGCGCTGCTGATCACACCCTCGTTGGCCAGCCCAGCTACGCCTGTCAGCGGCATAACCTCGATAAAGCGGAACTCCCACTTATGTTGTAGGGTTAGCGCCGCGAGTTGAACAACCTCTTCGTCATTCATGCCCCGCACAACAACCGCGTTGAGTTTGATCGGTTCTAATCCGGCTGCGACTGCTGCTTCGATGCCTGCCCAGACTTCCTCCAGGCTGCCGCCGCGACTCATCTGGCGGAACTTTTGGGGGTCGAGACTATCGATACTGATGTTGACCCGGTCCAATCCGGCCCCTTTGAGCGGCTGGGCCAGGGTGCGGAGGCGTAGGGCATTGGTCGTCATCGCGATGTGTTCGATGCCTGGGGTGGCTTTGATCGCGCGTACTAGTTCGACCAGGTCGCGCCGTAGCGTTGGCTCGCCGCCGGTGAGCCGAATCTTACGAAACCCTGCGGCGGCGGCGGCGCGAATGACCAGGAGCAACTCGTCGTTGTTCAACAACTCGGGTCGAGGCATAAATTGCATGTTGACCGGCATGCAATAGACACAGCGCATGTTGCAACGGTCGGTGAGCGAGACGCGTAGGTAGTCGATTCGACGCCCGAACGAGTCGCGGGCCGGGGTATCGGTGTGATAGTGCGGAATCTGCTGTGGCTCAACAAAGGTCAGCGGCATGACACTCGCCATTGTGTCATTGCTCATGTCTAATCTCCCATTTGTCGCAGAGTAAATCGTGGCCAAGCGCTACGAGGCTGGCTGAAAAGAGTTTACACTGATACGAGGCGCACGATAGTGAGACGCAAGGTTGTATTCCTGACATGCAGCGACTTGGCTGCCACATTCACATAAGGTGCGTTTCAGACAGCCTCTCAAACCGAAAGACGTGCATGCTATATTTGACGCCGCTCATCCCATCACCTTGTCAACATCAGGCATATGCCATGATACTGATTTGGGCGGCAATCTTGCGGGCAATCGCGCGGAAGACTTCGGCATAAGCATCAGGTTCGTCACTGATCACAGCCGGCGCCCCGCTGTCGCCGCCGGTGCGTACGCTGATCCCCAGCGGAATCTGGCCCAGCAGGGGGATGCCTAGTTGGGCCGCAAGCCGGTCGCCGCCGCCAGACCCGAAGATGTCGTAACGCTGGCCGGTGTCAGGGGCGACAAAATAGGACATATTCTCGACGATGCCGATGAGCGGAACATTGACTTTCTTGAACATCTCCATCGCCTTAATAACATCGATAGTCGCCACCATCTGCGGCGTGGTGACAATCAATGAACCGGTGAGGGGAAGCGATTGAGCCAACGTCAGCGCAACATCACCTGTGCCAGGAGGCATATCAATAACCAGGTAGTCGAGAGGCGCCCAGTCAACGTTATAGAGAAACTGTCGGAGAAGTTGCGTCACCATTGGCCCGCGCCAGATTACTGGCTGGCTCTCGTCAACCAGAAAACCAATTGAGATCAGCTTGATCCCGTGGGCTTGTAATGGGATCATCATCGCCTGCCCCTTTTCATCCTGGAAAGCCTCGGGCTGGCCTTTTACCCCAAACATGAGCGGCATAGAAGGTCCAAAGACATCGGCGTCGAGCAGGCCGGTGCGCGCACCTTCCTGAGCCAGGGCTACAGCCAGGTTCGCCGCAACGGTAGACTTGCCCACGCCGCCTTTGCCGGCTGCTACGGCAATGACGTTGGCTACGCCAGGGATAGGCGCTTGTTCGGGTATGCCGCCGCGCGGGCGCACGGTCGCCGTAAACTCGATGCCAACATTGGTGACGCCAGCTATTGTGCGGACTGCCGCCTCAGCCTCTTCTCGGATCTGGTCCTTGAGCGGACAGGCGGGTGTGGTCAGTTCGATGATAAAAGCAACAAAGCCATCTTGAATAGTCACATTTTTAATCATCTTGCGCGAGACCAGGTCACCGCCTAGTTCCGGTTCTTGCACTTTACTCAGCGCTGCTAGCACTTGCTGCTCGGTGACCGGGCCGTTCCCGCGTGAAAAAAGGCCCATGAGTTCATCTCCACTATATTCATTGAATGAGTAAGTCTACGAAGATTATACCAGATTTCAAAAGGAAGGTCTATCGAAAGCGAATAGCGAATAAGGTTAGGACTGTCTGAAAAGTCGAGGTAAGATTTCCCAGTTCCTATGTATAAAAGTATGAGAGCCTAAATCTAGCTTAACAGTGATATGGTTGCTATGGAATGGCTTGATTGTCGTAACAAACGCTGAGTACTCACCGTTCGCGCATTTTCGGAATCGGTTCATGAAATTACCCCGCAAGCGGGTCAACATTGGCCATATGGAAGGCATGTCGCCCCACATGACGACCCATTGTACGGAAAC
>JAKSDJ010000497.1 GCA_022360155.1 Chloroflexales bacterium | reverse complement strand
CCCTGCAACGTGAGTGCCATGACCATAAGTGATGTTTTGTTCTTTGGAGCCGACCTCGCTTGGATCACGGTCGTTATCCACGAAGTCACGGCCTGGCAGAATCTCCGTATTGGCAAAGGCAGGATGGTTGCGATCAATGCCAGTGTCGAGGATTGCCACGGTAACTCCCTTACCACGGGTTATCGCGTGAGCCTCATTGAGCCTGATCTTGTACGGCGCCCATTGAGTTACAAAGTCGGATTCGCTGCCAACCGCCCAAGAAGCCCGCATTCGTCCTTCCGGCGTCTGGCCCAGATAATTTGGCTCGGCAAATTGAACGCGCTTGTCTTGCCGCAGTTCTTCGGCTTTGTCGGCAGGGGAACTGCCATCGGTAATGTGCAGCCGATAGATCGGTCGCGTGCCGAACTGATCGATGTTAACCCGATCAAGGCCGCCAATGGCACGAATGACGTTGCGAATGACAGTATTATAGATGGCTGGCGGATTAGTTGGGGGAAGTGGCTTGAGCTTGACCAGCACTTCATTAGGTACATACGAATCTGTGTTATGTTGAGCTTGCGAAGTTCTCACTGGCCCAGACAGGCCGAGGACGAGGAGCAAGAGAGCTGGCAAACAACCCCAATGGAACAGTGAGTAGCGCATATATTTTGTCCCTTTCCGAATTCTGTCGCCTTAGACCAGGCTTGGCTTGGAGCATTTCCTTGTGACAATGTTCTACGGTCATGGCAGTTTGTCTGCACCGTAGCGTATTCTGTCAAACTAGAAATCGATCTTGAACATGGTCTTTCCAGAATAGAGAAGCATCTCTGATCTTCAAACTCCACCATGATCATGGAGGGTGCTGACACGTAAAAAATACATAGTTTTGCCTGCAATTACCAACGCCCAAGTAACACAAAAGGCGACCAGAAGAAAGGATGCCGGTAATGTTCGAGTTGGGCTATTTGGGCGCTGCGTAGCGCTGCAGCCGGGCGTTCTCCTGCTTTCAGGCGTGTGTAAAAGTCATGCATCAACGCGGCTGTTGAGTCATCATCTACTGTCCAAAGACTGACCAGCAATGTGGGTGCGCCGGCGGAAAAGAAGCCGCGGGCCAAGCCAATCAGTTCGTCTCCAGAGGCCACCGCGTTAACACCTGTTTCACAAGCGCTCAAGGTTACCAACTCACAATTGAGATCGAGATCGTACGCATCACGCACGGTTAGCCAGCCATCACCAAGTTGCAATGCCGAGAAGAGCGGATTGTCGGGCCGAAACTGACCGTGGCAAGCCAAGTGTAGAACATCGGCTTGTGGGGCATGCATATGTAATGCTGCTCGAGTCGCCTGTTCATCTTGTTGGACAATCGTTTCAGGGAAGAGCGATGCGAGGGCCTCGACTTCATCACGAACTCGCGGTGCATGCTCGTCTGGCACACCAAAGAGCACCGCACGCTGCAGCGAGCGTTGTGGCCGCGCAAGGCACAGTTCAAGAACTGTTGCGCTCGGTGCATGGCATACTTCGCGTCGTTCGATGACATACGCCGTTCCATCATGGAGCGCGTGAAACGGAACGTAGTGTAATGCCCGGTATGGTATGACAACCAACCGGCGTTCGCCTAGATACGCTTCGAGCGGGCCGAGTACAAGATTATAGAGTGTTTGGAGATAGTGAGACGCTCGCTGGGCCAGACGATCCATGTGACCGTGCATACGCTCGCGGCCATGGCGGAGCGTGTCGGTCTGGAAGCGCAGCATGGTTACAGCCTCCTCGATCTGTTGCTCATGAGCCAGATTGCGAACGACATTAACCCCTTGATTAGTAACGATAAAGGCTAGCAACTCTCCATCGAGGCTGAAATATTCGACTAGCGCTGTATCCGTTCCAAGATCACGCTGCAGCTTAACGATGTCGATATTTGTGGTCGGCGTTGCATTGTTGTTGAATGCGCCATCCGTGCTGCGTTGGTTGAGTTGGCGATTGATTTCTGCAATGGCCGCTTCACGCTCGCGTACGGCGTTGTCGAGGTCCGCGATTGCCGCAGCACTGCGGAGTGTTTCCCCGCCGGCCATGCGGTTGACCTGATTGTAGAACCAGTTCAATTCTTCGCGTAGTTCTTCCAAGCGCGCCAGTAGTTCGGCTTCGAAAGGATCGCGCGCCTTGTACCGTGGTGGAAGGTGCTTGCCTAGCATCTCAACCAATGCACGTGATCGGGCGCGTTCGACATAGCCTAGCGCTTCCTCCACCCGCCTTCTGCGTGCTTCGGCCAGGCACAGCCGCACGAGTTCGGTGTATGGAGTGAGCTTATCGGCAAAGAAGGCCGTGCGAAATTCTTCGGCAGGCAGCGGCGCACGTAATTCCTCGATCACGCTAACCGCTTTTTGAAAGGCTCTCTCGGCATGATCTGCTTCGCCTGCGTCCGCGGCGAGCAATCCCAGTGCGGTGTGGCAACGCTGTACTATCTGCGGAACGACTTGGAGTTCAGCATCGCGCAATGCTGTTTCCAGGATCGCCCTGGATTCGGAGGTTTTTCCTTCTAAGCGTTCTGCTTCGCCTTTCAGCCAGCGGGTATGGAGCAGTTGGCCCCAGGTTTGGGCTTGCGCCAGTGGTTCCTCGGCTTGTGCGGCAAGTGTGGCTGCTGTCGCAAAATCGTTGTTCGCATAGGCGAGTCTTGCTTCAGCGAGTGTCACTATTGCTGCACCAACAGCATTGCCCTCGGCTGCATAGAGCACGTGCGCTTCGTGTAAAAGCTCCTGGGCCTGAGCTATATGGCCCATCAGCAGGCGAGCATACCCGTGATTAGCCAGCGCGAGGGCCTGCTCGGCGCGCATCCCCAGTTCTGCGAAGGTCGGGACAACATGCGCATAGATGTCCACTGCTTCGGGGGCCAGATTTAGCTCAAGATAGGCGTTTGCCAGCTCTTGTTCGGCGATCGCCAACTCATGAGGCATCTGAAGTGTGGCATATTTGCGCCGTGATCGTTCCAGATAGTCGAGCGCGCGATCATAGCGACCCTGGAATAGCGCAAGATTGCCCAGGTTACATTCGATTTCCGCTTGGGTGACAATCAGCCCTGTTGCTTCGGCTCGGGTTAGCGCTTGTTCGTAGAGCACTGTCGCATCGCGGAACTTGTGTTGGAGTGAGAGGGTATAGGCCAGGCTGTTTTCGACTCGAGTAAGATGCTGTTGATCGCCGGTGACAAGATAGCGCCCGCGGGCTGCGCGAAAAAGCTGTTCTGCTTCGTGGTGGCGACCACGTCGACCATAAATATTGCCGAGATTTT
>JAKSDJ010000211.1 GCA_022360155.1 Chloroflexales bacterium | reverse complement strand
TTGTGATATTTTGCGAAAGTTTACGTGGATCTAACTTTACAAACAAGGCGCGGCGCCCCGGCGCCGCCGCACCCGCAAGCACACACAGGGGCGCCTAAATCTCCTCGTCTCCTCGTTTCCCCGCCTCCTCTAAATCTCTGGTAAAATTTAAGTTAATTATTCCAGATCCATATGCTGAAATAACTAAATTATAACGTTTTTTCCGAACAAATACCCTGCATTTGTTGCTGTTTCGTTGGTGCATATGCTATACTTGTGTGAACTCAGGTCTGAAGATGCCATGAAGGAGCCCGCCGTGAACGTCGAGCCGTCCGAACTTTTAGAGGCGGCTCAGTCGATAGTCGCTGAACAGTTGTCCCAGTTGCGTACTATTGCCGAGTCGGCTCAACAGCGACAAGCGAGCATTAAGGTTGAGTTGCGCCAAATCGAGCGCGTACTTGATGAAGCTGTGCTTCAATCTCGCTTTGCTGCCGAGCATGGTCTCCCGACAGCTGCTGAATTTGCTGCGCGCGAACAAACCTTGCGCACCAGTTATGACAAGCTGGCGCAGGAAGCTCAGAAGCTGCAGCGCGCCCTCAGGCAACTCGATCAGCTTACTCGTCAGATTGATATGAGCAGCGCAACATTGCGCGGTAGTGGCGAAGGTGAACCGGCAGATCCTTGGGTACAGGCATTGCGGTCACAGGTTATTACGGGACGCGAAGAGGAGCGAGCGCGGCTTGCCCGCGAAGTTCATGATGGTCCGGCTCAGGTTTTGGCCAACACGCTGATGGGGCTGGAACAGAGCCGTACCTTATTACGCGAGCAACGGATAGACCATTTGACATTGCTCCTTGATCGCTTGAGTGGTGCGACCCGCGAGGGCTTACACGAGATACGGCAATTCATTGCCAATCTTCGGCCAGGACAGCTTGCCGAGCAAGGGTTAACGGCAGCCCTCCACGACTACATCCGCCGCTATCGTGATACCCGAAATCCAGGTATTACGTTCGAGACGGACACATTGCCGCGCCTAGCGCCTGAGGTCGAAATTGTTCTCTATCGTACCGTGCAGGAGGCGCTTCAAAATGCGCACAAGCATGCTCGTGGCGCTGCTGTGCATGTCATCCTGGCCGTGCGACAGCAGCAGTTATTCCTAACAATTCGTGACGAAGGGCCTGGCTTCAATCCGCGTGATGTCGCGCGCCGGGCCGGTCGTGAGAGTTGGGGGCTAACCAGTATGCGCGAACGAGCAGATTTAATCGGTGCGCGTTTTGTCGTCACCTCGCATCCGGGGCATGGAACCGAAGTTGCCGTAACATTACCACTTCGGTGATACGGCTGAGCGCCGAACGGCTGTGCCGATGCTTCTCAGCAGGCTTCTGGCGCAACTGTTCGTACGTGTAGGGATAACGACTATGTCTATGAAAATAAAGGTGCTCGTCATCGATGACCATCCACTGTTTCGCCAGGGTATCCGCTGGAGTGTAGAAGACGCCAAGGACATGGAAGTTGTTGGCGAGGCGGAGAATGGACAAGAAGCGATCAAACTGACGGAAAGGCTAATGCCCGATGTTGTGCTGGTGGATATCAATCTGCCAGGTCTGAATGGGTTGGAAGTAGCGCGCGTCATCAAACGACGCGACCCGCGTATCGGTATTATCGTGCTCAGTGTGTATGAAGACGATGATCAGCTGTTCCAGGCGATCAAAGTTGGCGCGGCGGCATATTCCTCCAAGGATGTCAACCCCGACGATTTGCTCTACTATATTCGCGAGGTCGCCAAGGGCCGCTATCTGATCAACGAGAGCGTTCTAGCTAAACCCCATGTTGCGACCCGTGTTCTTCACCAATTTCGTGAACTGGCTGCAACCGAAGACGAGCAGACCAGTGCGCTCTTTGCGCCGCTGACCAGTCGTGAAATCGAAATCCTCGATTGTATTGCCCGTGGTCTCTCGAATAAGGAGATCGCCAACGAACTAAGCATTAGCGGACAGACAGTCAAGAACCATATCACCTCCATCCTCTCGAAGCTCCAGGTCAACGACCGTACGATGGCCGTGATCTATGCAATCAAAAAAGGATGGATCAAGATGGGCTACAGTAACCATACTGAAGCGATCGAACACACTTCATGATCCCAACGCTACCGGCAGCGGCCAAATCTGCATAACAAGATAACAAGGTATGATGCGAAATGTGCGCTAGCTTACGGTAGCTTCCCCAAAGGTCGTGTAGATTCCTCTTGGGTAGAACACCCCAATCATACATATCTGAGCCACAAAGGAGGAATTCTACATGACCACCCTCTCTCAGCAAAACACTGCACTGCCACAAAAACTGATCGGCGGTATTATTGGCGGAGTTGCCGGCGGCATTGTCTTCGGCATCATGATGGGTCTCATGGGGATGATGCCCATGATTGCGATGTTGGTTGGCAGCGAATCGGCG
>JAKSDJ010000916.1 GCA_022360155.1 Chloroflexales bacterium | reverse complement strand
GGTGGCTCTCCTGCCGGATTGATACAGGGTTGGCATCCTTATGGCGGCGCTCAGGACAGGGGTTGGCATCCTTCGGCGGCGCCGATTGGCATTTTATCTGTGGTATCAGCGTACCATTGCAGGTTGGGACGTTCGCAGGTTGACAGGTTAGAACGTTCGCATGTTTATTGTCGACTCACGGCTGATCATTGACGGCGTAGCGGCTTGTCACTCGTCACTCATAACTTATCACTGGTATTCGTAAGGTTCGAAGGTTCGAAGGCTTCGTTCTACTTACATCCTCTCATTACATCCCGGCATCCCGGCATTCCTTCATCCTTCATCTTGTTGCAGAACAAGGGGAATGACCATGAAGCTCAAGCGTGTACGTCTGGTCGAAGGTGGATCGTCGGTCGCTGTGTGGCATGGCGAACAGTGGACGCCGCTCAAGCCGGCGCTGGCGCTTTACCGCGAGCCGGGAGCGCCGGTCGCACCAGAGCTAGAGGCAGCGAGCCATGACCTGATTGCCTTCCTCGGCGGCGGCGAGGCGCTGCGTGAAGAGGTTGCGGCTGTGCTGAACGCTGTTCAGGAACAGGGAGACGTGCTTGGCCAGACCTTCGATGCCACGCCGCTCCTGCCGTTTCAGCCGCTCTCTTTCCGGGATTTTATGCTCTGGGAGAAGCACGTGATCGCGGCGACACGCGGCCTGGTCAAACGCTTTCTGCCCCAGTTGTGGGCGGCGGTCGAGGCCCACGAGTCGGGAACCGGCGATACGCACCCGCAACTGCGCCCAAAGAAAATCTGGTACGAGAAGCCCATCTACTATATGGGCAACCACCTGAGCTTTTTCCCCGATGGCGCGATCATTCCCTGGCCAGCGTACACCCAGGCTCTGGACTACGAACTGGAGCTTGGCGTCGTGATCGCCCAACCGCTCTTCAATGCCTCCACCGGCGAGGCGCTGCACGCCATCGGCGGCTTCACCGTTGTCAACGATTTCAGCGCTCGCGATGTGCAAATCCCCGAGATGCTCGATGGGCCATTCGGTCCGGTGAAAGCTAAACACTTTGCCAACGGAATGGGCATGGTCGTCGTCACCGCCGATGAGATTCTGCCCCACGTCGAAAATCTGAATGGGCAGGTGTGGGTGAATGGCCAGGTCTGGAGCCATGGAAACACCGCCGGGATGCAGCATTCGCTGGGCCAGATGCTGGCCTATGCTTCCCAGGGCGAACGCCTTTGGCCCGGCGAGTTGCTTGCTACGGGCACTATTCCTGGCTGCTGCGGCGTCGAGATCAACAAGTGGCTCGCGCCCGGCGACACGATTGTCCTGGAGATCGAGCGCGTCGGTACATTACGCAATGTGATTGGCAAGCCGGGGGTGTAGTATTGTATCGAGGTATTCAAACCAGGGCGAGATTGAGATATGTCATTCTAAACGAAAGGTGGATCGCACCCGCCCGTTTCCTCTCTACCGCAAGTTTCAAGGGCAAACAGAGCATCAGTATGAACATTCGGTTTGTGGCGTTGGAGCGGCCTGCAACCCCTCACCTCCTAGACCACTCTTCCGCCCCCCTTGCCCCGCCGCACGCGAGGGTGTGGGAGAGAAGGAACATGCTATACCGGGATGTGGTCAATCGCATCCCCACCATGGGTGTTGTTCGCCTCTAAACTCGCAAGGGGCGAGGGGCGTTTCCGCAGTAAGGCCTCCTCCGGCTCACCTTCTCCCACTAAGGGAGAAGGGTGTTGGGGGGAAGAGGGGGTAAGTGACATTGGGTTGCCGCGATCGTAACTGATGGGCCAAGTATGACCAATCCACTCCTCAGCATCGAACAGCTAGGTTTTCGTTATCGGACCGCAACCCAATCGGCGCTACAGGATGTCGTCTTCGATGCGGCAGCTGGAGAATTGCTGTTGGTGGCGGGCGGCAGCGGCAGCGGCAAGAGTACGCTGCTGCGCTGCCTCAACGGGCTGGCGCCGCGCAGCTATCGCGGCGAATTCACCGGGCGCCTCCAGATTATGGGCCAAGACCCGGCGAGCCTGAATCTGGCCCAACTGGCTCAACTCACCGGCACGCTGTTGCAAGATCCAGAGCGGCAGATCGTCGCCAGCTATGTCGAGCGGCAGGCCGCGTTCGGGCCGGAGAACCTGGGTTGGTCGCGCGAGCGGATCAACACTGCGGTGGCGACGACCCTGGAGCGGCTGGGGATCACCCGCCTGCGCCAGCGCGAGACGCACCACTTGAGCGGCGGCGAGCGGCAGAAAGTGGCGCTCGCCGGACTTCTGACCATGCAGCCGCCCATCTTGTTGCTCGATGAACCGCTGGCGAGCCTGGACCCAGCGTCGGCGCGCGAGGCCCTGGCCCTGTTCCGCGAACTGGCCGACGAAGGGCGCACGGTGCTGCTGGTGGAACACCGCGTCGAGGACGCCCTGGCCGCCGATCCACAGCGGGCGCTCTTCCTGGCCGAGGGACGGCAGCGCTACCTCGGCGACATTGCCGGCTTTCTGCAATTCGCCGACCCGCGCGAGGTAAAGCTGCCGGTGACGATTGCGCTGCAGCACGGCGGAAACGGCGTGTCGCAGCCTGTGCCGCCACGTCCCCGCCCCAGCCCAGGCGATCCGCTCCTGGAGTTCAAGGATGTGCATTTCGCCTATGGCGATGGGGCGCCGGTCCTGCGCGGCGTGTCGTTGACGGTGCGCCAGGGGGAAGTTGTGGCGATACTCGGGCCAAACGGTGCGGGCAAGAGCACGCTGCTGCGCCACACCATCGGATTGCACAAGACGCAGCGTGGCCTGGTGTGCGTTGCGGGGCAGGATGTGCGCCGTTCGACAACCGCACAACTGGCTCACACGGTCGGCTATGTCTTCCAGAGTCCGTCGCACATGCTTTTCGCATCGACCGTGCGCGAAGAACTGGCTTTTGGGCCGCGCAACCTAGGACGCAATGCCGCCGAGATCGAGGCGCTGTTGCCTGACATGCTGACCCAGGTGGGGCTGGACGGATTCGCCGACCGCGCGCCATTCTCGCTGTCGTTCGGGCAGCAGAAGCGCCTGAGTATCGCCGCGGTGCTCAGTATGCAGCCGCGTGTGTTGGTGCTCGACGAGCCGACCGCCGGCCAGGATTACGCCAACACCATCGCGTTGATGCACACTATTGGGGCACTGCGTGGCCTGGAGGCGACCGTTGTGATCACCCACGATCTCGATCTGGCGATAACATATGCTACCCGTGTGGTGTTGATGCGCGACGGCCAGATCGAAGCCGACGGGCCGCCCGAGCAGGTGCTGTCCGATCCGGCGCGGCTCGAACGCTGCCGGATCATTCCTTCGTCGTTGCTCCAACTCAACCTGCAGCTCCTGCCGCGTACCGGGCGCTTCTTGGGCAGCGCCGAGTTAGCGCCGTACCTGGCTGAGGGGTATTTATCGTGTGGGCCATGAGAGCGTTCGGTGTTATGCCATTCGATAGTAAGGAGGTAGAGTGATGGCGACGCAGGCGCAGACTCCCGAACAACAGCGCCGCTGGGTGCGTCCGCTGGTTCCGATCGTGGCATTATTGGCGATCGTGATCGTGTTTCTCTTGATTGGGAACGCGGTTGCTTCGCTGCAGGGCGAGGAGGCATCGGCTCCGACCCGCTGGCTGCCCTACGTGCTGGCCGGCGGGCTGATCGCCTACGGCCTGGGCGTGGCTTTTGGCGAGCCGGCGCTCTGGCGGGTCGGTACGCGTGAAGTGGTCTACATGGCTGTCGGGGCGGCGCTTTACGGCGTGCTCTCGTGGGCCACCAACCTGATCCAGTTGCCCTCGATCAGTCTGGTGTCGTTACGACCGGCGGTGGTTGTTCCAATCTTCTTTGGGCTCACGTTTGGTCCGGCTGTCGGCTTTTTTACCGGGTTTGTCGGCAATATCCTGGGCGACGCGCTGACCGGATGGGGTGTCTTTCCCACCTGGAATCTCGGCAACGGTCTGATGGGTTTAGTACCCGGTCTGATCATGGCGTTTCGCAATCGCGAACGGGCTACCGACGCCGTTTTGGCAATCGTGGCGCTCGTTGCGGCGTTTGCAATGGTGCTGCTCTTTTTGTTCCCCGACACCGAAATTTTGCTTGGATCTGGGACCGCTGGCATGTTCTGGTGGATACCGCCACTTGGTTTGGCGTTGATCGTCGTGATACGCTACGTTTTCCGCAGCAACCGAGAGCTTGCTGCGGCGCAGGTTTGGGGCGCGCTGGGCATTGTGGCGGGGATTGGCTTCGCCGCTATCGCCGACATCTGGTGGAACGGGTACACATTTACGACGACCTTCCTGGGCCAATTTGTGCCCGCTGCTGGGGCGAACCTGATCAATGCCGCAATCCTGTTGCCCTTCTTGATCGCCGGATGGAGTGCAGCCCAGTCGCGCGCCGGTCGCTGAGACAAAGTTCGCCGTTTCTTTCCCGTTTGGACGGTAATTCCGCCACTCTATCCCTCCGCAGCGAGCCATGGCGAACTGGAGAGCTGTGGAGGTGTGAAGGAGAACGGCACAGTTGGAAGCGCCGCGCTGAAACCTTGCCTAATGAAATTTGACAATCAACCGCAGTAGTCTGAAGTAGTGCCGCCTTCAGGCGGCTGCGCTGCCTTAAAACCGCCTAAAGGCGGCACTGCTAATTCTTGCCTACTACCGATTTTGATTGTCAAATTTCATTAGGTGGGACAATAAGGGTTCATAGAGCATGTATTTCCTTTATCAGCACTTGGTCATGCTGAGCGCCGCGAAGCATCTCGGCTTGCTGCTGATGAGACCCTTCGCAGAGTTCATCCTGAGCGGAGCCGAAGGGCTCAGGGTTACAACAACCTGCGGGAAGGCTATTCTTTTACCAGCCCTAGGCTGTCCCATCATCCATATCGCATAGTGCAGCGCATATGGTATAGGTCAAAACCATGATCGCCACTCTGCCTTACAAAGATCGCAATACCTTCATCCAGCGGCTCGATCCGCGCACGCGTCTGCTCACGCTGCTGCTGTTGGTGTTCGCAACCGTTTTTACCTGGGATCTGCGCTTCGTGTTGCCGCTGTTCCTGCTAGCTCTGCTGCAATTCAGGTTGGCGCGGCTGACATGGCGCGAGACGCGGCGGTTCTGGATTGTGATCAGTATCTTAATCGTATTCCTCACCACGCTGACCCTGCTCACCGGGCGGGGCGGCGTGGGCGTCATCACTAGCGAGACCCCCATCTGGCAGGGC
>JAKSDJ010000137.1 GCA_022360155.1 Chloroflexales bacterium | reverse complement strand
TTCACCGTCGCGCAAGCGCTCCAGGTGTGCGGTGAGAATATCAAGGTAGTTGCAGTCGGGATGTAGTGGGCTGATGTTGAGCCGCGCCCGCTCCCGTCGGTCATATTTGTGATAGTCGTCGGTACGGATATGAGTTACGCGCTCGGGACCAAGCAGTTTGATTAGTCCGGCTGTAATGGTTGTTTTGCCGACAGCACTATCACCGACGATACCGAGAATAATCGGTCGTTGATTATTCATAGCAACTCTCCTCACCGCGTGGCGAGAACGACAATGAAAAAACGTCACAGTGTCGCCTTCCTATGCGGCGCTCTAACACGTCACTGACGATTTATTTGTACACCTGTTCATTTTCTAGGCGAACGGTACAGAGATGATAGACAACAAGCAGTTGGGTCAGCCCCAATGTATGGCTTTGGCGTGGTTGGCGTCCTTCGAGAAAATGACCAAGATCCTTCGGCTGGAGAGGCGCTAGCTCTGGTAGATGCGACCAGATCGCCGCTTCAATTGCGGTCGCCTGCTCAATAGTTATACGCCCGTCGATGTCCAAAAACTCGGTCAGGCGACCATCATCGCGCCCGACCCGCTGATGCAACACCGGATAGCCTTGCTCAGAATGGGCGATCACATCGCTCAGGTCGGGGTAGGGCAAAGTCGGGCGGAGAATGAGTTGGGCGTTCAAGCGTTCCTGATCCGTTGAGCCATCCTGAGTGCTGAAGCGTACAACCATATCGGCCCAGCGGCGTTGTGGTTGGATGAAATCGGCGGCATCACCAGTATGGCCATCGATTTGGGCCAAAACCTGATCTACAGTATACCCGCGCCAGATACAGTCCCGGTTGATTTTCCACTGGCGGCGCAAATCCTTGGGCGGATCTAAAAAGACCTTGACATGGTACTGTTCACGCAGCCGGGGAGTAGCAAACCCCAGCAGCCCTTCGACAATAAGAAATGGCTGCGGTAATACCAGGATGGGCTCAACAAATTCCCCCCGACTGTGATTGTAGACAGGCTTGAGAATTGCTTCACCGGCAGCAAGCTGGGATAGGTGCAACTCCATACGTTCGAGATCATTGCAGTCGGGATGTAGCGCAGTAATGCCATAGTCACGGCGCTGGGCGCGGTCATAACGCAGGTAATCGTCGAGATCCAGAATGGCGACTCGGTCTGTACCAAGAATGGCGGTGATACCAGTAGTGAGGGTTGTCTTTCCCGCGGCGCTGTCACCGACAATTCCCAGAATGACTGGCCGATAAGTCATGGGCGTCTCCTTTGCTGATAGTTTTTCCGCTGTGCAACGCGACTCTGCGTGAATCCGGAAGCTCAGTCAACGACGCATGGTTACCTACGCAATGCCTTCCGTAAGATCATGTGCCAGTCTTGTTTCGCGGGGGGAACACGACGCATAACAAGGCTAGTATGCTATGTTGAGTATATCGCTTTCTCCTTGTGAAGAAAATCACCAAAGGGGGGGATTTTTTTGCCCTACTGGGTAGGTTAACCTACCCGAACAGGTGGGATGCCTGTTCGACCTGCTGGGGCGTATCAGTGCGGTTGAGCGCAAAGATTCGTTCCTGCAGCGCTAAAAAATCGGCGACCGTTTGTTACGGTCGCCGATCGGTAGCAAGATGACACAGACTGGACTGCTACAGCTTCTCGCCGATAGATTTTGCCTGGGTGAAGAGCATCAGATAGTCATGCCCGCCTGCCTTGCTATCCGTGCCGCTCATATTGAATCCGCCGAAGGGATGGACCCCAACCTGTGAGCCGGAGCATTTGCGGTTGAGATAGAGGTTGCCCACGTGGAACTCGTTTCGGGCGCGCTCCAGACGTGCCACGTTGCGTGAATAGAGCGACCCAGTGAGGCCATACTCGGTGCCATTGGCAATTTCCAGTGCGTGGTCGAAATCGCGCGCCTTGATGCAGGACAGCACAGGGCCAAAGATTTCTTCCTGGGTGAGGCGGCTGTCGGGGGCGATATCAGCGAAGATGGTTGGATTGATGAAGTAGCCGCCGTCAGCTAGGAGATTGTGGTCGACAACTTCGCCGCCAACAAGGAGGCGACCTTCTTCCTGGCCGATAGCAATATAGCTGCTAATCTTATCAAAGGCCTTTTGGTCGATCACGGCGCCCATGTATGTTTCCGGCTCAGCTGGGTTGCCTAGCTTGAGTTGGCGAGTACGTTCAACAAGCTGCTTGAGGAGCGGTTCGTAGACGCTTTCGACAATGATAGCGCGCGAGCAAGCGCTGCATTTCTGCCCTTGAAACCCGAAGGCAGCGGTGACGATCGCCTCGGCGGCAGCCTCAAGATCGGCAGTCTCGTCGACAATCATCGCGTCTTTGCCGCCCATCTCGAGGATTGTGCGCTTGAGCCAGAGCTGCCCTGGATGAATGGCGGCGGCGCGCTCGAAGATGCGCAGACCAACTTCCTTCGAGCCGGTAAACGAGATAAAGCGCGTTTTGGGATGATCGACCAGCACATCGCCAACACTGCCGCCAGGACCAGGCAGGTAGTTGACCACGCCCGGCGGCAACCCGGCCTCTTCGAGGATTTCGACAAATTTCGCGGCGATAATGGACGCCGCGCTGCTGGGCTTGAGAATGATGGTATTGCCCGTGACAATGGGCGAAACAGTCAGCCCTGCCATGATCGCAAGCGGGAAATTCCAAGGCGAGATCGCGATACCAACGCCAAGGGGAATATAGCGTAGCTCAACGCATTCTCCTGGAAATGGCGTCAGGTTGGGCGACGTACCCTGAAGCTGTAGCGCGCTGCGGGCATAAAACTCGCAAAAGTCAATTGCCTCGGCTACATCAACATCGGCTTCGAGCCAACTCTTGCTCGTCTCGTAGACCATCCAGGCGGCCAATTCCGCTTTACGGCGACGCATCATCGCGGCGGTGCGGAGGATAACACCAGCCCGCGCTTCGACTGGCACATGTTGCCACGTTTTGAAGGCGGCAGTGGCTGTCTCAATTGCCTTGTTCGCTAACTCGGCATCAGCCTTGCAAACATAACCAACCACCTTGCGCGGATCTGCTGGATTGACCGATGCGATCGTTTCACTGGTGGTAATGCGCTCACCGCCAATGATTAGAGGGTATGTCGCGCCAAACATGTTGGATACATCGCGTAGCGCACGTTGCATTGCTACACGTCGATCCGAAGAGTTAAAACCGCCAAAAGGCTCGTTACGAAATTCAGGCAGCATCATTGCTTTCTCCTATCGGTGTGTACTACTTCAAATAACGAGGATATTTGTATGCATTATAGCGCATAACATCTGCATCGGTGATGCAGGGTCAAACTCGGTTGGGCGGTGTTACGATTGGTCATTGGTATACACTTGGGTGTGAATCAAACGATGCTGACAAAGCGAATCTCTATTTTGATTACTGTGCGATGCTCGATAGGTTTGTCGAGATTCACAGTCCTGTGATTATGGGCGGGATGGGGACTTATGGGTTACCGCGAGAGAACCTTCAACTTGCCTCTCGGCTTTGCAGAAGCCTTATCGATAAGAGCAGTCATTTGCCATGCAGGTGATTCTACGTTATACTTAGTTCAATATTATGTTACCTATGCTACGTGTAGACTTCGGTTGTGGCCAAAGCAAAGTCCATGGTAAAGGGGGTGAATAAGCAGACTGCAATGAGCGAAAAAATGGGAGATTGTCCCTTACCAGGACAGGTCATTGCCGTGTAGCTATGGTATGCATTGACGTTTTTTCGTTCATCAAGTCGGGCAAAGCGATGCGTGTAGAACGACGAGATGGTGAAAGTGTTGAACAACTGATTCGCCGCTTTAATAAAGGCGTTGTTTCCGAGCGAATCACCAAGACCTATCGTGAGAAGATGCATTTTGTCTCCAAGAGCGAGCAACGCAAGGAGAAGCGTCGTCGCGCCGAACGAAACCGGCGTAAGAAAATGTCACGATTTTCGTAGCTATTGTGCGATCAACAGACACGGGCGCGGCGAGTTTCACTCGCCTACCCGTGTTTTTGCTTGTTTTTAATGTAGATTATCGTTGTGCTATAATATATCCCCGCTCTATTTGAGGAGAGGTTATGTTTGATAAGTTGAAGAGTGTAGAAACGCGCTACAATGACATCAGCGAGCTGATGGCGCAACCCGATGTGGCAACCAATCCTTCTCTTCTCCAACAATACGCTCGTGAGCAAAGCGAACTTGAGGCGGTTGTGATGGCGTTTCGTGAATACAAGCAAACGCTGCATCGTATTGACGAGACGCAAGAGCTGCTAAATGATGGCCTGGAACCGGACATGCGCGAATTGGCTCAGGAAGAGATAGAAAACCTGCGCGCCCAACGTACTATGCTGGAAGATCAGATCAAGCTGCTTTTGTTGCCACGCGACGCCAATGATGCCAAAGATGTCATTATCGAGATCCGTCAGGGCGAGGGCGGTGATGAAGCCGCCCTCTTTGCTGCCGATCTCTATCGAATGTATCAGCGCTATGCCGATCTGCGCGGTTGGAAAACCGAATTAGTTGGTCTTACCGAGAATGGCATCGGTGGCTTCAAAGAGGTTGTCGTCGAGATCCATGGCGAGGGCGCCTATAGTCGATTCAAGTATGAGGGCGGCGTCCATCGTGTGCAGCGTGTGCCCGAAACCGAGGCTCGTGGCCGCATCCATACCAGCACAGCAACGGTGGCCGTTTTACCGGAAATGGAAGCAGCGGAAGTTGATCTACGCGATGAGGACTTGCGGGTTGATACCTTCCGTAGCCAGGGTCATGGCGGTCAGGGCGTCAACACGACCGACTCGGCTGTTCGTATCGTGTATCGAGGCGGTATGCCAGACGAGATTGTCGTGACTTGCCAAGATGGTCGTTCCCAAATCAAAAACAGAGAGAAGGCGCTTTCGGTGCTACGCGCAAAGCTCTATGCACGCGAGCAGGCCAAGCGACAACACGAGTTGGGCGAGTCGCGGTTGGCCCAGGTGGGCACAGGGGAGCGCGCCGAAAAGATCCGCACGTATAATTACCCACAAGATCGCATCACCGATCATCGAGTAACGCAAAGTTTCTCGAATTTGCCCGGCATTTTGAATGGCGATCTTGATCGAATTATCGACCCATTGATCGTTTATGATAACGCTGAACGCCTGAAATCGGCAGGTATCAATTAAATAACCTTTACTGTATGGTATCGCCAGTCCTGTAGAGAGTGCAGAGCTTTGTGGTTTCACAGAATCTTGCCTCTGCTCTGCGGCTTGGTGATTGTACTGTTATGCGAGGCAGTCAAAATTGAATGTGTGGAGGGAAGCAACCCCTCCAGATATCCCCATCGCGTGAATTGTGTCAACTAAAAGCATGTTGGGAAGTTGGGATGGGTTGAGTGTGGTTTAGACAGTTGACTGTGTGGGGAAATAGCAATTGGCTATTTCCTTTTTTGCCTTTTGCCACACGCCGAGTTATGACCATATTCGATCATTAGACGTTTCTATGCACCCGGTTCCTGACCAAATTGATTGTATGCACCATAAAGAACCTAACGTTAACTAAGTGAAGGAGTAAGCTGTGCTCACCCCTGCTATGGATGAGTTTATCACACGCATGCCAAAAGTCGAATTGCATCTGCACCTTGAGGGGGCGGTAGCGCCGCAAACATTGCTCGAACTGGCTCAACACAATGCTGTTGATATACCGGCGCACGATCTTGCTGGCGTGGAACAACTCTTCCGCTATCGTGACTTCGGTGAATTCCTAACCACCTACATGAATCTCGTTCGCGCCTTTGTGTGTGGCGAAGACTTCGAGCGCCTAGCTTACGAATTGGGTGTTGAGTTAGCGCGTCAAAATGTCCTCTA